>JAIYDP010000276.1 GCA_027487435.1 Verrucomicrobiaceae bacterium | reverse complement strand
TTGGGAGTGGGTACGGAGTGGCGGACCACAGTGTTCGAGCACGGGTGGGAGGGACTGCGTGCGAGGCGAGTGTGTGGGTGTCTGACAGTGCTGCTGTCTGCAAAGTTGGAGGGGGAGTGGGGGGGGGACGGGATGTTGTCATAACTTCAGGCTCTTTCTCAGTCTTTTCTTCTGGAGCTTTTTCATTTAGCTCTCTTTTGGTTTCCAATGTGCTGGCAGTGTTGTCCGGAGGCATTGCAGCTGGACAATTCTCGTTGACTGTGGCGGGTAGTGGGTTTGGGGTCGCAGACTACAGTATACGAGGGCGAGTTGGAGGGACTTCCTGTGAGGCGAGTTTGTGGGTGTCTGACAGTTCTGCTCTTTGCAAAGTCAGCAACGTCGTTGTTGCGCCAAGAGACATCGTTTTGTCTCTGGAGTCATCAATTTATTCGTTAGCTGTTCCTTTTAACAACTTTGCACGATTCCCTTCGGAGTTCATTCCTCGTGATGTTGAATTTGTCGAAAGTGGAACAACGTCCTTCGTCAAATGGGCTCCTCCTGTAGTCAGCATACCTGGTCAAGCTCAAGGTCTGTTGGTCAGTGTGAACCGGTATGTCGTCGAGTTTTCATTGGATTCGTCATTCAATGGTGTCATCCAAATGGAGGCAGAAGGAAATCGTTCCTCCGTTTCTTTAAACACGCTTCCGAGAGGGCAGCGATATTTTGCCAGAGTTCGTGCTTGCACACTGACAGCTTGTTCTTTCCCTTCTTCTTCGACCAACTTCATTGACTTTGGATTCGTTCTGACCTTGACTTCAGTCTCTGCTCAGTCTTCATTGGTTTCGGTAAATGCATCCATCGTTGTTTTAGTACAAGGCTTTCCAACAGGGTCCAGAGCGAATGTGACTCTTTTAACGTCTTCTGGCGCTGCCTACGAGGTGCCATCGGAAGTGATAAGCTCAGGCATAACGAGTTCAATTCGAATTTTGGTCCCTTCCCTCCCCATTTCCTTAGCAGGACTCTCAACCATTCGGATCGCTGCCGTTTCTGCGCCGTCGCGGGGCGTTATTGAAATTCCGTACATGCTTGAGGCCCCCGTCATTTCGTCATTGTCTGCTGTGCGTCCAAGTGGAAAGGGACCTGTCAGGGGAGGAAATGCGATGTCTCTTGTGTTTGTCAATCTCCCGAGTGCCGTCGTGAACACGTCTTCTTTTCGGGTTCTCTTCAACGGAGTTGCCGCCTCGATGACAGAGAATGCGGTGTTCGTGCAGGCTCAACCCTCTGGCACCCTCTCATTTCTTGTGCCTCCTGCTCAAGCTGCTGGTAATGTTTCCGTGTCAGTGACTATCTTGGACAACAACAGCAGCCTGTCATTCACATACGAGTACGTCTCTCAATCTTTCATCGCTTCTGTTCGACCGTCTGAGTGTCTCTCATTGCCCGGAATTGTCGTTGAGGTTGCTGTAGAAAATTTTGAGCCACCTTCAGGATTCGACTCCTCATCAGTTACGATTTCTATTGGTGGAAAAAGCATGCCAATACTTTCAACTGCTTTTGACGCTCTCAAACTGACTTTGATGGTGAAGTTTTCAACGATGCAGCTGCAAGCAGGAAACCGTACTCTTACTCTGTCAATGGGATCGGCTTTATCTCTTTCTGCCCCATTTGTCATTTCGAAACCCCCTCCTCTTCGAATTGTCCGTATATCTCCTTCTACAGTTGTAGTTGGATCTCCAGCAGCCATTGCCATTGATGTGATTGGAATCCTTGATTCCCCACGTCTCCTGTCGGTGTTTATTTCGAATCGAATTGTCACTGCGGTAGCACAGCCTTCTTTCGGCACATTTTCTACTTTGTCAGCTGTCTACAGTCCTTCAACAACGGGAAGTGAGGAAATCAAAGTTCTCTCTACAATTCCTGATCAAGATGGCGCCATCGTTGCATCTGGCCTCTTGGTTCTCAGTAACTCTAACATGCGCTTGCTTGCGTCTGCCCCATCGAAGGTGCCTGTCGTTTCATCTGATGCATTCGTTGTTGCTGTTTTAGGAGTCCCGGCTTCCGAGGAGTTATCAGCGAGCACGAGCATGATTTCAGTCACTTGTCGGTTGAATACGTCTGGATCTACTGTGACGGTTGCTGCGTCAATCCTAGGCAGAAGTACTACTCAACTGCAGCAACTTCTATCTGATTCTTCTTTTGTTCTTAGGTACGGCCGTCAGGGCATTTCAGCGTTGGCGTCCCTCCTCGGATCTGCAATAAATCAACCGTCAACATCGGAAGCAGTTCTTTGTGTTGGTTTCGTTGCGTCTGGATTCCCTTCAAACGTCTCGCAGGTCGCCCTCTGCTCTCTTCATTTCTCAAATTTGCCGACCAGCACGGTTGCTCTAGCACTTTCACTTCAAGGTGTGCTGTACGGGCCTGCTGCCATTGAGTCCGTCGAACCGACCAGTGGACTGGGAACTGGTGGTGATATTATTTCGATTTCGTTGAGCAAGTTTACTTTAACAAGTCGGATATCAGATGTGATAGTCAAATTCGGCGAGAGTAGTGGTATTGTTCAATCCATTTCTTCTCTTGGAGATATCATCTCATTGTCTGTTTTGAGTCCACCACTTTGCCCTCTGGATCCAACATGTTCCGGCAATGTTGTAGTGACCATCTCGTCCGTCGTGTCCCCAAGCAATGTTGCGTCGTTTTCATTTACATTCTTAAATCCGTCTCCACTTGCAGTCATCAGTATGTCAACTGACACAGTTTACTCTGTTGCTGGCGAAAACATTACTATTGCGTTCACTAACGCTCCGTTGGCGACGACTGCAGCCGATGTTCTCGTCGTTTTTGTGTCTTCATCTGGATCCTTCTTGAATGCTTTTGTACGCTCTTGTGCAGGTTCGCAAGGGCGATTATCTCAATGCAATATCACGCTCCCTCAACTTGGCGCTGGTCCTGTTGTGGGCACTCTCCAAGTTGGAACGCGGCGCTGCTCCTTCAAGATGGCAGTGGTTCCTCTTCCAGCAGGTCCTGCTGTTGTCTCGTTTTTATCCGCTTCCCAGGCCAATATTGACGGTTCGACCGTTCTTTCTGTTGCGTTGTCCAACTTTAGACGAGTCTCTGCCTCCAATCCTGACATTGTTTTTGCTGTCGGCGAATTGGCAAGTGATTCGCGTCGAGATGTTACCATCGTTTCGTTGACTTCTGCGTTTTCAGCCACTCAAGTTGCTTTTAGAGCACCCATTCGAACCGAGGGAATCCAATCTGTCTTCATCACCCCATTAGCAGACTCGAAGAATGTAGCATCGTTTCGTATTCTTTACGTTAACCCTTTCCGACCATCTATTAGTTATGTTTCTCCTGCCGTTGCTCCGCAAGGGCAGACGACCCTCGTAACTGTTGCAATTGCGAATATCAAGGCGACGGAGTCTCTTGACGTCAGCCGCATTATTCTCACTTCATCTGGAACTTCTTTGGCCATCACAAGAGCAAGTACCCTTTTGTCAACATTGTCGACAACCTCTGCTCTTGTTGAAATGCTGTTTTCTCCGTCAGCGGTAGGAAATTTGACCGCATCTCTGCTGCTCATGCTGTCCTCGGGCAATCAAACCGTTTCGTTTTCTATCGCTGTGAATCCATCCTCAAGTCTTTCTGTCGTGAGTGTTACGCCCTCGGTCGTTTCTACAATTGGAGGGGTCTCATGTTCCGTTAGGATAGACAATTTTGACATGGTTCCAAGCTCTGCTCTCGTGACTGTTGGAAGCTTAACGATTTCAATGGTGAATATCACATCGTTGAATACAATTGGAAGCATCCTTCTGTTTACTTTTTCAGTTCCTCCAGTGTCTTCTGCTGGAATCAGATCTTTCTCGCTGGCTGCTCAAGTGTCAAGCGGAGCCATCCGGTCTGTTGTTTTTGAGCTAGAGTTCAGGACGCAGCCAAGTCCTGTAGTCAGCAAAGTTTTTCCATCTTCTGCATCCTTCGGCGAGAACACGATTATTTCTCTCTCCTTGCTCAATTTTATTTTACCCCGAACCGCATCAGAGATGCCTGTTGTCATCTTTGGGAGATCCTCCTCTTCTGTTGTTTCGTTTGGTCGGAGTTCCGAAGGGTCTTTCGTCACGTTTATGGTTCCCTCCGCACTCCCTGCTGGATTGACAAGTGGTCTTGTGTACAATAGTGCTGTTCCTGGTGCTGTAGGTGCTTTTTCCCTTTTGCTAGTGGATGGTGCTCGTTTCCAAGTAGAATCGATCACGCCGTCAACTGGATTTGGAAGTGGAGGATACCCAGTGAGAATTATTGGATCCAATATTGGAAGGAGTCCTGCAACTACCGTTGTTCGATTTGGCGCCATTGCTGCGGTGGTGCAGGGAGTCTCTTTCACTGGCCAAAGTCTGACTGTTGATGTTGTGGCTCCTGCGTCGAAGGAGAAGTCGGTTACAGTATTTGTGTCCGTCGATAGCAACATTGGAGAGTCTGCGTTTGAATACATTGACCAACAAAGCACCAGGATCACATCCCAGCTTCCGTTACGGATCTCCTCTTTCAAGCCTGACCCATTGATGATAGCTATTTCAAATTTCCCTGTTGTGAGTAATCCTGCGCAGGTCTTGGTGCAGGTCTCACCGGGTGGAAGTGTAGGATCAGTGGACTCAATCGCGTTTTCTAATGCTGCCTCCACCTCTCTATCCGTTGTTCTTCCATCATTGTCGATAACTTCAACTACCACAGTGACAGTTTCGATTATGCCCACTGCGTCATTGCTGCAGACTGTTTCATTTATCGTCGATGTGGTTCCGGCATTGCCTGCTGTTTCGTCTATTTCACCTTCGTCGGTCACTGACATTGGCGGCGTCCGCATTTTGATTGCGTTGCAGAATTTTGCTTCATCACCAACAACAGCAGACCTCTTTTTGTCCCTTGGAACTACCTTCATACCATCTAGAAATGTTTCGATAGTGACGAGCTCGCCAAGGTCTTTTGTTATTTCGGTTCTTGTTCCTCCTCTTTTGCCTGGATCCCAACAAGTACTTGTCAAATCGTACTCCTCTGGAGCGTCGGCAACATCATCAATCAATGTTGTTCTTTCACAGCAACCGACCACAAGATCGATTTCGCCAAGGTCTCTTGATTTCTCTAGTGGGGGCCAGATTGCAATGTCTGTTGCCAATGTACGGCAGTCGGTCGTTTCAGCCGTCTCATCTGCGACTCTTTCGGATTCCGTTAGAGTTGTGGTGAGCAGGTTAGGAATATCATCTCCAATCTACTCAGAAACTACTTCAACTCTGGCATTCGTTATTGCGATTCCGTCCGTTCCTTCCGCCGGTCGTTACATGCTGAACATTCCTTCGCTAGGCATTATCGAGGAGATTCAATTTGTCGATTCCTCCATTCCAGCTATTCGGGGAATCAACCCGAGCTCTGGCCCTGTCACTGGAGCGTTTCCGTTGTCTTTGTTTCTCTCCGGCATTGCTCTGAGCACCCCTCTTGAAACATTCCTTGGTGTAACCGTCGATGGCGTGCCGGCATCGATTGTTTCGCTGACAAGATCTCGAACGGATGCGCTGGTTGTAGTTGTCGCCCCAAAGTCCCAAAAAATTGCTGTTGCGTCAGTGTTTGTCCTCTTCAACGATTCGAGAAACCAACCCATTTCGTTAAGATCATCGTTTGTCTACGTCGCAGCCTGTGACTATCCTGACTACTGCAATCGCGAGCGGTCTGGACAGTTCCCAGACTACAGCCTCCTTCAAGCTTCGCCACCAATAGTGGAGGCTTGTCTGCCCGAATACTGTCGAGAACCTACTTCTTTCAGAGTACCACAAATTATTGCCATCAACGTCACATCTGGTCCAGTGATTGGGCGCACTCTAGTTGAGGTTTTTGTGAAGGATTTATTTTTCTCTTTTCAATCAGATCTCCTCCTTCAGTTTGGAGCAACTTTGGCGACAATAACTTCTGCTGCGAGGCTTGAAAACGCAGATACGCAGATAATGTTTTCGACACCTGCACAGCCAGCGGCTGGTGTAGTTCGCGCAGTCTTGTCTTCCACAAGAATTCCGACTGCTGCCATTTTTCTTTTTTCATTCCAAGAGATTCCCAGATTAGATCCTGTCATCCGGCTGATAACTCCTTCTGAATTTTTTGTGGAGCTTCCCTCGTCACCATCACGCCTTGTGACTATTGAGCTTATGGATATTCCTGTTCCTATTTCATCACCGTTGTCGAAGTTGCGCTGCTCTTCCAAAGCTACCACTCAGTCCATCACGACTACAAGAATAATCGCGCCACAAGGGGACAAAATTGTGCGGCTGCAATGTTTGTTTCCGGCGTTTATTGCAATCGGGAGGTTTTCAGTGACGGTAACGAATGTGGATACGTCAGCGAGCGCCAGCTCTTTTGTTTCTGTGTCCATCCGTCCAACCCCACAATTTTCTCAGGTAAGTCCACGAAGTGGGCCTGCGGGTGAGGTAAATGTAATTCAAGCTGTGATTTCCAATTGGCCAGTTTCAGTTGGGGCTTCGAATGGCTCAGTTTCCGTCTCTGGGACTGGATTCACTGCTCAAAATTCCGCCGGAAGGGTTTTGTTGAGTCGTTATGATTCGATCTCACAATCTTTGTCATTGTCAATGACCCTTCCGGTTGACTCTTCGACCCTTCCATCAAACCGAGTAACAATTTCTTACATGGTCACATCCGCTTCGTCTTCCGCTTCATTTGAATTCACATTTACGATTTCTCCTTACATCAAACTGTTTTCACCTGCTGCCGGATCAGCGAGAGGCGGTGATGATATCTCTGTGATAGTGGCAAATGTAGGCAGCCGCCCAAGGTCCATTTCATTCAGGTTCTCCAACATCGTCATGGCGTTCGCCGATTTGTACTCATCCCAATCGAGGACATTGAGTTTGTCGTCGAAGGCACCTTCGTCTGATGTGATCGGTGATGTCCAATGCGTCATCGTGCTGGAGTTCAACGACGCCGGTCCAGTCACGCTGCAGGCATTGTACACATTTACACTTCCAGCATTGTTAGTTGCACCTCAATCTGGACCTCAAAATGGTGGCTACACTGTTTCTTTGACGATATTTGGTGCCACGTTACCGTCCTCCATGTCGGATTACTCAGTCACGTTGGGCGGCCGCGCTTGCTCATTGTTGACTGCACAACGATCGAATAACTTCGACATGGTCGTTGCATTTGTTGCCCCCTCGTTTTCGATTATCGGAAAAGTCGACGGATTCATTCTTGTTGCTACCTTCAATTTTTCCTTCTCGTTTTCTTCATTCGCGACTCCTTCTTTAATCTCGTTAAATCCGACAGCAATCCGATCTGGGCAAGATGCCGAGCTTCAGATTGCACTCTCCAACTTTCCGATCATGCGCTCAGCCCAGGATGTTCTTGTCTCCATAGGAGACTCCGTCTGCCCTCTTCGTAGCATTCTGGCGTCATCAACTGAGGAGACGAGATTGTCAGTCATTGTGCCTGCTCAAGCGTCGCTTGGAAGTGTCTCTCTTTCGGTTGTGCCATTAAGAGTCCCCAACGGTTTGCTCGCAGCCACCAAAGTAAGCGGTATGTTGTCTGTGTACCGTCCATCGCCTTTTGTTTTGCAGCGACCGTCGTTTATTCGTGTATCCGGAGGACCCTTTGAGGTTACGTTGGGCGACTTCCCATTTGTGAGCAACCCTTCAGATTGCGTTGTAACAGTTGATCAAGCCAACGCTGCTGTTGTCTCAGAGATTGTGTTCAGTAATCTTGATCGAACGAGGCTCAAGATTAGCGGTGTGTTCTCTAATGGAGAAAATGTGTTCGAAATTTCACTCAGAAACGAGAGGGTTGTATTTTCTGTCTTTGCAGTACCGGACGATGTCAGCATCAAATGCTTGTCGGGTTGTGTCGGACCTTCATCGGCCGGATTCTTGAGTACGTTTGAATTGTTTGGATTTCCAGTTCTGCAAGACGCTTCCATGCTTCGAGTCCTCTATGCTGAGTCAGTCAATACAATACCAACTAGAATCCTTCGATCTGATTCGTCTTCAACAGTGTTTACAGTGACACCACCAACAATCAGCAGCTTGTCTTTTGCGTCTGGAACTGCAACTGTACTTGTTCAGGTGTCCTTACTCTCCGACTCCAGATTCTCTGTACAGAGCAGCCTTCAGTATGTTGCCGTGCCTGCTCTGTCCACTGCTGTGTTCAGTCCTTCAGGATCGATGATATTTGTCTCTTTCGACCAATCCACAGATATGGCAGGCAGCAATACACCAGTTGTGGCTTGTAGTCAAGTGTTTGGCAGCATGATGTTGGCTCAGCTTGGCCTAAGTCCATTCTGCGTATGGGAAACTCCTTTTCGATTTGTCATTGTTACGGGACGAGCTGCGTCAGTGACTCCGAATGCAAAGATCACTCTTGTTTTCAGAAATGGCTTACGGTCGTTTGATTCGATTTCTGATGCCAGGTTTTCATATGAGACGGCTTTACGAATCCCTCCGCTGATTGAAAGCCCCAGAGGTTTCGTCAGAGCTCCTGCTGTAATAAGTTCGTGTGATTCATTTTCAGCCGCATTTGTTGGGTCCTCTGCAAGACCTCTGACTTTTCGGTGGAGCTGCGTCAATGATCAAGCACTTCAGAATCGGTTGACGGCAGTTGCTGAATCTCAAATGGTTCTTCTGCCATTTGACTTTGGAACAAGTGCAGACAAGACGTTTCAGCTCTCGCTAGATGTCAGCAATTTCATGGGAATCTCGACAACGCTGTACTTCAATGTATCAAGATTGGGGGTCACAGCACCTTCTGTTGCAATTTCTGGGGCAGACGTGTACGTCCGATCCGATAGAATTATCCTCAGCGCACAAGTAAGCTTTAGTGCTTGTGAGATTTCTCCTGGGGACCTATCGTTCCGTTGGAAGTCCTCTGCGTCATCGATGTTTCCTCAGGGTCTACTTGAAGCGGCAAGAGGACCAGTTTTGAATGTCCCTCCCAATTCTCTTGCTGCTGGAATGCGTTATTTCATTTCCCTTGAGGCGACAGCAGCAAATGATGCTTCGCGGGTGTCTCAAGGCTATTTTACATTTTCTGTTGCCTCTAGTCCGCTTCAAGCATCTATTTTAGGAGGCAATGATCGTTCTCTTCCTCTCTCTGATATCTCCTTGGATGCTTCATCTTCTTTTGATCCAGACAGCATCTCCGATGGAATTACTGGAATAACATTTAAATGGGCTTGCATTGTTCGCTCCTCGAATGAACCGTGCCAATTACCAAATGGACGCACTGTCATTTTTGAATCCTCTCCGATAGTAGTATTTCCTGAGGTCGCGCAGGTAGTGAATGGTAATTATGAAATTTCTTTGCGATGCAGCAAAGACTCGAGAACTAGCGTTGCGAAGGTTGCAATTTCTATCTCGCCGAAAACCTCTCCGGTTTTGTCAATGTCAGTCTCCCAGTCACGAGGTGTTACAGCTAGTGACGATGGTTTTCGGGTTTTTAGCACCTCCTCTGAGCTTGTGGCGACTGTTCAATCCAATCAAGCAAATACCAGCTTTTCATTCTCTTTGCGCAGCTCTCTTGGGATCCTTGACGTTTCACGAACTGCGAGGATATTTTCAGATGGATCTAATTCTGTATCAATCTCAGGAATCATTGCATCTGCACCTGTAGGAGTTCTACTCGAGTTGGTTGTCGAGGGGACTACTTCTTCAACATCTAGAGCTGTTGTTAAGTTTGTTGTCGACAGACCACCTCAGCCTGGCGCTTGCAGCGCAGCCCAATCCTCACGAGCAGCTGGATCTAATCTTGTGGAGGTCACGATCACTTGCCTTGATTGGCTCACAGCTAATGCTCCGTTGGCCTATCAGCCTAGCTACTTGTCTCAAGGCAGGTACTTGCGGGGGCAGACTTCCACGGAGAGTTCAATGACCCTATACGTATCTGCACCTGAAGTCATTTCTTTTGCTGTGTTTGTTTCGGATGCTTTCGGCGCCACGACGATGTTCAATTTCTCCTTTGCAACAACGATTCCTGCAGCATTCGGGTCATTATCTGAGGCTGTCGTTGCAGCAAGAAGGCTGTCCTCTTTGTCAACGTTGAATTTCTTGAGCTTATCGCTTGCATCAAAGAGAACGGCCAATCGAAGGCTTCTGCAATCATCTCAAACTGATGTCGAATCATTACTGCAATCAACTCTTTCGATTCTTCAGAAGACCTCAATCACAATGACATCTGCTGAAGAAACGTTGCAAGCTGTCTCGTTAATGCTGCTTCAAAGTTCGAATGTGATTTCGAACTCAGCAATATCTTCTGTTGCTGCCATTGCTAGGGTTTTAGGTGCAGGATTTGCACAAGGGATAGCTGGTGTTGATTCTGTGAACTTTGCTGTGATGCTGGCAAACAATGTTTTTGTTGCCATGGGGGCACCAACAACGATGACTGCATTGAAGTCCTCAACCGCAGAAATAGCTGCCTTAGTTACATCTGTGGATTCCATGATGATTCAAGTACTTAGATCTCGTTCTTCTGGTCGAATATCAGGTGATTCTGTTCTTGTTATGGATTCTTCGATCTTGTCAACAACTTCGAGAAGATTCAAGCTCAGCGCAGAGCTAGGTTCTGCAATTCTGTTAGCAAGAGGATGCTCTCTCCTCGTACCAATTTCTAGTCTCACTGGATCTTTGTCAACCATCATTTCATCTTCTGCAAGCATCGACGTAGTGTCATTTGTATCGATGATCAAATTTTCTCCTCCCACGTCGACATCTCTCTTTTTCACTGACGTTTTATCTATTTCGATGTTTCGAGCTGGTACAGCCGATCCGATAGCTGAAACATTGAATGTGGTTGTCGCGTTACCCATTGCACAATCTAGCGTTGGCTCTGTTTCGAATGGAACAATGGCTGTGTTTGTTAAGAGCAGCTGTTCGATATGGGATACGATGTCGTCAAGCTGGTCCAACACGGGATCGCGCCTTCTTGCATTGAATTCTTCTCATGCTGTATGTTCTCTTGCAAAGCTTGGTATTTCGGCTGTGTTTTTTGATCCTCAGCAGGTTTCATGTGGTGACGCCAAGAGGGAAGGTAACGAGGGTTGTGATGATGGAAATTTGGTTCCAAACGATGGGTGCTCACCTTCATGCGTCGTGGACAGTGGGTGGAACTGTCAACCAATCGGAAATGGAACAGACTCATGTGCTCCAATCTGTGGCGATGGCAGACGCTTAGGAATCGAGTCTTGCGATGATGGCAATACTGCCAGCGACGATGGATGCTCATCAACTTGCCAAATTGAACGTGCGCACCAATGCATAGGGGGCAGTCCGTCCTCTCCAGATTTTTGTTTTGTCCTGTGCGGGGATGGCATCATTTTTGGATCAGAGCAGTGCGACGATGGAAACAAATTAAATGGAGACGGTTGCAGCTCGACATGCCGGAATGAGCCCAATAGCGGCCTACAGTGCACGAATAAAGCAAGAGTTGCAGGATGGCGTTTCGACACCTTTTGCACATTTTGTGGTGACTCGAAGAGGCTCCCTGGCAACTTCAACAACGAGCAATGTGATAATGGAAACAAAACTGGATGCGTTGGTTGCAAAATTGTTGCAGGATTCGAGTGCTCTTACAGTTCTGCAACTGGCGCTGATACGTGCACACCAGTTTGTGGAGACAATATCGTCGCTAATAACGAATGCGACGACGGAAACTTGCTAGACAATGATGGCTGTTCGAAAAATTGTACTTTCGAATCTGGATTTTATTGTACCCAAGGGAACATGACAGCCCGTACCATGTGTGTTTCTCGATGCGGGGACGGTGCAAGGGTTGGAGCTGAGATCTGCGATGACGGGAACAACATTGATGTGATTCACAGTTGAATTCGGTTGTCTGACGCATGTAGGGAGATGGATGCAGCGGTGTTTGCCAAGTTGAAAGTCGGTTCCAGTGCGCAGGAGGAAATGGAACTCAAAGAGATGTTTGCTCCGTATGCAGCGACGGCCGTCGTTCTGGTGCCGAAGAATGCGATGATGGAAATTTGCTCAGCGGAGATGGCTGTTCTCCTAGTTGTCGCATTGAACCAGGGTTTCTATGCATATCTAATGCATCGCGCCCCGATGTATGCACCTCGGTTTGCGGGGACGGTCGAAGAATTCAGAGAGAGTCATGTGATGACGGCAACGCCATCAATGGTGACGGATGCTCGAGTTTGTGCACAATTGAAACAGGTCTGAGAACATTTTAGCTGTGATGACAATTCAGGATTCATTTGTCGTAATGGTTCTGTCAGCTCAAGAGATATATGCAGTCCAATTTGTGGAGATGGGAAGCGATACCCCGGCGAAAGTTGTGATGATGGCAATACTGTCTCCAGTACCTAGTTTTGATTTCAAACGGTAATGAATCAGATGACGGATGCTCAAATTCCTGCGTGGTTGAAGTGGGCTGGCGCTGCTCTGGTGGAAATGTTTCTTCTCAAGACGTGTGTAATGCAATTTGTGGTGACAACGTCCGGAGAGGGTCTGAACAATGCGATGACGGCAACATGAACGACAACGATGGATGTAGCTCTTCGTGCTTGATAGAATCGTCATTTGTAATGTCCGAATCTTACATTTCAGGGGATTTCAATGCGCTTTAAATGTCGCCAACAGAGATTTGTGTTCTCCCATATGCGGTGACGGACGAAGAATTGGAAGCGAAGGATGTGATGATGGAAACAATCTGAATAGCGATGGGTGCAACTCCCAGTGTATTGTCGAGGTGGGGGGTGGATATCAGTGCGTTGGAGGTTCTCCAAGCACAGCCGACAATTGCACCCGCTGTGGCGACGGAAAGAGGTTTGGAACAGAGATCTGCGATGATGGAAACTCGATTTCAAATGATGGGTGCAGTTTACAGTGCACTGTTGAGGCTGGTTGGACTTGTGAGGGAGGAACAGCTTCTTCCAGAGATGTATGTTCACCCTTGTGTGGGGACGGCCTTCGCCTTGGATCCGAAAAGTGCGATGATAAGAATGCAATATCAGGTTCAAACTTCTCGTTTGAATATTCACTGACTTAGGTGATGGATGTTCTGAATGCAGAATTGATCCTGGATTCCGTTGCTCTGGAATCGCAAATGGGGGTCCAGATGTGTGCACTACTACTTGTGGTGATGGCGTACGTGCAGGAGCCGAGAAATGTGATGATGCCAATACTCTTTCAGGTACCGCAAGCGTTGTGTTAAGTCTTACACTTTCTAGGCGACGGATGCTCTGCCTCGTGTGCAATCGAGATTGGATATGAATGTGCGGGTGGAAATTCGACGACCAGAGATATTTGTACTAGATGTGGAGATGGCATTCGCCCGCCTGGCCTTCAAAACGAGCAATGTGATGATGGCAACGTAATCAGCAATGATGGCTGCTCTTCATCTTGTATCGTCGAAACTTCTGCAAATTTCGTGTGCAGAGGTGGCTCTGCAACATCAAAAGATGTATGCCAAGTTTGCGGTGATGGTCTTCGAATGGTTTCTGAGGGCTGTGATGATGGAAATCGGGCTAATGTAACCGTTTCAATTTGTCTTTTGACTATTTAGGGTGATGGTTGTTCTGCTTTTTGCGATATTGAGAAAGGCTTCCGATGCCAGAACGGATCTTCATCGAGATCGGATATTTGTTTCACAGAATGTGGCGACGGTGTGCGGGCTGGTATCGAAGCTTGCGATGATGCGAACGTCTTGTCTGGCGATGGATGCTCCGTTTCTTGCAGAATCGAAGTCGATTTCAAGTGTTTCCCAACAGCAAACGGTACCGATGTTTGCACTCGCTGTGGTGATGGGCGTCGTCCGCTTGAAATATCGAACAAAGAAGAATGTGATGATGGAAACGTTCAAAATGGTGACGGCTGCAACTCAACATGCCAAATTGAGCCTCGATACAGCTGCATGGGTGGAAATGTCAGCACCCCGGATGCATGTGATTTTTGCGGGAACGGTGTTCGACGCCTTGTTGAGCAATGTGACGATGGGAACTTCGTGAGTGGTGACGGCTGTACTAATTGCAAGGTCGATATCGGATATCAGTGTCGACCTGGGTCTCCTGCGGACGTTTGTTTTGCAATTTGTGGTGATGGAACGAGGCGTGGGAATGAAACTTGTGATGATGGAAATACCGTCTCTGGTGATGGATGCACAGCAAGTTGTTCTGTTGAAGCAGGCTTCAATTGCACATCAATTGGATCTCGAGACAATTGCACTGCAGTCTGTGGCGATGGCAGACGACTGGGAGCAGAGAGTTGTGATGACGGAAATCTTGTGCAAGGAGATGGCTGCAGCAGCCTTTGCCTCGTTGAGAGCGGTTTCCAGTGCCGCGCTTCTAATGTTTCATTACGTGATGTTTGTACACGTTGTGGAGATGGAAAGCGTTTTGGTTCCGAGCAGTGTGATGATGGGAATCTCATTAATGTGACAGCATTGAATATTTTTTCTCATATTTTAGGGAGATGGTTGCAGCTCTCAATGTTTGGTCGAAAATGCACGACCTTGGACATGCAACGGAGGGAACGAGACTTCGAGAGATGTCTGCGCGATTTGCTCAGACGGTATCATCGCTGGCGCCGAGACTTGCGATGATCGAAATTTGAATAATGGGGATGGCTGCAACGCCATGTGTTCTGTTGAAGTACGTCATGCACTTCAAGTTTAACTCGAAAGGTTGGATGGACTTGTGCTCCTACTATCACCGGATCCGCGTCCTCAACATCTTTCTGCAGCCCCGTTTGTGGTGATGGGCGCGTCCGAGGAGTTGAGTCATGTGATGACGGGAACACTGTTAACGGCGACGGCTGCTCTGCAGCATGCGCTATCGAGCAAAATTTTATCTGTTCTTCAAATCCAAGTCTCTGCCGATGCTCCCCAAATTTCTTTGGACGGAGCTGTACAACTTGTTGGCATTTCTTGATCATTCTGACTTTTCCAGTTTGCGCAACTGCATCAACCTGCAGCGGCCACGGAATCTGCAACAATGTTGGTCTTTGCGTCTGCCATGGCGACTTTTTTGGGACAAACTGCCTTGAAAGTTCTGTCATAACTAGAGAGATCTAACTTGCAATAGAGGCGCAAGTTATCGATCAAACGTCTTCGTTCATTTCCGAGCAGATTGGTGGACGGTTGACGTTGTCGTCCGGTGATGCGATATTCATTCCACCTGGAGCTCTCTCCGCCGGAACAAACATCACAATCAGGGAATTTCCTGAGAGCTCTGTGGTCTCAAAGACGAATTCTCGCGACAGCACAACATTGGTTGCCGCAAGTTCATTGAAACGCTTCGAGCCTGCAGGTCTGGTATTCGCAGTTCCTGTGACCATTTCAATCAAGTTGGCGTCCTCTTCAAGAGCAGATATTCCAGGAGCCATCTCTATTTATTATTTCAACATAACTGCAAACGCATGGGATCTGATTGGAGGAGTTGTTAACGTGGATGAGAAAGTCATCGTGACGAACATTTCTCATTTCTCTGTCTACGCTGCTCTTGACAATCCTTCCATCCGCTTGCAAGCAACTTCAGCTACAGGAGGCCTCAATGGAGGAGCAGTTGCAGGAATTGTCGTTGGTGTTGTGGTTGCGGCAGCTCTCGGCTTCTTTGGATATCGTCGATACAAAAGAATGAAGGAAACACGAATGAAAATGCACCACACCATTGGACATCGAACGCAGAGTGCACCCCAGCAATTTGAAAAGGATCGCTCTATTTATACCCCCCCCGGAGGAGCCAGAGTAGCAGTGACCAGGCGTCCTGAAGTTGCAATTGCGTAACTGTACCTTTTTACCTTTTTCAGTGAAGTTGAGTACTCGAACGAAGCAGACCAAAAGACAATGCAAATGTTCAAGCGGTACATCGAAAAAGAACGCACTAAACCCGGCACTCTATGATGATTCCTCACTTTCTTCATGAATTTGTCAAAATCTGAAATCAGTTTATTGAAAAGGAGGCCATCAGCAGCTGCAGATTAGTAAGGGGAATGCTTATCCAAATGCCAGTGTCGACACAGCGCCCACGTTACAAACTTTCAAGCGGGACGGGTGGAGGCGGGACGGGGGGCGCTTCATGCGGAGTCGCGTCATCGTCGTCGTGGGCGTTGTGCTGTTGGAGCCGTCGCTGTTTGTAGATTTCGCCTATGATGTTCCACTGGATTTGGTGTGCCGCGGGGTCGTTCAACATTCGGGATATCCTGGGGGGGTC
>JAIYDP010000416.1 GCA_027487435.1 Verrucomicrobiaceae bacterium | reverse complement strand
ATTTTGAAGTTTGCTGTTTCACCCAATAGGTGAAGATGTAGTGTGTTTTATTATTCAACTTCCTGAGTTGTATCCATTGTAAATCCAACATAAAAATCAGTAAATCAGTTAAATCAGTTCTGAAAAACTTTGGATTGGTGACATCAACTGCGGATTCTAGGATCAATCCTGTAAACCAAAGGTCTTTCATCCTATTCTTGTTTCGGATACGCTGGTACTGATGAGGAATCTAAGAAATGGGATTGCGTTTTTGTCTTGGATAGAATACGGAGTTCTGCTGTGACGATATACTTTCGTGAATCCGTTGTTGTTTCATGAATTTGCACTGTTCTACCCGATGAAGGCCATCCTCCCACACTCTCGACTGAACTGCACCGCTTCTTTTTCAAGGAATAGGGTTTGGTGGGCTATCGTAGGTATGACCGTAGTCTCTTTGTTGTGGCAGGTCATTTGGCCTAACAATGCCGAAGACCAAACGAACTCTGCGAGTAACGCAACCTCGATGTCACGAAAGAGTCGCTTCAGCGAGCAAGAGAATCATCGAAAAGGTAAAATGCGCGCTGAGGCAAATCCTGTGGCGACATATCTAGATCGTGCGAAACGTGGCATGACAGATCAGGAGATTCTTGGGTTGATTGAGGATTTTGAAGCGATGGGATCCATGCCCACATCGTGGGATATCGACGAGCTTGCTGATTTTGTTGAAAAACAGAATCGCTGGTATTGCGCAGCGATCGAAGAAGCACTTTCGCTGAACTCTGAGCAAAGGCGTATGCTGCATGAAGCATTGGCGGGTCATTTGAGAGAGCGAAGCGAGGCGTTCCAAAAAGCGTATCTCGCACCACCGATGGTCTTGGCATCAGACCAAGAAAATCGAATCAATTCGAGCGATCTTATTGTTTTGAAGAATACTTCCTTTCTCGCAAGCCATTACATCAGTAGTGATACTTTAGCTCCGTGGAAACTATGCAACCTGACGGATGAGCAATTGAAGATAACGTATCATGGTTCACCAAATCGACGAATGGGCAGCGATGAGAATCCGCCAGACATGCTTTGGCCTCAACAAATTCATGTCCCTTGGATTTTGAATCAAACACTGATTGCGCTGGATCCAGAGACAGGGGAGCACCTTTTTTATCCCCCCGCTTCCTTTCGTGATTTGGCCTGCAAACCAATTGGCACAGTTGTTGGGGTGATGGATATTTCGCCACTTTTTCCGGTTACGCCGGATCAAAAACTCGCCGACCATCGCGATGATTTTGTGGCGCAGGCGAGAATGCTGCATCCATCGCAGTTGCGCATGGCATTGATCAAATATCCGCCCATGGCTAACATGCTCAAGGCGGGGCTCGCTGGCTCCAAGTAGATTCTGATGATTTTTGAAAAAAAGTATTGCCATACGAATCGATCCGGTTACTTTCGCTGCCCGTCGCTAGATTTCATGCAGCGATGGGAAATCCTCAATGCGCGGTTAGCTCAGTGGTAGAGCATTACCTTGACACGGTAGGGGTCACAGGTTCAAATCCTGTATCGCGCACCATTTCCCCCCGTTTTTTTCTGGGAAGTAACTTGAAAAAACGATCGTATCTTGTGGAAGTAGGAAAGTTGGTATAGCTTTTGCTACAAGAATGAAAACGATGACAGAATTTGAATCATTGCTGCGACTTCTGGATGATGAAACGCCCTTTGTGCGCGATAAGGTTAAGGAAAAGCTGCGAGATTACGGCGGGGATGTTAGCGAAGCTTTGGCGGAGTTTCCTCACCCGCTGACCGACCATGAGCGTGGATTGCTTTCGGAAATTTTACGTCCTTCGCGCCAAGAGCAGCTCATGCGTGAGTGGGTGGTGCCAGCCGGCGGGTGGCGTGCCATGGAGGATGATTGGGACGGATTGGAGAGTTGTTTGCGCCAGTTATCGGACTTTTTGCACGATGGCATTACCTTGCGGCCATCGCTCTCAGATTCTTTGGATCTGCTTGCTGAGGAGTCTTCGCAAGTGGTCGAGGAGCTTGGTGTGGAAGGCTTGCGAGTGTATTTGTTCGAAAGTGGGCGGCTTCGTGGCAATCAGGAGAATTACAACGATCCAAGAAATGCAGATCTTGCCTGGAGCGTACAAAATGGCAGATCCAATCCGATTGGGTTGGCGTTGCTATTTTTGTTCGTTGCGCGACGACTTGATTTGCCGGCGGATGGGGTGAATTTTCCGGGGCATTTTCTTTGTCGGGTGGAAAACCACGGACGAGTGTATTTGATGGATTGTTTTCATCAGGGGCAACTGCATGACATTCAAGAGATTCTGATGAGAGAAAAGGGGATGGGAGTTGAAATTTCGGCGGCATTGACATCGGTGGCGACTCCGGGGGAGATGCTGTTGCGGGTGCTGCGGAACTTGGAATTGGCCTTTCAGAAAGCAGGAAATGAGGAGGATATGCAGTTGGTCAAGCGGCTCGTGACATCGATAGGCGGGTGATTTTATGGGCAGGTAGAGGGGAGTGTTTTTTAACGTGGCAGAAATCGTTGTTGCGTTGTGAGATGGGTTATTTCAGCTTCTGGCCATGGAGAAAATTGAGCAACTCGTTGAGAAAGCGCAGGAACTGCTTGGAGGAAACGCGGACGTTATCGCAGCTTCTCCGGGAAGAGTGAATTTGATTGGCGAGCACATTGATTATTGCGATGGCTTTGTGATGCCTTTTGCGCTGGATCGCTACATCGTGATCGCCGCACTAAAGAATGGAACAAATCAGGCGAAATTTTCCAGTGTTGGCATGCCTGATGTGACCATTCCATTGGGGCAAGCCTTGGAGTGTGATGAACCGAAATGGGGAAATTACCTGCGGGGGGTGATTCACGGATTTTTTCAACGTGGGTTGGTGCCACCGGGGTTTGATGCGTGTCTGGTTTCCTCCGTTCCAGGAGGGGCGGGCTTGTCTTCCTCCGCAGCGTTAGAATGTGCTGTGGCCACACTTTTGGAAGGGCTTTGCGGCGTGACTCTGGAGAAAAAGGCTAAGGCTTTGCTGTGTCAAAAAGCGGAGCATGATTTCGCGCATGTGCCATGTGGCATCATGGATCAATTTGCTTCGACCTTTGGTGAAAAGGACAAACTGGTGATGATCGACTGTCGGACTGGTGAACCAACAATGGTGCCTTTTGAAAATCCGAACCTCACGGTCATTATTGCGAATACCCGAGTGCATCATGAGCTTTCTGATGGTGGTTACGCGTTGCGTCGTAAGCATACGGAGGATGCCTTGGCGATCATTGGCAAGTCTTCATGGCGCGATGTAACCATGGCAGATGTCGAAGCTGTTTGGGAGACCATGGGCTCTCCTGTCAACTTGCGTGCAAGGCACGTCGTCGGAGAAATTTCTCGCACACAAGATGCCGCCAAAGCTCTAGCGGCAGGAGATTTTGAGACATTAGGACGCTTGATGTATGAATCTCATCTGTCCTTGAAGGACGACTTTGCCGTAAGTTGTCGCGAACTGGACATCATGGTGGAAATCGCCAAGGAAATTGGCCAAGAGGGCGGTGTCATCGGAGCGAGAATGACGGGTGGTGGATTCGGTGGCAGCACCGTGACGCTGTGTGAGAGTCATCGCGCGCAAGAGATCATCGAAACTATGGCGCAAGAGTATGAAAAGCGTTGTGGAATCACTGCGGAGATTTTCTCCTCTCGTCCCTCGTTAGGAGCCCATTTGGTAAAGATAGGAAATAACGGCGGCTGAAGCTGAGATCCGAAGTAGATCGCTGCTATTCCCTAGCATCATTTGCCGTGCAAGGCATGGCGGTGACTTTATGGCGCTCTAGTGCGGATCTCGGGTTAACGGCGTTGGAGCATACCGCCAAATTGTCCAGCGCCTTCACCTGCTTGTGGCCGATTCCACGGCATGGCAGATGCGCTTGATTTCGGCGGAACTGCGACACGTTCTACTTCACGTTCTGCGCAGGAAAACAGTGGCAAAAACGTTCCGAGAACGAGAAATAATGCGAAGTGCTTCATGTCAAAACGCTAGCAATAACTCCGAAGAGCGCAAACGAAAAATTCTTCTGCACGCATAATGGCGGCGTCCTTGTCATTTTTTTTACCGATGATCCTATTGAGCCTGAGGGATTCCATGCAATATGCCAGAACCTTCGTTTCGCTGTTGGATGTTCCATGGTTTCTTCGAAAGATTTGACTTTGGCGGCACGGCCACGCGGTTCTCTTCGTGTTCTGCGCAAGATAAGAGTGACAAGAGTGATCCGAGAACAAGAAATCGTGTGAAATGCTTCATCGAGGATACGTTAGCAACGACACTCGGTTTGGGAAACGAAAAAAAGGAACAAGTTTGCGGCTTGTTCCTTTTTTGAGATAGAATTGAGGTGATTTAAATGCTCACTGGCTTTCCGCTGGCGGCGGAGGCGTAGATGGCATCGATGACCTGCATGAGGCGCAGGGATTGCTCAGGTGTATTGAATGGCTCGGCTTTGCCTGTGAGGGTGTCGATGAAATTCGCAGCAGAACCGATGCGGCCCATGTCCTCGCAGACGGGGGTGGTGATGCTGCGGTTGACGCTATGACCATTTTCTTGGACATACAGTTCGCAGGTGTCAATGGCGGTGCTATCGATACCGTCAATGCCGAAGAGGCGCTCGACTTTTCCACCGGCCTTTGTGCCTTGGAACACGACGCTCACCTCTTCGCGTTTGATCATTTCTGCCCAAGAGACTTGCAAGCTAAGCACTTGACCGGTCTTGAAGGTTACGAATCCATGGGCGGCATTTTCGACATCGGTCACTCCGCCTTCGCGGTCAGGGATGCCCCATGGACCTTTAAAGTTTTTGTCTTGAATGAAGTCGCTAAAGGTTTGGCCCAAGACATGTGCTGGCTCAGGGTAGCCCATGAAATACATGGCAAGATCCACCATGTGCAGGAGATCGATGAGTGGTCCACCGCCCGAAAGCTCCTTATTGGTGAACCATCCGCCGAATCCAGGAATGCCGGTGCGGCGGATCCATTTGGCTTGCGCCGAATTGATGCGACCTACCGTGCCGTCTTGGATGTAGCGCATCATGGCCTGTGATTCTGGCCGAGCGCGATTGTTGTAATTGAAGAGGATTTTTTTTCCTGCTTTGTCGGCAGCGGCAATCATTTCTTCGACTTCTGCGGCGTTCAGTGCAGGTGGTTTTTCGGAAAAGACGTGCTTGCCCGCTTCGAGGCACTGGATGGCGAGCGATTTGTGAAATTTGTTCGGCACGATGATGCTGACGGCCTCGATTTCTGGGCTTCCAAGCAACATGGCTTCGACGCTGTCGTATGCGGTTGGGATGTCCCATTTCGCGGCGGCTTTACTAGCTGCACCCGGTGCTGCATCTGCTACAGCAACAATTTCCGCACCTGCTTGGCGAAATCCGGCAGAGTGGTATTGCAACATACCACCAGCTCCAATAACGGCTGTTTTGATCGACATGATGGATTATTGGTTGGATTTATCGAACGCTGCATCAAAGGCAACTTGATTGGTGGGGAAGTCGAGTTTTTTGACGAAAGCACAACTTTCCGCAGCACCGAAAAAGCGATCCATGCGGCCATCTTCCCATTCGACACTCAGGGGGCCTTGGTAGTTGCTGTCATTGAGCGCTACCATGACATCTTCAAAACGAATGTCACCACGTCCCACGCTGCGGAAGTCCCAGAATCTGCGGGCATCGCAGAAATCGGTGTGACCGCCAAAGACTCCGACACTGCCATCGCCGTGACCCCACCAGACATCCTTCATGTGGGCATGGTGGATTTGTGCGGCGAAGGTGCGGATGAATTTCACGTAGTCAACACCCTGGTAGCCGAGGTGACTTGGATCGTAGTTGAATCCAAAACGTTTGTGACCTTTTACGGCATCGATGGCGCGCTGGGCGCTGACGATGTCAAAAGCAATTTCCGTCGGGTGTACTTCGAGAGCGAAATAAACATTCTCTTGTTCAAACACATCGAGAATAGGGAGGAAGCGGTTGGCAAAATCGTCGAATCCTTTCTGCAGATACGCTTGGTTGGTGGGAGGAAACGCGTAAAGGGCACCCCAGATCGAGGATCCTGTGAAGCCGTTGACAACAGCCTTGCCAGAGCCTGGAGCTTTGGTTGCCATATAATCTTTTCCTGCATCCAAGAACTTGCGGCAGGCGCGTCCGGTGTCAGCCAATTCAGCGGCGGCGCGCTGGCGAACGCCTTCGGGTTCTCCATCGCCCCATACATGAGGAGGCAAGATGCATTGGTGACGTTCATCGATCAAATCACATACCGCCTGACCCACAAGGTGCGCAGAGATGGCATAACATGCGAGGTCATGTTGCTTGAGCATCTCCCAGCGTGACGGGATGTAAGCGGGGTCATTCAGTGCGGCTTGCACATCGAAGTGATCGCCCCAGCATGCGAGCTCGACTCCGTCGTAGCCCATTTGTTTGACTTTTGGAAGAAGCTCCGCAAGGGGGATGTCAGCCCATTGCCCAGTGAATAATGTAACAGGTCTCGCCATGATATCGATATAGGTTGCGCAGCGACTATGAACACATCCTGTGATCAGCGCTACTCAAAAAAAGGTTCGAAACAAAAAATCGATACGTAGCCGTCCGTGTTGCCGACGATTTTTGAAAATTGCATTGTTAATTTTCCTGAATGATTCATCATTTCTCTGTCAGGGCTATGACGGCAAACCGGGTCAGAAACAAAAAACCGATCTATCGTTTCCACGCTAGCACCATTTTTGGTGGGTCGGGGACGCGGCATTTGTTGTGCACTGTTATCGCAGTGTTCGTCTGTGGGGTGGCATGGATTTGGTACAAGCCAACGGAAAAGGATCTTGCGAAATTGGAGCTTGAATACGCGGCAACGAAAGATCGCTTACAGAAAGCAACCGATGAAAAAGAGTGCTTGCAGATTAAATTGGAAAATTTGAAGAACGATCCGGAATATGTGGAGATTTTATCCAGAGATCCGGTGCCTTGGCACAAGCCGAATGAAACCATTTTTACGATAGAACGATGAGCGACGAAATCGGTAGGCGCGAGGATGTGGAGCGAGTATTGATCGATGAAAAAGTCATTGAACGCCGATTGGATGTGATGGCCGCAGAGATAGAACGCGATTTCCCAGCGGGTCCAATTCTGGCCATTGTTTTATTAAAGGGCGCTTTTGTTTTTGCTGCCGATCTCTTGCGGCGTATTCCGCGTCCTTTGGATATCGAGTGCTTGAATGTGTCGAGTTATCATGGCGGCACCGAAAGCAGTGGCACGGTAAGCTTTTTGGATCATCATCTGCCAGATGTTCAAGGTCGGCATGTGCTATTGTTGGACGACATTCTCGATACAGGACGCACCTTGCGTGCGGTGGCTGACAAGTTGATGGATCTCGGATGTGCAGCGGTGCATACAGGTGTTTTGCTGGCAAAAGACAAGCCTCGTGCGGAGCAGGTAGAAGCGGATTATGTGGGTTTTGCGATCGGTGATGAATTTGTCGTGGGCTATGGGCTCGACTACAAAGGTCGCTATCGCAATCTGCCCTTTGTAGGTGTGTTGAAGCCGTAGGGGTAGGTCAGGTAAGGATCGGTTTTACAATGTGCCCTGCGATGTCGGTAAGGCGGAAGTAGCGACCTTGAAATTTGTAAACTAGTTTTTCGTGTTCCACTCCCATGAGGTGAAGCATGGTGGCGTGAAGATCGTGCACGTGGACGGCTCCATCGAGAATGTTGTAGCCATATTCATCCGTCATACCGTGGGTCATGCCAGCTTTCACGCCAGCGCCGGCGAGCCAAATGCTGAAGCAGCGAGGATGGTGGTCGCGTCCGTAGTCGTTGGCGGTCATTTTCCCTTGGCTGTAGGCAGTGCGTCCGAATTCGCCACCCCAGACGACGAGGGTGTCGTCGAGCAGTCCGCGTTGTTTCAAATCCATGACTAGCGCTGCGGATGCTTGATCGGTTTGTTTGCATTGGCGTGAGATACCGCCGGGACAATTTCCGTGTTGATCCCAGCCTTGGTGGAAGAGTTGCACGAAGCGCACATCGCGTTCGATGAGCCTGCGGGCGAGCAAGCAATTCGCCGCGTAAGTGCCTGGCGTGCGGACATCGGCGCCATACATTTCGAGGGTTGCTTGGGATTCGCCTGAGATGTTGGTGACATCTGGCACGCTGGTCTGCATGCGGAAGGCCATTTCTGCTTGGGCGATGCGTGCGGTGACTTCGGGATCAAGTTCGGCGGCAGCTTGATCGCGATTGATTTTCCCGAGTGCGTCGAGCATTTGACGGCGGATGTGCGGCGACACACCTTCGGGATTGGTCAGGTAGAGCACGGGTTCTTTGCCAGAGCGAAATTGCACGCCTTGATGTTCGCTAGGAAGAAATCCCGAGCCCCATAAGCGGCTATAGAGCGGTTGATCTCGACTCGCATTTTTGGACACAAGAACGATGAAAGAGGGCAGGTTTTGGTTCATGCTTCCGAGGCCATAAGACGCCCATGCGCCCATAGACGGACGTCCGGGGATTTGGTTTCCTGAGCAAAAGAAGGTGATGGCTGGGTCGTGGTTGATCGCCTCGGTGTGCATGGTGCGGATGACGCAAATTTCATCAGCGATCTTGGCGGTGTAGGGCAGGATATCGGAGACTTCCATGCCATGTTGGCCGTATTTTTTGAAGCCAGTAAAGGAGCCCGCCATGGGCAAGAGACTTTGGTTGCCGCTCATCGTAGAGAGGCGCTGATTGCCGATGATTTCTTTGGGCAAGGGCTTGCCATTTTGTTGGCGAAGCAGGGGCTTGTCGTCAAATGTTTCCAAATGAGAAGGGCCACCTGCTTGAAAGAGATAGATGACGCGTTTCACCTTGCCGGAAAAATGAGGGGAGCCTAAAACGCCCGCGCCGTGGCTGGGACCGGTGAGATGCGAAAGAGCCATCGCACCAAGTCCTAGGCCGGTGGTGCCCATAAAATGCCTGCGCGTGAAGTGCATCAATTGATCATACGTTGGAGGAACAATACTCATGGTTTTTATCGATTGGTGATAGCTGCATCGGATGTCAGCAAGGTCGAGCAGACAAGCGTGAGAGCCGCGTGCTCGGCGGAAGGAGTTCCACTGATTGTCTTAGTTGTTTCGGCATCGCTGCGTAGCGAGTCGAGTTGCTTTTGATAGAGTTCGGAAAGCGCATCAAGCTCTGCGGTGCGTGGTGGACGCCCGGTGAGTAGGGCGAATGCGTAGGAGATGCGCTCTTGTGGAGCTTGCCCTGCTTCTAGTCCGCAGCGTTGGGCTAATTTCCGAGCGCATTCGAAGAAAGCGAGGTCATTCAGGAAAATGAGCGGTTGCAAGGGCGTGTTGGTCGTCAAGCGCCGTGGTTGGCAGATTTCGCGACTTCCTGCATCCAGTGTCGCCATGTTCGGTGGCGGTGCGGTGCGTTTGATGAAGGTGTAAATGCTACGACGATATAAGCCTTCGCCTCGATCAGGCACATAGTTGCCGCCAGATGCGCCGGATTCTGACCATACCCCATCGGGTTGCCATGGTTTGACGCTGGGTCCTCCACGTTTCTCAACAAGTAGCCCAGCGGCGAATAGCGCTTGGTCGCGGATGGCTTCACTGGAAAGTCGATAAGTGGGGCCACGACTGAGGAGGAGATTTTTCGGATCCATCTCTGCCTTCTGTGTGGAATTTGTCGATGATTGGCAAAAGGTGGAACTCATCACGATGCGCTTGAGAAGTTTTTTTACGTTCCAACCGCTTTCGATAAACTCGCGTGATAGGGTATCTAACAATTCTTGATGCGTCGGCGCATCGCCTTGAAGACCGAAGTTTTCCTGGGTCGGTACGATGCCATTGCCAAAACACATCATCCACAGGCGATTGACCGCAACGCGCGATGGCAAAGGATTATTGGGGTGGGTTGTCCAGCGTGCAAGGCCCAGACGATCACGCGAAAATTGCGCTTCATCAAAGGGCATCACCGCGGTCACGGTACCTGATGCTACGGGTTTCGTTAGGTCTGGCGATGCGTAGTCGCCTCTTGTGAGAATGTGGAATTGTTTTTTGTAAGGAGTTTCTTCCATGCACATGACGGCGGGAATGTTTTGTAGATAATTGTCATACAATTCCTTGCGCGCTTGGGTAGCGGTATTTCTTGCGGCGACGAGCTTGGCATCGATGTGTTGCATATAATACTCGCGCATCATTTTCATGCTGGCTAGGTCGCCTTTCTTTGCTGCTTGCAAGGTATCTGCTAAAGGAATGCCTGCTAGGTCTGCGACTTCTGGTGCCGTCATCAAGTTGCGATAGAAACGAATTTCGTCGATGACGCCTTGCGCGAATCCGCGATCATCGCGCGGGCGTGAGGCCATGCGGAATGCTCCTGCAACAATGTTGCTACGCAGGTGATCCCTCACGACAGTCGTGGCGGCCTCTTTACCGTCAAAATACATGCGTAGTCCGGCCGCGCGCGAGGAACCATCGTAGCTGACGGATACATGAACCCATTTTCCTACGGGAAACGGCACGGAGGTCTCGATGGAAGCAGCATCGCCCGGCCATAGTGCGATACAGCTCCAACGCAGGCGTCCTTTTTCCAGCAGTAACTCGAATCCAGAGGCATCGGCACCTTGAGAATACAAACCTGGGCCGCTGTGCAAAATCACGGCTCGCTCTTTGTGTTCGGGGCAAAAGAGATGCATGTCCACGCTAACGGGATCATGACGCGTGATTCCTTGAATTCCCTGAAGATTCATGGACGTATCGCCATCGAATTCCATCGCCTGCCCGACGGCACCAGCTTTGGCTTTAGGCATCCCACCGGAAATTTTCGCGGGTTTGCTATTCGCGATGAGATTGTTGAGTTGGCTCTGGTTGACTTGCTCCATGGGGTAATGTGCCGTGGGAACAGGAGTCGGTATGGTCGATGTCTTGGCCAGCCATTGTTGAAAGTCATTTTCGCAGGAAGAGGCAAGTTGAGCCGATTGCTTCTCAGCATCCTCAAGTGTTTGGCGACGTTTTTTTACCTCTTCCCGCTCTGAATCCTTCAACAAATGCATATAGGGCGGCGGAGCATTGGTAGAGATCGAATAGGGTAGCAATCCACACTCATCAATCTGACCAAACATCGATGCCAAGCTATAATAATCAGCTTGCGGAATCGGATCATACTTGTGGTCGTGGCATTTCGAGCATTCCATCGTCAATCCGAGAAATGCGGTGCCATACGTATGTACCCGATCTGAGACATACTCTTGGCGAAATTCCGCCTCGATGGAGCCGCCTTCTTCCGTTTGCCGATGGAGTCGGTTAAACATGGTAGCCAGCCGTTGTTCTTGCGTGGCATTCGGCAACATATCGCCCGCGATTTGCCAAAGCATAAATTCATCGTAGGGAAGATTCTTGTAAAACGCTTCTATGACCCAGTCGCGCCATGGCCATGTGAAGCATGGCTTGTCTGTCTGGTAGCCATAGGTGTCAGCAAAACGTGCGACATCGAGCCATTCCTGAGCCATGCGCTCGCCGTAGCGCGGTGATTTGAGTAAATCATCCACGTATGCTTCATAGGCGGCATCTGTGGGGTTGTTTAAAAAATTTTTCATTTGCTCTGGACTTGGTGGCAAGCCATGCAAGACCAAGGAGACCCGCCGCAGCAGCGTCGCTGGATCTGCTGGTGCATTCGGCTTCAGTCCCTTTTCTTCCATTTTGGCCAAGACAAATGCGTCCAACGCATCGTGTGCCCAGTCCGTTTGTTGGACTTTCGGTAAGGGATGTTTTTTCGGGGCGACAAATGCCCAATGTGCTTGATACTCCGCCCCCTGTGCGATCCAGGTTTCTAACAGTTTGATTTCGTCGCCGTTGAGTGGCCGATCCAATTTCGGCGGTGGCATTACGTCATCGACATCATGGGAATGCATGCGTGCTACCATTTCACTGGCGGAGGGATCTCCAGGGACGATGGCTCTTTTTCCGCTATCAAGCACAGCCGTCGCTCCGTCAAACGTATCCAACCGCAAGCCCGCCTCACGGCCTTTTGCGCCGTCTGGTCCATGGCAGGCGAAACAACGATCCGATAACAAGGGCCTAACATCGCGATTAAAGTCCACTCGTGCCTCTGAATTTGCGGATGGTTGCGCGACTTGGGACTTATTACAGCTTGCAAGTACGATCACCCCTGTGAAGGCTACGATTTTTGCAGATTGTAACAGTTTTTGCATGCCCATGATACTACGCGAAACTCAAAGTTTTTGCACCAAATTTTTCAACGTAGTTCTGCTTTGGCATTGACGTATTGCTATCGAGAAGAAGCATGATACGATCGCAACGCCATGACATTCGCTGCCTCAACTTTACTCCACGACGTCGAACTCCTTGCGCCCGCTGGCAACTGGGATTGCGCCCGTGCTGCCGCTGCCGCTGGAGCTGATGCGATTTTCTTTGGCCTCTCACGCTTCAATGCTCGCTTGCGTGCCGATAACTTCACCGACGAGGATTTACCGGAGCTGATGAAATTTCTCCACCGCCATGGCATGCGCGGCTTGGTCACCATGAATACGCTCATTTTCCCCAGCGAGCTTGCGGATGCGGCGGAGCAACTTCTTTGGCTCGAAAGTTGTGGTGTGGATGCCGTCATCATCCAAGACCTTGGGCTAGCCAAGCTTGCCTCCCAAATCGCACCGAATCTCGCCATTCATGCCAGCACACAAATGACAATTTCATCTCCTGAAGGGCTATCTTTCATCGAAAAAATCATCCCTCTCCGCCGAGCCGTGCTGGCTCGAGAACTTTCCATCAAAGAACTCCATCGCTTCACGAAATCCACCGCCGCAGACGCGACACCGCTGGAGGTGTTTGTCCACGGTGCCCTCTGCGTGGCGTATTCTGGACAATGCCTCACCAGCGAAAGCCTCGGCCAACGCTCTGCCAACCGCGGCGAATGCGCCCAAGCCTGCCGCATGCCATACGAACTCATCGTCGATGGCAAAAAACAAGACCTCCGCGAAGTTCGCTACTTGCTTTCTCCTCAAGACCTGGCCGCCGTGGATCTCATCCCCGACCTCATCGCGGCGGGCATTCATTCCTTTAAAATTGAAGGACGACTCAAGACACCAGAATATGTCACCGCCGTGACGCGCGTCTATCGCAAAGCCATCGATGCCGCCCTCGCGGGCATGCCATCACCCGTCGATACCGCCGACCGCTATTCGCTGGAAATGACCTTTTCCCGCGGCCTCTCCACTGGTTGGCTGGCTGGAACGAATCATCCCTATCTCACTCATGGCCGATACGGCAAAAAACGCGGTGCCCTGCTCGGCGAAATCGCACGCTGCGGCTCCGGTTGGATCGAACTCCTCCACTCGCCCGCCATTCCACTGCAACCCGGCGATGGCGTGGTATTCGATGCTGGCGAGGATCGCAATCACGAGCAAGGCGGGCGAATCTGGAAGATCGAAAACAACCGCATCTATTTCCACAAAACTTTTACGCCGCTCGACTGGTCACGCATCCACCCGAAGCAACAGCTTTGGAAAACCTCCGACCAAAAACTCGATGGCGAGCTTCGCCGTAGTTGGCAAAACGCCAAGCTCGCGCCGAAAAAATCCGCCCTCCACATTCGCGCCACTGGCGGCGTAGGACAAGCGCTGACTCTGCATGCCAATGGCGTTTCCGCCACATCACAAATGCCCCTTGCCGCCGCTGAAAACCAAGCTCTTTCTCAAGAATCGCTCTTCGCTCAGCTCGCTCGTCTTGGCGATACTCCCTATACTCTTTCGTCCCTCGACTTCGCGATCCAAGACCGCTGCCACCTGCCTTTATCAGAAATCAATCGCACCCGCCGCGCCCTCATCGATGCCCTGAGCACTCCAGAAATCACTCCCATTCGTCGCGCCTCGCCAACGATCCCTAGTGTGATGGCTACCGAACAAATGCAGCCGCCTTCCTTTGATCCTCAGCTCTCTTGCCTGTGCCGCACCATGCCGCAATTGGAGGCCGCTGTTGCTGCGGGATTGCCCACCATTTATTGCGACTTCGAAGACCCACGACGCTACAAAGACGCTGTCGCGCTTCACCCTGAAGTCATTCTCGCCACGCCGCGCATCATCAAGTCTGGTGAAACGGGCTACCTCACCCTCATCGAGCGCGCGCAACCCGCTGGCCTTCTGTTGCGCAACCTTGCGGCGCTGCAACATTTCCAAGGTCACAGTCATCTTCGCAAAATCGGCGACTTCTCGCTCAATGTGGCAAACCCGCTCACTGCACAACTTTTGCGCGACTCCGCAAATCTCGAACGCCTCACCATTTCCTACGACCTCAACATTTCGCAAGTTCTCGACCTACTGCGCGATACCCCGCCCGCTTGGTTGGAATTAACCATCCATCAACACATGCCGATGTTTCACATGGAGCACTGCGTCTTTTGCACCTTCCTATCCACCGGGACCGATTACAAAAATTGTGGTCGCCCCTGCGAAACGCACGTCGTCCATCTTCGCGATCGCGTGGGCCAACTCCATCGCCTCAGTGCCGATGTCGGTTGCCGCAACACCCTCTACAATGGTCGCGCTCAAACCGGCGCTCGTTTCTTCCCCGCGCTGCTCCAAGCTGGTCTCAGACATTTCCGCATCGAACTCCTTGATGAATCCGCCGATGCTGCCGCAGAGCGCATCAGCCTCTATCGAGATCTGCTCAGCGGTCGCAGTGACTTCGACTCCATGCACCAACAACTCGATGCCATAGAAAAACTCGGCGTCACTGAAGGTACCTTGCGCAGTTGAACCACCAGCAAGAAAATCATTTTACTTGCAAAATAAAAGTATGAGTGGATAGTCATCGCACAGGCATGCACAACGATATTTTCATCATTCTCCAAACACCCCAAACGCAAAACATTGCGGGCATTAGATTATGAAACGCCCCATCTCCCTCACCACCGACCCCATCGTGGAACTCACCTGGCGTATCGCCCTGCCAGTGAGCTTGGGGATGTTGTTTCAAACAATGTATCATATTGTCGATACCTACTGCGCGGGCAAATTAGGCACCGATGCATTGGCCGCGCTCTCCGTTTCCTTTCCCGTGTTTTTTCTGCTCATCGCCGCCGCCAGTGGCCTGAGCCAAGGCACCACCGCAGTGATTTCCCATGCCTTAGGCGCGGGAGATGTCGCGGCGGCAAGACGTTTCTTTGCACAGTCGCTGGTCATCGCCTGTGGCGTGGGATTGCTGCTCACCATCTTCGGTTGGCTCGCCGGGCCTGCGATGTTTCGCCTTCTGGGAGCGCAAGGAAATTGGCTCGCGCAGACGGCGAACTACATGAATGTGATCTTCGCGGGCTCGGTGTTTTTTGTTGGCAATGTCACCATCAATGCTGGCCTCGCCGCACAAGGAGAAACGCGTCCGTATCGAGATGTTTTGATCCTCGGCTTCCTTGCCAATTGTGCGCTGAATCCCTTGTTCATGTGGGGCTTCGGCTTCTTACCCGCCATGGGAGTTGCCGGCCTAGCGCTCTCTACGGTGCTGATTCAACTCGCCAGTTGCGTAGTGCTGTGGAGCCACGTGAAGAACACCAAAGTCGCGGAACATTTTCAGCTTCGCGACTTGCTCCCTCACGCCAAAACCTTGCGCGAGATCGCTACCCAATCCATCCCTGCGGCACTGAATATGCTGACCATTGCAGCGGGCATTTTCATCATGATTTGGTACATGAAACACTTCGGACAAGCCGCTGTAGCTGCCATGGGCATTGCGACGCGCATCGAGCAAATCGTCCTCATGCCCGCCATCGGACTAGGCACCGCCATGCTTAGCATCGTCGGCCAAAACCACGGCGCGGGCCTGCCGCATCGCATCCGCGAGGCATGGGCGACCAACCTCAAACATGGAGCAGGCATGATGATCATCGGCGGCATTCTGGTACGCATATTCGGAGCTCCGATGATGGGAATTTTCACCGATGATGCCGATGTGATAAGCTGTGGCAAACGCTATCTCGACATCGCCGCGCTGACCTTAGCCGCCTATCCGATCTTGTTTGTCACCGTCTTCATGATGCAAGGACTGAAACGTCCCGCGTATGGATTATGGATCGGGATTTACCGACAAATGTTTGCACCTGTCGTGGTCTATCATCTCCTCGCCTTCACGCTAGGCTGGGGGCTGTTAGGCGTCTGGTGGGGCATGTTCCTCGTCACCTGGAGCGCCGCCCTCTTCGCCCTCTGGTGGGGCTGGCGGGTGGTGGCAAAACAGAGCGGTAAATCTGAAGCGTTGCCGAAGTAATCTATTCCCGCCAATGTTCGGCAAGCCAATCAGCTTTTCTCACATAATTTGAGATATTCCGCCGCCACTTGCCGCCCGACTTAAATAAACCATAGACATACTTCAAATGTTGCCATGGAGTGCGTTCCATACCCGTTTCTGTCCATCGGCCATGAACCGCGTCAGACGGACCCGGCAAGCCTGGGAAGGTGATGATTTTTGCTCCTTTGGGTAAAATCGGTCGGCGCAAGTAGCGAAAGGGAAGCGAGCCCATGCAGTGAACGCGGAAATGTCGTGTCCATGATTCGGGCCAATATTTCACACCGCCACGGACGTTGTGAGTGACGTAATTTTGTTCGTATTGGTACTTGCGCGAAATGGTCGCGGAATCCGCTTGCAGGTTTTCCAACATGTAAGCATGGCTGCCGATGGTAAAACGAAATACCGAAGTTTGTGCGCTTTTCTTAAGCAATTTGAGCCAGTTGCGTGCCGTGATGACATCCTCTGGCGAGCCATGGCTAAAATAACAATCGATGTTATCGACGATGACAGAGTCCAAATCAATGAACAGAGCCACGCCCTGCAAGCCATACAATTCCGCGCCCCACAGAGCAATTTTTGGCCATTTCCCCGGAACATCTGCGGGGATTTCGCAACCGAGAGGTGGCAATGGCCAGCACGATACCTCGGGGCGAACGCCGGATGCGTCATCGGTGAAACAATGCACCTTGAAATCGCCGGTAATATTTCGAGCCACCATGGCATAGAGGATGTTGACATCCTTGGCGCCATAGGCCGTGCCCCATTTGATGCAGAAAATGTTTTTCATGAAGTTTGATCGTCAAATTGAACATGTGGGAAATTTCCGCTGATACTCGCGTCAAAGACCGCTTTGTTCTTGAAGTAGTTGTTGGCTCGCATGGTGCAGGGCACTCCTGCTAGCGCTGCGGCTACGGCAATATGCAAGCGATCTGTGATGATGCTCTTCTGCCGAGCGATAATGTGATAAAATGTATGTGCCACGGAGCTGACTTGTTTTGATGTGAGAAGTTGCCCTTTGATCAGATTGGAAATGTCGTAGTTGCCCTGCAAGTGACGGGATGTTTGCACCGCGGTTTCTACGTCATAGCGCAGCATTTGGGTGACAGGAGGCACGTTGCGCAGGAGTGCCAAAATTTTTCTGCGTTTGTTGAGCCATTTGATTTGATAGTCCAAGCGCTGCCCACTGAGGAAGAGTGGAATCGGTTGACTCAGATCGAAGGTGTCTTTTGTTAGGGTGAAGGCCATGTCGTGGCAGAAATCCAAATGCACAGACTTGGTGTTCTTTTGCAGATGGGCGAGTGTTGCATGCTCACGCGCAAAGAAATGAAAGCGCTCATCCATGAGTTCTAGCGTGTCCTCGGAGCCAAAACAGGAGGATGGTAGAATGGTTACCGAGGACGCGTCTTTGGCCAAAAAACGCATGACAGCAGGAACGGTTTTGTAGTCGGGGATCAATCCTCCACCGCCGCTGGTCACGACACATTTGTTTTTGCTGTATTCCTCTGCGGAGAAAAATTTGTAGGGAAGACGAAGACGTTCAAAAAACAGCAGGGTTCCTAGCGCGATCAGAGAGTCTCCGCCGTTGCCTGGGTTAGGGTAGTAAAGAAAGGGTCCTAACGAGCGCAGGTGTTCTGCTAGTTTTTGAAATTGTGTCTGATCAACCATATCGTGTGGGAAAAAAGGAGAGTGTCGTTAGTGCTGCTGCCGATAGAATTTCATGCAGTTCCAATAGTAAATCACTTTGTGAAGCAAGCGTTTAATCACAACAAGCATGGTTTTCCCGGTTTTGCGGTTTGTTATGCCTGAGCCACCGAGTTGGGCTGATATCTCCTCTACGATGGCTGGGCAGAGTTGATGGATCGCGAGTGGGTATTCCCAGTAATGCTTCATATCGATATCAATCGGCCTTTCTAGCAGTTCTGATCTTTGTAAGAGATGTGGCAATGCGGAGCGATTGACCCACTGGGCGACAGTAACTGCGGGAAGCGAAAATGCTTTGCAAAGCTGATATTCCTTATGATTTTGTTCTACGGTTTGCAGGGCGTAAAAACGTTTGGGTTTGCCAAAGAGCTTGATGATATCGGATGTTGTATCAAATTTCAGCAGTAGCTCGATGATGCTGTCGGCTTGATCTAGTAGCTGGAAATCATCTTCCAAGATCAGCGCATGATGCACGTCGTGGCTTAGCGCATGACGCCAGGCAATTTGATGACTCAAATAGCAAGCAATCTCACCGCCACGCAGGGGTTTGTGCCATTTCCGCGAAGCGGTAGGGAGTTCGGAGGATTGGCGCACGATATCACTATCCGCACGCACGGCGTCAACAAACTGCCATGGGTATGAGCAGGTTGCGAGTTGATGAATGACGCTATGGCGTCGTTGCTCAGCCTGTTGCAAACTGATGACGTAGATGCGCACACCGTTTTTCGTTACGGCTTGAGTGAGATCATTCATGAAGACTTAAGATGGGAAAAAATGCCGTAGCCACTCTGCTAGTTCTTGATCGAAAGTAAAGACTCATACACGGCTTGAATACTGTGAACTTCGCCGAGAATGTCGTGGTGTTGTTCGGCCATCTGCCGTCCTTGCGCGCCGCGTTGAATGGCTAGCGGCGGGTTTTCCAGATGCGCTTTTACCGCAGTACGCAGGGCGTCGAGGTCATCGGGCGGCACGAGATTTCCGGTGACACCTTCGCGCACGATCAAGGTCGAAGCTCCGGTGGTGGTCGCGACCACCGCTGTGCCGCTTGCCATGGCTTCCAATGTGGTTAATCCAAAGCCTTCCCATCGCATCGGCGCGACGTAGAGGCTGACGCGGCGAAACCATAGCGGGACTTCATCGCGGGATACTTCGCCAAGCATCACGATTCGCTCGCATAGCCCCGCATCTTTGATGCGATTTTTGAGATCGTTGACAAAATCTGCCTCCTCTGGCGCTTCGAGGCCGGTGATGACCGCAGTCCATTCGGGAAACTCTGGCAGCAACTGGATCATCACTTCCACAAACAGATCCGTGCCTTTTTGGTGACGCACCCGTCCGAAGACACCTACGCCGTAGTTGCCGGGTAAGCCGGATGCTTTCCATTCTATCGCTTTGTCGTCGCTGGGCTGAAATCGAATCAAATCGACCCCGTGTTGAATCACTACCGGCTTGCGTTCTAGGTAGGAGGCTGCCATTTCGGATGTGGCAATGACCTCATCCATCTTGAGTATCATCCAGCGCGTGAAACGGGTGTGTCGCCGCTGCGCCGCACTGGTAAAGAGCAATTTCCATGGCTGGCGCAGCACGTACTTGAGCAGCAGTCCGACAATCATCTCGTCATTGCGCCGTGCGTGCCAGACGCGAGTTTTTTGCCATCCTCCAGCGATGACATCACGCATACGCACTTTCGGCACATCGGCGGGGATGTGCGTGCCAACGCAGGCAATGGCAAAGGTTTTTGCCTGTATCGGCAACAGCGCCATGACCGTCGAGGTGACACCGGAGTAGCGCCGATGAAGGTTGGGTGCGATGACATCAGTGTCTTTGATGGAAACAAACATGCAATTTCGGGATTCTCAGCGTTGGATCTATGAGGTGAACTTCTCGGCAAAGAATAGCGGCAAGAAAAAAATTCGCACGGTTTTTTCGCGCATCTTGCCGGGGAAGGTTCAAGCATTCATTTTCTGGCGTGAAAAAGTGACGCATTCCATGCTCGCCAAACGCGTTCGATGAAGCTACCTTGTGTTTGCCGTTTCCTGGGCGATCGCAATGTGATGCAAGTCATGTTGAGGAAAGTCCGGACACCATAGGGCGGCGTGCCTCGTGAAAAGTGAGGGCGGTGGGCGCGTGAGTGCCTGCCGACGGAAAGTGCCACAGAAAACAAACCGCCTGCTATGTCGCGAGACCTCTACGGTAAGGGTGAAAAGGTGGGGTAAAAGCCCACCGCGCCGAAGGTAACTTCGGTGGCAGGGCAAACCCCACGCGGTGCAAGACAAAACAGGGGAGGGCTGCCCGTCCGAGTTCTCCGGGTAATAGTCGCATTCCGCGCAAGCGGGATCCTGCGCAAGCGGGGAGAGAAATGATCGTCCACGGGGGCTGCAATGCCCCCCGGACAGAATCCGGCTTATAGGGAAACGGCAACTTTTTCTTTCGCTGATCATCTCAGAAATGCCGCATCCCCCCGATCAGGATGTCTCACGCTGAATCACAGATGGAAAGGATGGACTTGATTGGATTCTTGGTCATCCACATCTCCATCACAAAACCCTTTGTCCGCAGCGTTCTTTGTGCCCTCTGTGCTGAGAAATTGGTTATTTCTCAACCTCTGCTTCATGGACCGCTTTGAAAAATGCATCTGTAAAATGCCGTGTAATGCTCGCAGCAAAAAACTCAGTTTTCTTCATTGGGAGCTTTTCCCAGCCGCTGACGGTTTTCAACTCATGCCACTTATCGCCACTCAGTGGCTTAATCGTTGTATAAAAACTTAGCCTAACTCCTTCTGATCTAGCTGATTTACGTTTTACTGATCCATCTTCAAAAACCAATAACGCATCGCCTAGTCCATCTTCAGGGCAAATCAAAATTGCTTTCTGATGATTGATCGTAACGCTCAACCAGGGATATCCCTTGCCGGGTTTATTTGGGAATTTGCCGTCGAGAAATCTCAAATTCTCGGCTACAGCATTACGGTAGGTAGTCTCGAAAAAACTCTCAGGGCTTGCAGTGAGCATCTTCGTTAGAAAAATCAGGAACAATACTGTAAATCGCTTTTTCATAAGATTGCTGAGACGTAAAGCACATCCATCGCTAGATGCGGGGGCTGATGTGTCACCGACGGGGTTAAGGTAGTAAATACGGAAATTCATGTCAACAGAACGACTCATAGCGATTGCTGATGCGGCTTGCTGTGCTCTTTTTCGATTCGGTTACTAAAGAGCGGGATTTGCTGCATTGAAAACAACCCCAAGGGCGACCAATAGAAGTAGGTCTGCTGCAAGAATCATTCCAACTGCGCTGACAATTCGGATGCCCCATCCAGCCGTCTTCATCCAACGGCCCGTCAACCAAAAGAAAAATGCCCCCAGTAGCAACTGCAGAATCAGAGGGCCGAAATAGAACAACTCATCAAACAAGCCTGGCTCACCTAGGTCTGGAATAAAGTCCATGGGTTTCTTATTATTTCAGAACGATGAGCACATCCACCGCTAGAAGCGGGGGCGGGGGTGGATTGCGGGGTTACGGTTGTAATTACGGAAAATCATGGAAACAGGGTGGCTTCTCGTTGTTGGATCATGCGTCTTGTTGGGCAACTGTTACATTTTGCGCTTGGTGCCGAAGCTTGAATGCCTCCTGTCATGCCTGAAGACTACCATAAATATGGAATCGTCTTCGATATCATATAAAATGTGGTATGGAAATCTCCTGAAGTTGGCACGCCTGAGACCACAAGAGTCATAATGATAGCTTCTTGGGTTCCGCTCGATGGATGCTATAACGATTTCAAGTTCAAACCAGAATGCGGATAAAACTCTCTCTGAAATCTCCGCGTAGTGCATGGCAGCATCGCGAATATCATCTGCAAGCTTTGGATGTCTGATAACGCGCATGTCTTATTGGCGCCCGCATGCCTTCCAAAATTCCTCTACTGATAGACCTTGAACCTTGCCGGACTTAAGTTCCTCCAAGCGCTCCATCACTTCCTCGTCACTGACGTAATGGGGCCTGGGATCTAAATCCTCAAGCAGTGACGATACAAGCTCGGCTCGATCTGTAAGATCGAGTTTTGATGCCTCTCTGAGCAGTGCTGTGACCTGTGACATGTCAACAAGCTAGCAGATTTAAAGAGATACGCTAGCGGTTAATTTTGGCAGAACGACTAGCTCATCCGCAGCGGGAGGGAAAGCCCGAATTCAAACAAAACGCTTTCCGCCGTCTGATGGAGCGCCTTGTTCGCATTAGGCTGCGACTGCTCTGGCGGATACTGTCTGCTGATTGCATCTGAAGTCCAGAATGGCACTTCAGACGCCTGGTGGGGCATTCGTAAACTTCCGAATGGCACTTCAGGCGTCTGGTGGGGCATTCGTAAACTTCCGAATGGCACTTCAGGCGT
>JAIYDP010000044.1 GCA_027487435.1 Verrucomicrobiaceae bacterium | reverse complement strand
GGGGGGACTTCTTGGAAGCGCTTCAGGTACATTAGGCAGAGGCCTTTGTTGTGGAGAGCCTCCTGTGCTGGTGAGGGCGGTGCGAAGGAAAGAAACCCAGTCGTCGGAAAGGATTTTGATGGAGTCTTCGAAGACCTCCAGGGCGGCTTTGTGCTTGCCCAGCAGGAACCTACACGTGAGAGGTGACACGGACGGTGTACAAGCTGCGACCGACTTGCTTCAAGTTGCTTACATTTCGGGGGTTCAAAATTGTGGCAGCTTGGAATGCTTGAAGTGAGTCTGCTATTTTCCCCTGGTGGCGGAAGATAAGGCCTTCAAAGGTTGGGGGAGAAAGTGTCAGGGCGAACCTTTGACGTAGAGGGGATACTCTGCAGCACCGCTGGTCTTCTCCAGCACGCTTTCAATCAATGTCAGGGCTTCGGAGAACTCATGTCGGATGTAGTGCAGATAGATTGAATTATTTTCAACAACAAACGGATCAGCTGCTGACATTGCTTTAAAAATTAAATAATAATTGAAAGAAATGAGAGATTATCGAGATGTCACAGAAGCTTTTGGTGTGATGATTTCCGATTGGCTCCTGCAGTGTTGCTGTCACCAGAGTAAGTGGTCTAAGTTGGTACACACAGTTAGCTACACATAACACACAATGAGAAGAGTATTGTACGATGAGCTGCAGTCGCATCTCAAGCAGAACCAGGCCGCAGCGCAGCTCGAAGGTCGTCTGAAAATCTTTGAAGCAGAACCGCATGCTCAGGTTGAAAGATCCCAAGCTTTGTGAGCTCATCCAGATAGTCCGACACCTACGTCCATCAGAAACTGTCACCAACGCGGTACCTCGCTAGGTGGCTTCGAGCTCCCATAGGTTTTGATCCGAGCCTCGGAGAGTTCTTCCCGTAGCTGCTCAGCCGTTTCGTAGAGGGCATTCATTTCCTTTTGTAATTCCACCGACCTGATCACCAATTGTGTCTGCAACTCCTTTTTCCGCTGCCGTGACTTTTGAGCATAGACCTTGTTAAGCTCAGCCCTGCCATTGTGACCAACCTCAGAAATTGAAAAACCTTCTAGATGCCTTCTCTACCTTATCATTCTGCGTTTTCTTCAATGAATGTTGAATGCTGCTCGTGTGCATGACAGAATCCCCACTAGAGAGTTCTACAAACCCATAAACAGCCTTCTTATCCTCATCCATCACGAATCATGAAGACTACGTTTAAACAGAAAGTATTTTGGACCATTTGTTAGAAAATGAACAGCCGCCAATTTTGTGGAGAAGGACAGTGCCCACTGTTTTTTATTGATTCTAGTCACTGCTTTGACTACACCCGGTTCAGGTATGATGCTCCACTCTCTGTCGCTGAGTGGTGCTAGGTGCATCCCTTCTGGTCGTCCTCTTTGAGGTCATCCACACCTAGCCCCTCTTTTTCTCAATATCAAAGCAATGCCCCCCAAGGTTGATCCCAACGAAATCAAGATCAGTTAGTTAAGGTCCCTTCCACAGTTTACTATCTCAGTCACCATCCGTGTGAAGGGTGGTGAGGTCCCTGCGTCCTCCTCCCTTGCGCCCAAGATCGGTCCTCTCGGCATGGTCACAGTTGGTGAGGCCCTTCTGACGTCTTGCAGTCCCCCAAGAAGGTTGGTGAGGATATCCAGAAGTCCACCAAGGACTGGAAGGGCTTGAACGTTACTGTCAAGCTCACTTGCCAAAACAGGGCAGCTACCATTGAGGTTGTCCCTGCGGCATCGTCCCTTGTCATCAAGGCGCTCAAGGAGCCTGAGCGTGACCGCAAGAAGGTCAAGAACAGTGACTTGGCTTTTTGATTCGAATTTGACAATTTAGTTAAGCACAGCGGCAGCTTGACGATGAAGCAAATCATCGAGATTGCTAAGACTATGCGCTCTCGTTCCATGGCCAAGAACCTTGCCGGCACTGTCAAGGAGGTCCTCGGCACTTGCGTCTCTGTTGGCTGCAGCGTCGATGGCAAGAACCCTCGTGATGTTACCGCTCAGGTTGCTTCTGGCGAGATCACCGTCCCTGAGTAATTTTGTGCTCTGAAGATCGATTCAGTAAACGCTTGAACCGGACTCGTGCTCGTTTCACATCCTCGACAATCAAACCTTGCGGTGTGAGGAAAAAGATTAAAAAACTGGAGCCGACGGGTATCGATCCCGCTGCCTCATGGATGCGAACCAAGCGCTCTACCATTTGAGCTACGACCCCCACTGTGCATTTTGAGGCAACATTGCTGCTCCAATATGACCGCTTCATTGGTATCGACCTCAGCCCCCTCCGTGCGAGTACTGGCCCCTCCCTTATTCCGCCGACCCCTCCGTCGTGATTTTGTCACACAACAGACCTCCAATCACCGCTGTCACGGCCCTTTCCCCCCTTCGCTTCCCTAACCCCTCTGAGTGCTCCCTTCCCTCTCCTCTCCCCCCCCCCAATCCGGTGTTGTTCCCCTCTTCTCGAGAGTAGAATTTCATTGGAGCACTAGTTAACTCGACACGGCTCTGCCATGCACATTTTCAGAAGTCTCCGAAGAAGCAATGTTGCAAACACTGCATTTGAAACAAAAATTTACATCAGGAGGCACATCTGACTCTCGAAAACAAACAATCTCAATTTTCCTTCTTTAATTTCCAAGAATGAGCGAGGTTGAGGTTTTGCAGGTAATTCGTCAAGAATTTTGCACATCGTTCATGGCTCTGTGTGATCATCGTTCACTCATTGTCATGTACTG
>JAIYDP010000493.1 GCA_027487435.1 Verrucomicrobiaceae bacterium | reverse complement strand
TTTGGGTCGACGCCGTAGGGGGCCGCGGAGGTTGCGGCTGACAGACAACTCGAGAGAAACTTGAGGCGAGAGGTCGCGCACTCGACGGAGGAGGTGCGGCGCTGCGACAGGCGCACGGCGCCAATTAAAATGTTAAAAGGCGTGACAGGGCGCCGTTTAGCAACGGGGGGGGGGAGAATTCGAATTTCACGACCTTTCGGGTCAAACAGAGAAACAGCGAGCGGACCAGCGGCGCCGAAGTTCCACAGCTCGAATCGGTGCTCTGAAGGGCAGATAAAAAAGTCTTTAATTAGCGCGCGTATGTCGAAGCCGCCCCCCTCAACAACCGCCGACGCAAACGGGGCCGACGAGACATTCAGCCCACAGAAATTGACCCGAAGGGCCAGTTCTGTGCGGGAGCCGTTGGCGAAGCTAAAATTAGCCGCGACGCCGTAGCGGAGGAACTCCGCGGCGCTGAGGGTGCTGCCGTCGTACGCCGCGCGCGACAGGCGGAATGCCGTCGAGAGCGCGACCTGCTGCGCGAGGCCGTACGCCGTCGCTGGCGCATCATCGGGGGGGGGGGGAAGGAGGGAGGGGACGATGCCCGCGAGGGAGAGGTCGTTTAGGGCCCCCCCCGTTGGATTTGACAGCCGCGTCAGCTGCGACAACACGACGCGGTACGACCCATCCGGCAGGTCGAGCTGCGCAACTCAACAACCCCCCCCCCCCCTCACCTCCACGGGGTCGCTGGAGATGCGCTGCGGCGCGGCGAAGAAGAAGTCGCCCAGCGCGTCCGAAAATAGATTCCACCCAAACCCCAGCGCGCCGCCAAAGACCGTCTCCGAAAACCCCCCCCCCGCATCTGACGCAGCGGGCACGAGCGCTCGCAGCACCACCCGAACGCGTGTTGTCTCTTCGAGGAGTCAGTCCAAGCGTCTGAGGGGGGGCTGACGTTTGAAGGCGCCGCAGTCGTCGCGGCAGCCGAAGCGTCCAACGGAGGGGAACTCCTCCGGCGCCTCGCACAGGCCGTTGCCGCAGGTGGGGTCTGTGAAGGTGGGGGCGATGAGGGAGGTGTTGATCCACTGGGGGGGTGAGGGGGGGGGGGGGGGGGGGGGGAACCGAAAGGAGCTGACCCGAGGAGGTGAAGCCGTCTTGGGGCAAGGAGCTGAAGACGGCGAGGTTCTGCTAGGTGAGAGGGAGTGGGGGAGCGGCTGACGAGGGAGGAGTTCATGGTGTACGACACCTCAGAGTCGCGCTGGAGGAAGAGGACGACGACGTAGAGGCCGCAGAACAAGAGGAACGCAAGGAGCTTGAAGTAGTTCTGCGTCGTCTCCAGGCGGTGTGCGGCCTTCTCGTACAAGTGCTGCAGCTTGTCCAGCTTCAGCAGCAGGTTCTGCGCCTTCTTCTCCTTCACCTTCTTCGTCCAGTCCATCGTCTTCTTGTTCAGCACCTTGGCTGCACGCTCAGCGTCGAGGTCGAGGGCCGACACTTGCCCCGTCGGTGCGTCCCCATCCTCCCCGTCGAGGCTTTCGAGCAGCGCGCGGTGCTTGTTCAACGTCGCGATGATGGCCGCCATGGCGTTTTCAATACAAAAGCAGTTGTACAACCGACGAGTCAATCAAAGTCAAATTCCTTATCGGAAGAACGTCAATCAACGTCAACCTTCTGTCACCCCAACCACCAAACCTTCGCACATTGAGAGGCCAGGAGGAGCAGGAGGGACCTTCGGCCCTTCGGATAGCGGTCGATGGGGGGGGGGGGTCACATTGGAGTGCCCCTGATTGCGTCGAGGCGCTCGATGACGGCGTCTGTGAAGGCCTTTGCCGTGAGCCAATGCGGGTGGGGTGGGGGACCGTTAAAGACCGAAGAACATGAGGCTGCTGGTCTCGCATTTGGATCGCCTGCCTCAGCGCCGTCCAAAGGCTGCGGGGTCAGGCCGAAGGGGGCGCCGCACGCGTCGGCAAGGTCGTTGCGGCTGATGTGTCTCAAAAGAAATATTGTCGACAAAATGAGGCTCGAAGGGTCGCCCAAGTCGCGGCCAACAAGTTCGGGATGTGTGCCGTGCAGCTGTCAACGTCAACGTCAGGACCATATGCAGGGTCAACATCAACGTCAACGTCAAGGCCAGCGTCAACGTCAGGACCATATGCAGGGTCAACATCAACGTCAACGTCAAGGCCAGCGTCAACGTCAGGACCATATGCAGGGTCAACGTCAATTGAAATTGACAACGTCTCGGTGTTGTAGACCCTACGTAGACCCCTCAAGGACATTACCGTCTCAAAAACGGCGAAATCGCCCCCAAAAGACCCGCTCGCGCAGAAATTGACCCCCCCCGCGACGGCTAAGGGTTTGAGGGGGGAGGAGGGGGGGGTGATGCTTGCGCAGATGTCGTTGACGACGTCGCCGTACATATTTCCCATGACAAGGACGTCAAAGTTTGACGCGTCCGCCGCGAGTTGGAGGCAGACGTTGTCGACGACGACGTCGTCGGCCAAAACCCCCCCCCCCTTCGTCGCCGCGGTGTTTTGAAAGCACTCGAGGAAGAGGCCGTCGCTGAGCTTCCTCACACGTCAATCAATTCGAGGGGGGGGGGGGACATGACGTTGGCCTTGTGCGCGGCGGTGACGCGCTTGCGGCCGAATTTTGAAGCGAAGGCAAACGCGAATTCGGAGATTTTGTTTGAGGAGGCGTCGGTGACGACTTTGAGCGACTCCGCGACGCCCGGGAGGACGAGGTGCTCGAGGCCCTTGTAGTACCCCTCCGTCAGCTCCCGCAGGACAAAAACGTCAATGGGCGCATACGGCGGCGCGGCGCGGACGGTGCGGCAGTGCCGGACGTTGACGAAGAGGCCAAGGACGGTCTGCAGCGAGCGCGTGAGGGACACGTGTCCCCGCGCAACGGCCGTCGCGTAGGGGCCGACGAGGCCGAGGCCGTTGCGCCTCAGCGACTTGAGGGCGTCGGGGGCGGAGGTCTCGACGCCGACGTTTGACGCCGCGGTCTGGACGTTGAACTCCTCAAAGTCAAGGGGGATCGACGCGGCTGAAACAACCCGCCGCAGGGCAGCGCAGAGCTCAGGGCCGATGCCGTCACCTGTCAGCAGGGTGACAGCCCGTCTGATCATGGCTAAAGTTAACGATTAATTTACGGGAAATAGAGGTCTATGTACAAATGACTACACGTCCTTGTTCTTGGCGTCCCCACGCGCTGACTCGGGGTCTACGTCCGGCTGCGGCGTCAGTCCCCAGTCACTGCGCTGCGCACGTTGGGGGCGACCTTTATGTGCCGCCCGCTCGCGTCGAGGTCAACCGCCTCGACTGCCCTCGCCTCCTCAACCTCCACCCGCAGCTGCGGCATCAGCCAATCCATCCCCCCCCCCCCACGTGCGACGCCACAGCCCGCACGCCCCTCGCGAACGCCTTCATGAGCTTCCCCGCCTCGTCGAGGTTCTGCTCGAGCCCCCCCACCCGCGCCGAAACGTCGTCGAGTGTCGCGGCCGTCTCTGCGGCGAGGCGGAGGGCGTCGACGGAGCGCTGGATGGAGCTGAACTGCGCCGTCACGCCGCTCCAAAGTGCACCCAACCTTCATTTGGTTCAGCACCCCCTCCTCGTTCAGCTCCTCGCGCTGGAGGTACCGCTCCCACAGCTCGTCTAAAAGCGCTTTTAACTCCGGCACAGCCCGCAGCTGCGCGAGGCGCGAGCGGGACATGCGTTCTATATTTAGATCGCCCTCCTCGTACGGGATGCCCTTTCGCTTCAAAATCTCCGCCACAACCTCGCGCGGCAGGACGAGCGACTCGAACTCCGCCCGCGAGAGCGTCAGCCCTTCGCAAAGGGACAATTTGTTAGCCGCAGGCTCCTCCAACCGTCAGGACACCCCCCCCCTCGTCAAAAGTACACTCGGCGCAAACGCCGCGTCCGCGTCGACGCCGCTTTGAAAAAGCTGCGATCGCACCTCCACAACGCGCGTCTGCGCAATCAGCGCGCGCTGGGGGGGGGGGGTACCTTGAGGGTGTCGCGGAGTTCGGCATCGGAGATGTAACCTAAAAATAGCCCCTTGCCGCTGCCGAAGCGGCGGAAGGTGTCGAAGGCGGCTGAGCGGAGGATGTCTGAGAGCTCCTCGGGGACTGTCTTAGCGGCGGAGACCCTTCGCTTCTCCTCCACAAACGTGTCGACGATGATGGCGAGGAAAATGTTAAAAAGGACGAAGCCTGTTAGCAGCACCGCCAGCCAGAAAACGAAGAATGCGATGGAGGAATCTGAGCTCCTTGCCATGGGGAGGTACATCTGCTCTATAAATAGCCCCATGATGATGTTTTCGTAGAGGGACAGCCCCAGCACCCGGAAGATCTAAAAATAGAGCTCAGACTCGTCAGGGGGGGGGGACCTTAATGTTGGCGCCGTAAATGATGACCATCACCGCGCTCAGGCCAATCGCCACCACAAAAAATAACAGGAGGAAGTGGAAGATGTCTGTTAGCGCCGACCGCAGCGCGTTCGTCACGACGCCAATGCGCGGTTGAAAGCCCATCAAAAAAACGGTTCGAAACGTCAGCACCATCACGTTGGCGCCGCTCAGCGCGCTGTACGACAGCCAAAAAAAGCTGTAGAACTCCGCCTTGTCAAAAAAAAGCGCCATCAAGCGCTCCTCCGTCGGGTCGGTGCGGAGAGGCGCGGCCTTTGCGCCGACGTTGCGGAGGATGGCGGGGGCGAGGGGAATTTCGAATTTTGAGGCGTCGAAGGCGTAGAGGACCCACAGGGCGATGGCCGCCACAAGTCCCGCAAGCGAAAGGACGTCAAGCGCGCGCTGGACGTCCGCAAAGTAACTCAGCGCACCCCCCCCCTTGGCGAGGTGGGTGATGAAGAGAGTGACCTTTCGCGTCAGCGTGCGCCAAGGGGTGGGTTGCTTCTAAAAATAGATAATACGCGACGATTAGCACAAATGCGAGTTCGAGGGCCAAGCGGACCCAGTCCTCTAAGACAATGTACAGCTCCGTGCGCAATGTCTCTGAGGTCCAACCAACCGACACAACGCCCCCAGCCAAAAAGCGAAAGTCCACACGCCCCGCGCAGAGGGTGAGGAGGGAGGGGTTGTACGTCACAAAGTCGACCTGAACCGTTGACGTCAGGTTGTCGATGTAAAACCCGTCCTAAAGACTTAAAAGCGAACATCCACACCCACGCGGAGGAAGAGGAGGGCGCTTTGGGCCTGCGCGGCGGAGAGGCGCGCGTCGAAATAAACGTCGAAGAGGCCGCCGCGCGTGTCGGAGCCATTGACGGGGAAGAACCTGCGCGACGTAAGGACCGTCTGTTAACCAGAGTTTTTAAAAAATGGGGTTGGGGGCGGACCCGTAAGGGAGGCCCACTTCGACCGCGCCGCCGACGTCGACGACGCGGCGCTCTTGGGGGGTGTAGAAGGAGGCGGGGGAGAGGTCGGACTTAAAGAGCGAAGAGGTCGGGAGGAAGTTTGGGTCGACGCCGTAGGGGGCCGCGGAGGTTGCGGCTGACAGACAACTCGAGAGAAACTTGAGGCGAGAGGTCGCGCACTCGACGGAGGAGGTGCGGCGCTGCGACAGGCGCACGGC
>JAIYDP010000138.1 GCA_027487435.1 Verrucomicrobiaceae bacterium | reverse complement strand
GAGGTGGCATAGTGAAGTCGACCAACAGTCGCTCAGCAGCGCCTCTACAGCTGAACTTAAGCTGTTCGCTGCAACGACGAGTGTTCTCACGTTCCGATCGCACGCGCGTTTGGATTGTTGGACAAGTGAATCTGTGTCGGAGTATCTTTCCGCGTTATTGTGTCTTCGCGAAACCTTGCTCAACAGCGCTGAGCAACCGAAGTCTTCCTCTCTTGCTGAGATGTTACATGAAACCGATTTAATCAGAAGCCTCGCTGCATCGTCAGTGGTTGCTGTTTGCTCTGCGCACAAAGACATTCTTCCCTCCGCTTTGACGAACCTTGCACAATGGATTCGAGGTAAGACCTTTTCCAATCCAGAATCTTCATCGGCCATCTTCTTTTTAAAGACTAAGCAGGGCATCATAACTGCAAACGTACTTACGGGTGAAGTGCTTCGTGATGGCAAGCCATGCTCCGGAATCCCGGACGCCATTGCACAGGATCCTCTATACAAAAGGACTATAAGCCCACTTGCGATAGCGTCAATGAAGCCAGGGGCACGGAGTGCCTCGTACGAACATCATCCATTTGAGTTTCAACAGAATGGACATAAGAATGTGTCCATCTTTTTCGTGCGATCGAATGGGAGCAGATTGCTTCTCTTGAGCTCTGAGAAACTGGTTGAAGACCTTCCGTTTCTGCTGTACGAAGGCCGCTCTCATTGGTTGGAAATCTTGGGGGAAAACGAGCTCTGCGTTTGGATTTGCGAGCAGAAACTTAACTCCGTCGAAGATATCTTTGACATAGAGAACCCTGCTTGCGTTGGCATCATCAAAGCTCGAAGGGATGACTCCATCGGGATCATGAAGAACGAAAACGGCTGCCTTGTCCGATTCTTTTCCATGCGGGCTCGTTATGCCCATTCTATTTTGAAACAAATGGCATGTTTTGAACACGCAGACTTCATTCTTTTACAATCGTCGCACAGGTCCTCACAAGGAGAATTAGAGACTCTGTCCGTCGATCAAATCCATCGGGATGGCATTCGCGTTCTCCTCTGGCGGCATCACAACTTGAGTTTTTCTCTTCAACCAGATGGTGTGCTTGCATCCAATGACTTCCATGGGTACCGAGTTGCTGAAGTGCAATCTTTGGGATTTTGGGTCGGCTTCAAGAATTTTCTTCTTCTGACTTGTTCACAATCAGAAGACGACAAAGTTCTTGTTCCTCATTGCAAAGACATCTCGATTGATCGATCCAGCCCTGGGTTGACGTGGGCCGGCGATGTTCGGGAGAGCGCGAGGTATTTCGAATTTGTCGTAGACAAGAAGATGAAAACAGTGGATTCAACGTCTTCGAATGGAGACCTTTTTGCCGCGTACCTTTTTGCAGTAACATCCTCTGAACTTCCTGATCCTTTCACATGTTGCACTGGCATGCAAATGTGTTTTCAAGTCGCGTCAAAGTTGCAATCAAACATTCCCATGGCTCTGGACAATGAATCAATGGATATCTTGAGGAGGATCCAAAGCTTGGTTCCGAAGAGGAAGTTCGACTTAAGGGGCCAGCTTTGCTCCTTCACACAACATGTTGACTATGACCGCAGTCTCAGACCCGGGTTTTCTGTCACCGGTTCTGAATTGCTTGGTTTCGCCATCGATTCTATTTTAGCTGATCAAGACAAGACGGAGTTCGTGTTCAATCCTCGAAATATAGGAGCCAGCAGCCGTTTCCCTGATGACCCAACGCCTCACCTTGTTGCAATCGCCCGAAACTTCCGGCTCTTGCCCGTTCTGTCAATTCCAGTGGGCGAAGTCATTCATAAAATGTCCATCAAATCGAAAACTGTAGAAGCCACCGAAATGACTTGCTCGGCGGCTGCCGTGGTCACTTCCTTGGGAGCAATCACGCGGTCAATCCTTGACACCTGCTCGCTTCCTCCTACTGTAATCTCTTTGCTGCGCACTTCTGATTTGTCGTCCTTGTACGGGAAGTTAGTATCCTCTGTTCAAAGGCTCTCCCTTAATCATTCAGCGAACTCGGAAGTTAGTGAGCATGAGACTAGCATTGCTAGCTTGCTTCTCAGTGGCCTCGCGAACCCATCCGCGACGCTCTGGGGACTTGCAGTCCCCATCATTTCCGTTTGCTATAGGTTGGAGCATTGTGGGAGCGAAAATCCTCTCTCTGGTTGTCTCGAGGTTCTTTTTGGGCTCAGCTTGCTTTGCGTCCACTCAACGAGATCAGGCAGACCTGCTTGTCCCGTATCTGGGGTTGTGGAGCGCCCCTCAGTTTTCGTTGCGCAGATCGAAGGAATTCTGTCGTTGGCCGAGTCCACTGTCACTTCTACACTTTCGTCTCGGCAATCGCTCTCCCGCGCGAATTTGACACGCAAAATGAACTTATTTCAGGGCGAGTTCCGACGGGCACTGAAAGCTATTCTCGTGCAATCTTACTTGAAGTGGCCCAGTTCGATTCCGTTGCTTCAAGAGTGCATCTCCAGGAGGATGTCTCTGTCGGTACGACAGTTCACCATTCAGTGGGATCGCATTCTCAGTTCCATCACTGCCGAGCAGATCAAGTTGAAGAGAGCCAATGCATTGAGACAGTGGTTCATGACAACTGTTGAAAAGTCTTTCACGACTGCAAAATCTTCTACTGTCGTATCCCGGTGCTGTTTAGTTCCTTGTCGTTACAAATTCAATGGTTCGCAAGCAACCTCGCGCCTCGCTGCCTTAGAAGCCGCCCTCGCTGGCCCTACGAGAATCCGTTCATCGGCCGGTTTTGCGGTCTCTGTGCCTATGTGGGAGGGATTATCGTCCACAACGATGGCTGATTTGGAGACGGCATTCCGTATGGCTTCATCGGATCAGTCAGCCGCCGCAATGCATGAGCACCTGGCTGCACAGCACTCTGTACAATCATCTCGCGCCACTTCACGCACATCAATGAGTTCTCTTGCCGTTGAGCTTGACGAAAATATTGTTGCATTGCGTGACGTGATGATACCTTTTGCAGCTTTGAATGACGGAGATCTTCTGAATACATTGTATGACGTTCTTGACAAAGCTCGAAGTCGCGCTGAGTCTGCATGGAAACAGATTTCTTTCATCGTATCCTCGGGCGACGCAATTGTGAAGTCCTTGCGCCGCCTTGCGGCGGCAGCATCACGACACGTTCCGCTGAGCCCCAACTTTGTGCTTCCACTGCTATTGGACCGCCGCAACGACGAGGGGCTGCGGTCTCTCATCGCCGCGTACTGCGTCAGTCTCTCGTACGCGTCGAAGGCTGCGCGAGTGCTGGCGGAGTGGGGACCGAGGCGGGCTGTGGCTGTACGGCTGATGAGCGAGGGAAGGTCGTTGATGTGGAGTGCGGCTG
>JAIYDP010000398.1 GCA_027487435.1 Verrucomicrobiaceae bacterium | reverse complement strand
GAATAGGGACCGCCTCCTCTTCCCTTTCCTCGCCGCAAAAAAGCAGTCCCATGGTGGCCTCACAGACCGCCTAAAAATGGCGCGCCTAAAACTCGCCCGCCTGACTAGCAAACTGCGCCGCATGAGCGACCGCCTAGAGCGCTTCAACAGGTGCCCCCCCTCCCCTCCTACACCCCCTCTTCGCCAACTCGATAGCAATTTCGATTGGTCTGACAAAGACCGCACAGCCAACGCCGCGAAAGGCCTTGCCGTCGCGATCGTCCTCGTCGCTGCCGTCCCCCTCCACTTCCTCGCCCTCGCCGCCCTCCTCCGCCTCTTCCTCCGGCGCTCCGCCATCGTCCACAACCTCCTCCTTCCAAGCGTCGCAACCCTCATCCGCCGCCTGCAACGAACACCTCGACCTGAGCCCCCCAAACCCTCCGTGGATGGGAAGGCCGTCAACGGGCTCGAGGCGGACGTTCGTGGAGGGGGGGAGGGGAGCTGATGCGGCCAGAGTCAGCTTGCGGCGTTATCAAATTCGGTCCTTGGCCAAAGCAGGCGACGGCGCGCTGCCGATGCGGAGGGAAGGGTTGCTCCCGTCCACAGGCGTGCTGAGTCTGAGCTATCGGACATTTTGGATGTGTCAGCGACTGTTGACGTGCCGTCAGACGAGTAACGTGGCTCCTCTGATGTTTGATGTAGCATGGATGTAACGTTTCCTACTTGAATTCCCCTCCAAGCCCCCGTCCTGACCCTAAACAAGTGTAGCGCCACAGCCGCATCACATCACTTTATCAGACAAATAACATCGCCCGCACACCCTCGCCTCTGCCCGAAGCGCGGCGGCTGAACCACCACCCCTTCCAAAGGGTGTCGCATGGTCATACAAAACAACACCCCCCCTCATTTCAACCCAATCGCTGGCAATTTCACGGGGGTCTCCCCGAGCGACCGCACCCTCTGCACGAGAGAGAGTTTCTTCGGCGGCGCAAACGCCTCCCGCGTTTCCTCGCGCGGAATGGCCATTCCCCCCCCATGCCGCCGATATGCTCGCGTCATTTTTTCAACCGCGACGTCATGCGGAGCAGCGCGGGGCTCGTCGCGGGTGAACGAGAAGCTCGCCAACATACGCGCAGCGAGCGGCTCCGATGGGGCCCGTTCCACCTTGCGCAGCTTGGGTTTAAAGCCGAGGTACTTTGGAGCGATTTGGTTGTTTGTCTCGCGCGCATGAGCGGCGCTGCTGCGCGGGCGCGTCGCGTCCAAAAACGAGAGCGTGAGGGGCGCGTCGGCAGAGCCAGCGGAGGATGTGAAGGGGAAGGGGGGTAGGTCTGTGCCAAACGTCATCAGCCCCCCCCCTGCCCGCAAGTCCTCAAACGGGGAGGGGGAGAAAGGGGCCTTTGAGCGGGGCCGAGACGGAGAAGCAATGGGGGGGGGGAGGGGTCCAAACATGAGGGGGGGAGGAGAAGAATTCGAGCGAGGCGACAGGCGCTCATGGGGGGGGGTGGGTTGGCGGAGAGCTGCCGCGTCCAGGGGGGAGCCGACGCGATGAGGGGGAGACCTCTCTCGCGAGGGGGGGGTTGTGTCGCGAGGGGGGGACGCGTCACGAGAGGGGGGGGAGGCCCTTCGCTCAAGGGCACGGCGGTAGGACGGGAGGAGGTAGGAGGGCATGATTTGGGAGGAGGGGGTGGGTGTGGCGTACATCTCCACGGACATCCGCACGCGCGCAGCGGAGAGCTCGTCGTTACGCTCAAGCGTCAAAAAAATAGGGGGGGGGGCAAGACGAACCTTCCTCTCTGCGCGACGCCTAGCCTCCGCTTCCCTTCGCTTCCGCAACTTCTCCTCCCACGCTCGGCTCGCGGCGCCAAAAGCCACGCGCGCGAGGTGGTACCTCCTCAAGTCAAAATTGATTCAAAAAAACAATTCAAGGGCGCACCTGAACGCGCACTGGATCGCCACGGCGCACCGCAGCGCCAAGTGCCGGCGAAACACCTTCCGCCCCATGTGCCCGCGCATGACAGCCTAAACGAGGGGGGGGTCAGCACATTTCGTGGACGGGCGCAAACAGTCAGCTTGCGCGCGAGAAGGCGCATCCGCCTGCGCTTTTCCCGCGCGACCTTTCGAAGGTAGCGCATGTGGAACCAAATTTTGACAACTCGGACGGCGCGCATGACGACGGCGTCGCGGAATTTGAGGCGAAGGCCCCGCCACCATTTTTGAATTTTGGCGCTGGCGCGCTCCTTCCGCCGCATCAAAATGATCGCGACTTTCTGGCGCCGCTCCTAATGCGGTCAGGCTGGGCTGCTCGGTGGTGGCGCGACGATGTTTTCTTTCGCTTCTTTGGCGTCGCGGAAGCGGTTGCGGCCGAGGTGGCCCCTCATGACGCGCTGCAGCGGCGCTGCGGCAACTGCGAAAATCGCAATGCGGCGGAGCTGGCGCTGAATCTGCATCGCGACCCGGGCCATGTACACCCTGACAGGATTGGGGGGGGGTTAAGGCAACGCCCCTGGAGTAAAAGATGGGATAAAAGCGCACCTATAAGAGCGCTGGGCGCGGCTGGCGCTGCGCCAGCGGAGCTCAAAGACAAGGCGCGGCATCGCCAGTTTGGTCGTGCGACGGCTCCAATGGCCCTGCGGCGGGTCAAAATCGCGCCAACAAGCGCAGGCACCCTCATGACGCTCTGCAGTTTCATGGCCCCCCTCTCTTGGCGCGACATGAGGGCCTCTCTAAGCTTTCGCCGCACCCATGCTGCGGACTTACGGCCGCGATGGCCTCGGAGGACTTTTTGAATTTGAGTTGCGAAGTACATACGGCGAAGGTGCCGGTGCACTCGACGAGCAATAAGAGAGCGCCAACTGAGGGGGGGGGGTTAGGTTTCATTTCTGCTGAGCGCACCTGCACTGCACAGCCACAGCCGCTCGGCGACGCCTCCGCCGCGTCGTTTCGGCGCGGCTCAAGTGAGCGCGCCACGCGCACTGCATGCGGACGGTGCAGGCGATGGTGTAACGAAATTGAAAATACGCTCGGCCGGCGTGTCCGCGGACAACCTTCTGAATCTTCAAGGCCTTGGAAGAAAGGAACGCAATCTCCTTACGGACGCGGCGGCCACGGAAGAGAGCTTGCAGGAGGGTGGCGCGGCGACACGCTTGGAGGTGGCGGAGGTGGCGGACTGTGCGTTTTGCTGCGCGAAGCCGGATTGCGCATTGAACGATCATGGCTGCCCATTCTTCTTTGGTTTGGACAGGGAGGAGATTGTCGAGTCGAGACATGATCTCATCGTATTGGTCCGCATTCGCTGTCTTGACCAACTCCGTGAGATTGTCTCTCAAGTGAATGAGCCCGATGAAAGAGGTTTTGTGGGGCAAGTGCGGCCGCGTGGGGGCAGCCACCCGCGGCGGATTCAACGTTGGGTCTTCGCGAAAAGAAAAGTCGAAATTTTCCTCTCCAGCGTCTCTTTCTGCCTGCCTGTTCATGACATCAGTTGAAGAACGATTTAATACGCGTATTATTTGCGCATCTCAGCTGCAGTCAGGTGAGAATGAATTCTTTGTTTGGCTTGAGTGTAGATGCAAATAGAGAGGGGGGGGGGCTGTCTGCAAGTCAGGCTACATGGTTTCGCTCTGCTGTTGATGAAGTGGCTGTCACTGCAGCTCACAATGGGTTCGACAAGAAGATCAAGATTCAGCTGGATTCCATCGTCGTGCAAGCATGTCAAAAGTTCACTTCGGCCCCAGAGCCCAGACAAGTCCTCTTTGATGTGCTCGGTCGGGAATTCATGTCAGCTCATTTTCCCGACGTGCGCGACGACCCTGCCCTCACAAAAGAACCGTTTTCTACGAGCAGCTTTCGCTCTGAACTCGCTTCTCAAATCCGCCGTGAGATATTCGATGCCATCGATGTGTCTCCGATGTCGGAATACAGGAAAGAGTCAGACTCGTTTCAAGGCACTCTCGTTGAAATCCTCAAGCGCTGCGTCCTCGAGGCATCTGCCCAAAGGGCACCCCCGCCCAACATAACCTCCGAGCTCATTGGCCAAGGCCTTAGCGATATCTGGCGAGACTTCCCATCCATCTTTGGGTCTCAGCTGCACCAACTCAGCGGCGTCCGAGTTCCCGCATCCTTGCGCCGAGCCCTTTGGGACCGCTTCCTTCAGGACGACGTTCTCGCAGCCAAGTTTTCGAACGACCTCGCAGCCGCCATGCAGCGCCACGCCATCACCGACCCTTCCGCCATCGACAAGTTTCCGGTCGCTGGCCTCGTCCTTAAGACGACAACCGAAGTGTTCGGGAGTAACCCCTTTCTCATCCTCCACAACACCCAAGCCTTTCGAAGCCGATGCCGCGCCCTTCTGAACCGCTTCCACCTTGTTTCGCGAGGCAGCCATGTCCGGACCCTTCACCTCTCCGTGCCCCTCCTCCTCGTGTTTGCCTCCGATGCGGCGCCGGAGGAAGTCCTCGCGCGCCTGCAGAAGCTCCTTGAGGACTTTTTGCCCCGTGCGGAGAAGTGCCGCCTTGCAGCCGCGTCTGCGCTGGACTTGCTGGCTGAAAGGGACCACAACACCTTCGCCCGCATCGTCCGTAGCGGAGAGGTTGCCCCGACAGCTCCCCCCCCACTCTCTTTTTCAAATTTTCTCCCCTGATCAATTCGTCTATTTTTGAACGACCGCTTGAATGTAGTTGACGAATCAGGCAACTGCAACCCTTAGAGACTCGCCCGTTTCCTCTCGTCTTACCCCCCCCCCTATGTTGGACTCACTACCGAAGTCGAAACTTGGGTCCAACAAGCCCTCGTCGGCTTTCTCCCCACGCAAACAGTTTTGGACGCTTGGGATCAGCTTTTTATTTCAGGCGCGCCCTATTTGTCGCCAGCTAATGCGCGGCAGGCTGGGAGCATCTGCCCTCCGTCATTGCGGACATTTTGATTGACCGCCACGCCGACTTTTACAACGCTAACGATCAGGCGTCTGTTGTTGAGGTGGCCTTCCCCTTGCATGACGTCTGATGGGTGCAGATACTTAACAGAGGCCTGAAGGACGCTAACTCTGAATCTTTTCTGCGCAGGTTCAAAAAATGATTTCTAGTCTCGCCTTCAAGCGCGCGCTCGCAACCCAAGCGAGCCGCAGCGGCTTCATTGAGTTGCCATCCGCTGCCGTCTATTTTGAGCACGACCCCTCATCGCTGCGGTGGCCACGCGCTGTGCGAGCTGACTCCATCAGGAAGAAGCCGGTTGTACTCCTCCATGACGCCACGGGGTCTATGGAGGGTCTTCGGAAGACCCGCAAGGCTCTCATCGCCAGGAATTTTGCGGTTTTGCTCTACGACCGGGCTGGATTCGGCCGGACGAACGTAAGGGGATGGAGGGTTGAGTGACGCGGTAAAGGGCCCTATGAGGGCGTGGGGGAACACCTACCATCGCGACGACGCGGGCGATTTGATGCGCGTGATGGACGCGATGGAACTTGACGCCGCCCATGTCGTCGGCATCAGCGACGGGGCTACCATCGCCCTGACGGCTGGTTTCCATCTTGAATCTGCCCATTAACAAAAAGCGTCGCTGTTTGAGTCCCGAGTGGCCTCAGTAGTCGCAATGTCACCCCACATGGCCATGGACGGAAAGACCCAACCCGCCATCGACGTGCATGCTCTTTCAAGCGCCCTGATGCAGCCAAGGTCGCTCGCGCGAAATACGACGCCGACGAGGACTTTCGAAACGCTCTTGACAACGTGCACAGCGGCAATGGGAAGGCGGTCAGCCTCCTCTCGCGCACCCTCACGCCAAGGTGTTTGAGCGCTGGGCCGAGTGGTACTCTGCTCCGCGCGTTTGGGACGAACTGCCTTTGCTCGGCAACATCAAGAGCTGTCCAATTTTGATTGTCCACGGCGAAAAGGGTGTGAACGTTGAGGCGCGATTGACCCGGCAGACGAGTACTTCCCGTTTGAGCATTCCCGCCAAATCTTCGACAAGATCCCGCACGCGAAGAAAAAACTCGTGCTGTGCAGTGGGGGGGGGCATTTCCCGCATCGCGACGGTGCTGCGACGTTTGTTAATTCTGAAGTGGCTTCCTTTGTAGCCGACGCTGATGACTTGCTTTGACTTGTTTGATAAGTACATCTAATTTTAGCTTGATTTGACGTTGCCGTCAAGGGTTGTCAACACTTTGTACAAGTCCGCGCGCCGGTCCCGGAAGATGCCCCATTCGGCGCGGAGCTGAGAGATGGCCGTGAGGTCGAATGTGTGCGTCAGCACGCCCTCCTCCTCGCGGCCGAGTTGGGCAACGATTTGGCCGCTCTCGTCGGCGATGAAGGACGTGCCGTAAAAAGTGAGCTCGCAACTCTTACCGACTTCGTGGCCGACCCGATTGGACACGACGATGGGAGTGACGTTCGCCTTGGGCGTGAGGCTTTTGGCAGAACCACAAGACCGCCGCATGCCCCTGCATTGTCCGTTGCCAGTGCCCGCATGAGTCGCGTTCGGAAACAGGTTCCGACCCAATTGCGGTGGGATACACTTTGATGTTAGAAGAGCAAGCGGAGCGGGACAAATGATGTCAGCACCCATCAGACATGCGGCTCTTGCAGCTTCAGGAAACCATTGCTGCCGCGTGAGCGACAACAAGAAGGGGCAACGTCCCAACAAATGAGGACGCAGATTTTACCAAACTTGGTGCTCCAAACTTTAAACCCTGTATCGCCGGGATTGAAGTAAAATTTCTCCTTGCCGCGTCAGTGCGAAGGAAGCCTTCCCCACTTCATATCCCGGCCCATCAGGGATGTGTGACTTTCTGTAAACGCCGAGCAGCGAGCCATCCGCGTCAATCATGGCGACACTGTTAAAATGTGCACGATTCGCGCTCTCGAAAAATGACACCTCATCTCGATGAGAAGGGACACATCAAGACAAAACGGGAATCACTACTCCGAGTTCCTTGGCAAGAGCAGAGAAGTGTTGAAGAGTCGGGTTTCCTTCCAGAGAGGCTGGCTTTGCATCTGCGAAGAAAGTGGGGTCGATGTCCTTGACAGTGAGCGCACGACGGACATGCAGAACTTTGCAAAAGTATGGGCCCTCAAAGAGCTCCTGAATCAGAATGATTCGAGCACCTTTAGACGCTGCAGCACGAATGAGGGATTCAGCTTTGGAAATGTTTGCTTGGACGTCAAGTCCGCAAGCCATCTGCGTCGCAGCGACTGTCAAGAGCATAAATAACGAACAATCACAAATGGGTTGGTTAAAACATTGGTAGAAACTGTTGTCGTCCCTTGGTTCGCCGATTCAGTTTGAGACAGCCTCTGTAGATTTGTTTGTTGTCTTGTCTTTGGGAAGATAAAGTTCCGCATGGAAGTCAGATCAGCGACACGCCTTCAAGTGTTGCAAATCTTTACAACTCAGCAAACGGATCATCTGGAGGGAAATCCCCACACTGTACATTCTCTGGCTTGTGGAAACCGCCATAGTTGGGCTCACAAACAAAGATACGCCTCCCCTTGGCGCTTCCATCATTTTTGCCAACAGGCTCGTCAAATTGGACTCCAATCCAAATGCCAGCCCCGAGCTCACAGATTTCGCCAACAAACTTCACCTCGCCCAATCGGTCACCTGGAAATACCTTGCAACGATCTCCGATCTGAAAAAGTAAGCCTAACGTGGCTGCAAAAAACAACCTTGTGATGCACCTCAGCAGCAGGCGCGGGCTCTTTGCTGCTCTGTCCCGCTGTTTGAAATCTGCTGATGTGGCTCTGTTTGAACTTGCGGAATGTGTCGGTCCTTTTCTCGTATTCCTCTTCGGCAATTTCGAATTTTTCAACTTGAGACAAGTCGTCCAGTGCACCATCCTTGGAAATGGACAATGGGTTAGTGTCAACGACCTGCATGTTCAGTCGATGCGCTGAAAGTACAGACATGCACGTGCATGCCATCCTCGACACCATACACAGCGAGGACTTCATCGTCATTATCCATCGAGCACAAAAGCTCATCATTTCGGTCATGGAGCACGAGCTTCATGTCGCCAACATCAGTGCCTGTGTGCGAAGACAAGCGTCCCTCATGCGGTAAGAGTGGGAGGGAAAAGGAAATACTTTGAAAGCCAGGACTGTGGAGAATGTGTCAACTCGGAAATCGATAATCCTCATTTTGAGATTGCTGTGAGTAACACAAACTTTCGCCATCAAACCAAACAACCGAATTACACTAAACAATAACTCAAACAAATTTGTTACACGAGCTCCACGTCATGTAACCAAGCAAAGAACTCATCTACATCCAAGCAGGAGCCATCTCCAAGCAAAACTTGGCACCTGCCTCGAGAGCTTGGTGGTGGTGCTCCATTGGCAGCGAGATACGCTATCAAAGAAATCACAGAGGGTACAATGAGAGAAGAATGGTCTCTCAAGTATTTCAGCCAAGCTGAATGTTGTGGCGGAGTATCAAGGAGGGATTGGATACATGAGAAAAATGATCCCCAGACTACGCTGATGATGTCAATGTCAAGTACCGCAAACCCCCTGCCTGTGATGCAACGACTTGTCGGTACTCTGAGTGAGGCCAACAAGCTCCTCGATCACAGCAACTGTGCTCCACGTCGTATTCCTACCAGATTAGCTGGCTCGTGTTGGTGCCCACATCGAAGCAGGGCACACGTCGGAGAATATCGAGTCTCCAAAATACCAAACGTCCTCGTTGAGTTGCGACAACGGAGGAATTTTAGAGTACAAGAAGTTAAGGCCTCCCCCCTAGCAAGATGAGAAGAATCGAACACCCGCACGTGCATGTGAGACATTGCTTGGTACATCTGCTGCAGGGACAGGCTTCACCTCGCGATCTCCTCACGTCAGTGAAGCCAACGACCCCAAACCTCGATGAGAGTCAAAAAATTTAGGCTTTCCCGCGTCACAGGCGATGAAGTCGAACATTTCTGTCCAATTGGACCCGTAGGAGTGCGACATGATATGGTTTGCGTAGCTGAATTTGGAATTGGTGATGACAAAGAGACCAACACCGCGCTGTTTGAGGGCTCTAAGCCAACTTGCAATGACTGAAGTGTCCACTAAATATTTGGACTTATTCGAGATGAGTTCTGAGAAGTAGCTGCAGCGTGAGAGATATTTGAAGGCGTCGACTAGCTCTCCTTTTCGTTTCCGTAGTTGAAATCCAGAGAAGAAATCAAATCATTCAGGGCAGCCTTGTAGCCAGCAATGCGACCTGCATCTTGGGCGTGAGAAGCAAATAAGTTTAAGAACTCTCAGAGATGGATGAGTCGACGAAGTCAACGATGTAGGCAAACGTTGAGGACAAAGTCACTTCGAAGTAGGTCATGAGAGCAGAGAAGTCTCTGTCCTTCCAAGGGATGTCCACACCTTCATACGTCTGCTGTATTTCATGTTGCGATAGAGCTCTTGTGCCATGGAATGCTGACTCTACTTTGTGTTCGTAGTCCAGTTTGATCAGATTTCCGCGTAGAGTATCGATGACAATGCCCCTCACTGTCATCTCGGAGAGGAGAGGACGCTGTTGAATTTATTTCAGACTGAAGTTATGGAACCTCTTTAAGATAGTCATACCCTGACAGTTTCTGAGTGAAGAATCGAATGGTGATATCATGGAGAAGATCGAAGAGGTTCTTGAGGTTGTACACTACAATAGTACTGCTCATGGTCAACTAGGAATGCTTGCGCGGACTGGTCCATGTCAAAACCCAGCCACTTCACGTTGGCAAGGTCCATCCTCAGAAGACACTAACGATTAAATCTGTTGAAAATGGAGCAGCGGTACGATCGCCAAGTGAGATTGTGGGGGCATGACGCACAGCGCAGGTGTCACATGAATTGGCTTCACATCCTTAGTTTTCTCAGAATCCTTGAATCGTCCGTGCTCTTCATCGGGCTTGGAGGTCCTGCAGCCGAACTGTGCAAGAATGTTGTTTTGACGGGAGTTGGCAAAGTCAGCCTCATTGACGACAACGCTGTTCGGACTGCAGATCTCGCAACGAACTTTTTCCTACGCTCTGGCGACGAAGGTCAGAAGGTAATGGTCCTCTCTCATTGGCCTGACTGTGAGAAGCGGTCGGAGGCCATTATTCCGCGGCTACAAGAGCTGAATCCTCTATGCCATTTGCATTCCTTATCAGAGGCCTCTATTACAGATGAGCTAGTTGGCTCCTTCACGGTGGTAGTTTTGAGCCAAGTTTGCCAAGATGTCGCAGTATCATGGCTGTCCTCCTCCACTTAGCTGCTAGTTGCAAATTTCCCAATTGTGCCGAACCCATGGCGTTCATTTTGTGTTCTCCGAGGCTCATGGACGATTCAGCTTCAGCTTTTTTGACTTTGGGGACAACTTTTCGTTCAGCAGGCACGAGAGTCGTGTCAACATGGGACTGACAGCAACAGTGAGAAAAAGTCTGCTGAGGATGCGACCAAGTCTACGCAGGTGTCATCGTTGGTGTCCTTTGTGTCTTTTGAACGCGCTTTGCAGAGCAAGTGGTCATCCATTCGAGTTCTTCCTGATCCTCTGCCTGCCATTCTGGGTGCTCACATCATCTTGTTTCTTAACAGGGCTAGCACTGCATGGGTTTGTACCTTCGAGCAACAATTCATCTCTGTCCCAGCTGCAGCCAGAGTTTCGAAAACTTGTCAATGACTTGACCAACTCAAAAGGTTGCAAGCAAGTACCATCCCCTAGCGTTATAGAGTGCCTTCTGAATGATTGTTGATAATTTGCGTAGCGAAGTGCTAGAATCATGCGGACTCCAAACAACGGCAACACTGGCTATCGTCGGGGGCGTTGTCGGGCAGGAAATTGTGAAAGTGCGTCACATCCCGTCGGCGCCTTACGCCCTAGGCTATTACCCACAAGGAAGAGCCTATCCTAAACTCATTTTTGTTCGACGGCGCTGCCAGCAAGGGCACGGTCGCATGTCTCATGTAATTTAAAAGAGTCAAATGTACATAGGATATTGGATGCGACGCTGTTTGCGTCTTCGAGCGCACCTGCGGCCTGCCGTCGGGCGCGCATTTGGTTTGCTCTCGCACCAACGTGTACCACTTCCGGTGCAACATACTCCTTTCGAAGGGATGCCTCGTATGATCGTTGTCGCTGGCAAACGACCTCTATCGACGGAATCCGTCCATCACACAGTGTATTTAACGACAAGGGACAATGTTCAGGGCAGAGAGATCCAAGAAGAATGCGGGGTAGTGATTGGAAGCTCTTTCAAGAGCAGAAATATTTTGTTTGACCTATTCTGTACGTCGAATCAAAAGAACTCTCACCCCCACAGCTCTCGTGAGGGGAATGTTCGGCGGAGAGGTCGGGATCCAGCCTCCTATCCTTACTCTCGCAGGTGTCATTCTACACGCTGCTTATAAATGAATCCGCGGAGGAAGCCACCGCCCGCATGGCCGCCGCTGCGACGGTGCGACGCCTCTACAGCCCCCCTCACGCCATTAGAAGCTCGGCGCAACGTCGATTGTTCGAATCCGATATCAAACTTCCGTCGCACCTAACCGCATCGGTTCTGCGCCGTCCTGCTCTGCTCACTCTCCCAGCGGGCCTTAACTGCTCCGTCCTTTGTTACGGCACGGCCGTCAGATGCACCCGCAGCACGCGCGTCAACATTAGCAGCGACGAGTCCACCCACTGACCCGCTCGCATGTGAGTAAACGCATCTTTACCAAAATTAATCATTCTTGTCTCCTCTGCCTCTCAAACATGCACCCCCCCCCTGCCTTCAAGCTCTTCCCCTTCCTCCGCCCCCGCAGCTTCGATCGCTTCCTCCTGTTGCGGCTTAGCTCACTCCCTTTTTCAAAAACTAGTGCAGCGTGCGTGAGGTTCTTCCTCGTGATGATGCCGACCACGTGCTGGCTTCGGTCCACTAAAACCTCTGTCAGCGCCGACTCTTCAAGCACTGACAAATCGGCAAGTGCCTGAGGCCGAGGAAGCGGAAGAGCCTGTAGACGCGGCTCATGGGCGCAATGTCCCGAACGGAAAACGCGGCTGCGTTGGTGTCTGCGCGCATAAAAAGCAAAAAGACTGCACGGCGAACAAGGGGAGAGGTCGAACCAGCTGCGCTCGTCGCTGGAGGAGAAATCTGAGCTGGGCCCGATCTCGTGAAACCGCGGGAACTTGTCGACGAGGTCCTCGTACGTCGCTTTGAGGACGCTGAGGGACTCAACGGTGTTGCCTTGCGACGACGGATGGTCCGGTCTCTCGTCGTCCCATGCCTGCGAGGTGAGATGGAGAGGAGGGGGGGGGGGGCACCCTCTTCTCGACGAGGACTGACAGCTCGTTGCGAGTGATCATGCCCACGAACTTATCCTCGTCGTCGGTGACGGGGAAGCCGTTGTGCTTGGTGTTGCGCAGGAGCTGAACGCCCGTAAGAGGGAGGGATGAGAGGGGGCTACGTCGACGACGTCGGCGACGCAGCAGATCTGGCGGAGGGTCCTGACGTCCTTCACGGCGACGTCTTTGGCCAGCATGAGCTCGGCCTCGCTGCGCCCGGTGACCCACGGGGGGGGGGGGGGGAGGGTGAATTTTCACATT
>JAIYDP010000183.1 GCA_027487435.1 Verrucomicrobiaceae bacterium | reverse complement strand
GGGGTCGAGATACCAAAGCCTACGCAAACTGGCACATTGGCATGCGCTTGCAATGCCTCAACCATACTACCAATCGCGACTGATGGTCCACCATGTGCTCCTGTCACGCCGGTTCGAGAGAGCGCGTAGATAAACCCTTGGGCACTGGATGCGAGCAACCGTGCTCGTTCTGGCGGCGAATTCGGCGCAATCAATCGAATTTGCAGCAAACCTGGATGCGCGGTAAACTCATTTCCGAGCTGTGCTTCATCTGGCGGCAAATCTAACAAAAGAATGCCATCTGCACCAGCCTCTACGGCATCGTTCTGGAAACGTTCAAAGCCATATTGAAAGATCGGATTCAAATAAGTAAACAGCACGATTGGCGTTTGATGTGTCTCACGAAATGCACGCACCAAGTCCAACACTTTGGCCGTTGTCATGCCTGCTCGCAATGCTCGCTCCGCTGCCATCTGATTGACAATCCCATCCGCTAGGGGGTCCGAAAAAGGCAATCCGAGCTCTAAAATATCAGCACCTTCATCGGCCAGAGCTTTCATAATGGCAAGCGACCTTGCAAAGTCAGGATCTCCTGCTGCTGTGTATGCGATAAAGGCCTTACGACCTTGCTGCTTTAATGTTTGAAATGTAAGTGTGATTCGGTTCATATATATGAGAAAAATTTAGCGCTTTTTGATACGTTTTCCTGACAATCGTCGTGCCAATAATTCTGGGCACATCCCTTTCACTCGTAAGGCCTGACACGTCGCTTCGATATGAATGGATTGCTGCACGATGCGAAACCCGAGGCGACGAGTGATACAATCACCCATGACGTTGATATGATCATCTTGAAATTCCACCACTTTTCCGCAGTCGATACAGACCAAATGATTGTGCGAGGGTTTCTCCAGAAAATTCGGATCATAGGTTTTTTCCTCTCCTCCTAAATCAATTTCACGCAGCATTCCAGCTTCCACTAGCAAACTGATGGTGCGATATACCGTGGCGCGGGAGACATTCGCGTCGGAGCGACGAATCTTGTCGTAGAGTTCTTCTGAAGTAAAATGCTCATCTTTCGCAAAAATGGTTGAAACTAAGGAATCTCGCTGAGATGTGCGACGCAGTCCCCTGCGTTTCACAAACTCATTGAAGCGTTCAACGATTTCCTCATTCATATCTTGCATCGTTACTGTAGGGCATTGTCTGGCGAGGGAAAGAAAAAGATCGCACGATCGTATGACCAACGCATGATGCCGCAAAGGATCATGAGCCGTGCAGCAGCCTCGTCGCTAGTGATTCAGGCAATCCTGCTTCCAAGATTTTTCTCCGCGTTTGCTCTATGTCATACTCTAACCTACGGAAAACGATTCGGTTCTCCTCCACATCGTAAATCACATAGCAAGCTCGCCAATCCCCATCCCTCGGCTGCCCTACCGATCCAGCATTGATGAAATATTTTAATCCAGGTTCGATCACAACGGACTCAGCTGCGATTTCTTGAACCACGGAGGACTTGACATACACTCGTGGGACGTGAGTGTGGCCATGGAAACAGACTTGCGTAAATTGATAGGCGAAATTCGACATCGCGTCGAATCGATTGGTCACGTAGTCCCAGCGCATCGGTTGATCCAGCGTGCTGTGGACGACGGTAAAATCAGCCACTTGGCGCACCATACGCAATTTTCGCAGCCATTCTCTTTGTTCTTCCGAAAGCTGCGCACGCGTCCACCTCAATGCCTCGGCCGCGACCGGATTCATGGTGTCTAAGGAATGATCCAATGAAGCATCATGGTCATGATTTCCTTTGACTACAGGGCAATTCATTGCCCGCACAATCTCCAAACACTCGCCTGGATTCGCATTGTAGCCCACCACGTCCCCCAAGCAAATGTAGTCAGTACAATGCTGCTCTCTCGCATCGCGCAGTACCGTCTGTAGAGCCTCGAGGTTGGCGTGAATGTCTCCAAATATCGCTATACGCATGTGTTCCTAACTTTCTGTGTCGCGTGAAAATGCAGGAATGTAGGACAATTTGTCCAGCCAAGAATGCAGCAATTCTCAAAAAAACCTCACTCCGGCTTTCGTAACAAGAACGGCGGCTCCAAGCCAATTTCGGATTTCAGCATCTCCAATGCATATTCGACACCATCTTGTGGCATGCCGTCAGCATTATTGCGATGATATGTCGTCAAGAGCTTCTGTGCTTCCTCATAACTCGCAAAGATTCGACTCAGCAACTCTTTTGCTGGCGGCGCATCACTCCTTGCCGACTCAAGAACGAACAACAGACAGAGCAAGCTATCCACTCGATATTTCGGATTCTCAAATAATCGTCGCGCAAGCATCAACGCCTCATTTTGCCGATCTTCTGCACGCGCTAAGCAATACAACCACGCCCGCCCTTCGTATCCTCGGCTTTTTCCCGTCTCATACGCAGCCCGATACAAATCCGCTGCTTTGCTGTAGTTTGGGTATTTCCCTGTCGTACTGTAAAATCTCGCCAAACTTGAAATAAGCTGCACATTTTCCGGGTTATTTTTCACTCCTCGCTCCAAAAACGCCCTACCTTTATTCACATACTGCTTATGCAGTAGCTTTCGCCGCACTGGTGCATACTCCTCGTTTTCCATGCAAGATGTGGCTGCATTGTAAGACAAATGCCATGCCCCGGTATCCCAATAGTACGGCAGCTTCGGTTGCAGCATCACCATCGTTTCAAATTCACCCTCCAACTTCACCCAGTCCGAATCCTGAAACGATCCGTAGGCTCGCAAGTTGATAAATGAAGCGACCAACGAGCGCAAGCCACCAAGCGCCACGATGCTCATCGTTTGCCCCACTTTCTCTCGCTGACTGATGTCGAGCGGCTCCGCAATCATTCCTTGTTGCTGAAATTTCTGATGCAATGACCGCTCCCATCCAGACTTCAAGAAGCCTGCTCCACATACAGCAAGAATCACCAAAATCGCTTTTTTCCCCGTACTTTGCATCGTATCAGAACTCCTTATCTCGAAAAACAAACCACGATAACAACGTGTAGAGCACCACATAAAAGCATGTCAGCCCCGTCAAGGCGGCGATATCGGCCATCTTGATCACTTGCCCTTGAATCGATGCCTCGATCACATTAAAAAGCTGGTGATCCGGAAACGCCAGCGAGACAATTTTCGTAAACCACAGTCCCGCCTTCGATGTTCCCTCCGCCGTAGCCCGGTAAAAATTTGCCGCATCCGACTGCAAATGGCCGATCAAAAAGATCAAAAATGACACGATGATCGTAAACAAGGTGCTCGAAGAAAAAGTCGAAAGCAACAACGCCGTCGCTCCCACCAAGCATGCTTGCAAAAAGATCACCCACATCGCGCTTTGTAAGGACCACGTGACTCCATGCTGCCGAATTTCCGCAGTCAATGCATCAATCTCGCGCTGACTCCAGCCAGATCGATTCGCTATATCGAGATTCTCTTGCACCAGCGCAGCACACCTCCATGCCACAGCTCCATTCATCAGCAAGTTCATTACCAGCAATGAGACAAAAACCAACAATAACACCCCTGCCAGTTTGCCTACCAAATAGTCCAACCGTGGCACAGGCTTCGCCAAAATCGTATAAAGCGTCCTGTCCTCCACATCTTTCGGCAGCAGCAAGGCCGTAGCCGCAATCGCAAACACCACCGCAAACAACTTCATCACTCCAGTGCACGTCTCCTTGAGAATCCGCAACTCTCCCAAATTCATGCTTTCAGGCCCTTGAAATTGCGGTAAATCCAAAAAATTCACCGCGATCAACAGCACTCCAAACACCATCAAAAAATAGAACACCTTCATCCTCACCAATTGCGTAAAGGTATGCAGCGCAATCACGCCCACTCGACTCGGCTTCAGCCATCGGTTTCCATTCATCATCGATCTCCTTTCGTTTCCTGCAAAAATAATCTCTCCAGCGTCGTTCGCGGACGCCCCACATTCACCAACTCCGCCCCGCGCGATAAAGCAAACGCCCGCATTTCCTCGATCAACTCCGGACTTGCATCGCGAATCGTGAACTCGGTCTGATCTTCAATTGCGATCAAATCCTCCAGCTTGCCTTCCTTCACGATCTTCCCACGGAAAATAATCCCCACGTGATCACACACTTCCTGCACCTGCTCCAGCAAGTGCGAGCAAAGAAAAACGGTAATGCCACGATCGCGCAAACGCAAAATCAAATCGCGAATCTGACGAGAGCCTATCGGATCCACACCAGCTGTCGGTTCATCCAAAATCAACAAGCGTGGATCCTGAATCATCGCTTGCGCGAGGCCTATGCGTTGCAGCATCCCTTTCGAGTAACCGCCTAAGCGACGATCCGCAGCATTCTCCAAGTCCACCAAACTCAACAATTCCTTAATGCGAGCCTCTAACCCCGCGCCGCGTAAATCGCACAACTTGCCATAAAACCGCAACGTCTCTGCCCCCGTTAAGTGCTTGTAAAAATAAGGATTTTCGGGCAAAAAACCCACCTCATGACGTGAATCCACCTTCAATGAATCACGACCAAAAATCGCACAAGTTCCAGAAGTCGGCGCTACCAAGCCCAGCAGAGCTTTCATCGTCGTCGATTTCCCCGAACCATTCGGCCCGATGAGCCCATAAACCTCTCCCGCCTGAATTTTCAGCGATACATCGTCCACCGCGCGAAAGGGCTTACCTCTCGTCGTCGCGGGACGAAAGTCCTTGATCAAATGGGAAATTTCTACCGCACAAGTTGTCATGTAAGTCAGACGGTCTAATCCACCGCGAGAGAACTTTCAAGCACCTTTCGCAGCTTCATCAAAATTTCACAATTCCTTTGGTCAATGCAACCAATGCTTCTGGCAAAAAACATCCGTCAAAAAAAAAATTATGCTTGATATGATCCAGTTGCATCGCCACTCTCGTAAAGTCTTTCGGAACGCAGTATCCACAACAACATTATGAAAATACCAAGCAATACATTCGCTCGCACCTTCCTCACAGGTGCTGCCCTCCTAATGACATCCTTTGCCTTTGCAGAAGATGCAATGGTAGAACCAGAAATCGCCATTTGTGACTTTCCTTTCATCCCAGACGTGATCGAAGGTGAAGTTTACGTAAAAGAAGCCCCGATTGACGAAGAAATCACTTTCGAAGATGAAGTCGTGGTAGGTGAAGAAGAAGCATTCACTGAAGAAGAAGAGCTGATCGTTGACGAAAATATCGATTTCAGCATCGTAGAGACCTGTGAAGTAGTAGAAGATGGCGAACCCATTCTTATCACATGCTGGACACCAGAGATGCTGTATCGCAATGACGTAGAAGGTGAAAACTACATCTCACAAAGCGTTGGCGGCCCACGTTCCGAGGAAATCCAAGCAACTGGTTCGATCAATGAATCCCCTGCTCCACAAGCAGCTGATGAAGTATCGGCCGTAACCACAGTGCTGCAAAGCAACGTTTCCACCAGCATTCATCGCGTAGCTACCCCCGCCACTGCTGTGAAGTCCAATGGACGCGTGTTCCTTCGCTGATTTTCCTATTCTTTTGAAAAGGCTGCCGTGTATCTCGGCAGCCTTTTTTATTTTTCTGTAGCGCATGAATTCTTTGCCTTTTTTTTCGCCCTATCGTTTGCTGATATCTTGGGGATTGTTGCTGTCCCCCATTTGTGGGCAAGTCCCCCAAAGTCAAGTCGATGTCCCTGATCCCAAGAAAGGCTCAGAGCAATCTGTTCAGCGCGCGGGTGATACTGTTACCAGCTCTGAGGAAATTTTACTTCCCAATCTTCTTGGCCTATCCATCAGCCCCGTCGCCGCAGATGCCCTAGCTCTGCAAAGCGAGGCTCGGCAAGGCGTTCACATGACAGGTTTGTCGGCTGAGCAGGAGCAAAAGCTGAAAAATGCCCTGCAACCATGGATCGGCAAGGCCGTTTCGCTCAAGAGCCTCAAACTCCTTTCTCGCATGGCGGAACGCAGCATCGCACCGCAAAAGGATTCATGGATCACCGCCTCCTTTCCTCCCCAAGAAATCACCTCTGGCTACATCGCCATGGTCATTTCTACACCTACCTTGAAAAGCCTTTCTTTTACCGGCAAACCTCTCTTCGGTGCTGAATTTCTGACTCACGCGGTTCTAAGCAAGGCCGATGGTAGCGCCTCTGCCGAATCAGTTCGCAAGGACATCGAGTTTCTCAATCGCAATCCCTTCCGCAAAGCCACAGCCTTGTGGAGCCCTGCGGGAGGCGATCTCCCCGCCGCAAATCTGATCATCCAAATCAAAGAAAAACGTCCATGGAACATTTACGCCGGCTTAGATAACTACGCCAGTGATGACTTGGGGGATGAGCGATTCTACCTCGGCGGAAAATTCGGAAACGCCTTTGATCTCGACCATCGTCTCACTTGGATGCTACTGAGCACCCTCGATGGAAATTCACTCCATGCCGCGAATTTCCAATACGAAATCCCACTCCCACAGCATCGCCTCCTCCAATTTTCCACATCCTTCAGCGAATCCTCCACCACCTCGCCATCGACCTTGATCGATAACAATGGCGAATTCTTTAGCTTTCGCGGCCACCTTGAGACTCCCCTACCCGATTGGCATGGACTTCGGCATCGCTGGCAGAGCGGCTTTTCCTTGCGAGAAAACGAATACCGCCAAGGCTCCAGCGAGCTCGATATTACCATCTTTCAGTTAGAGCAACTCTGGCTGGCCGAAGCCCATGATCGCCACGGATTCACCGCTCTCACCGCAGGGTTACTATGGAATCCCGGTGATGCATTCATTACCAGCGATGACGCAAGCTACCAATCGCTAGGAGCAACGGATTCCGATTCATGGGTCGCCACCATCCGCGCCGAACGCGACATCCCTTTGCAGAATCTCGGCAATCTCGAACTCAAAGCCGATGCACAATGGACCAATGAAAACCTCATTCCGTCCAATCAATATGCCGGCGGCGGTGTCCAGCGCATCCGTGGCTACGATGAAGGCTCGGTATTTTTCGATAAAGCCCTGATGCTATCCGCCGAGTGGCAAGGGAAACGCATCGCCCTGCCGGCCAAATCGTCCGCGATCCCGCACCTGTTCGTGGATCACGCCTGGCTTGCCGACCACAACGGACAAAGCACCAGCCTATCCTCAGTTGGCGCCGGTTTTCAATGGAGTGGCCTATCCCATTATTCGGCAAGACTCGAAGTCGCCCAACCGCTACAGCGACTCGGCAATCAGCCTCGTGACCCCGTGCTCTACTTCTCGCTCAATACCTTTTGGTAAATGTGACTCATGCCTGATTCTAGGAGAAGACCCATT
>JAIYDP010000045.1 GCA_027487435.1 Verrucomicrobiaceae bacterium | reverse complement strand
TCCAGCAGCTTGCAACTGCACTTCCGCAGATGAATGGGACAGAGCAAACACAAGGGGTGGAATGCCTCCTTCAAGGGCAATCTTCACATCATTCCCTTCTGAGCATGTAAGTTTCTTGGTGCACGCAGACAACCTCTTGAAGAGAGATTACGAAGCGTGGCAGCAGCATGCTCCACAATCTTGACTACAAGACTTTTCAGTAGAGCAACAAGGGGTGTGAGTGCTCCCTCCTGCACAATTCTGACTTTGTTGTCCTCTGCAGCCTCAGATCGAGAAAAAAATAGCATACGGTGAATTGAGAGGTTCCTTATCGTGCCGCAAGTAAGCTCTTGAACTCGCTCTTCTTGCGCAGAGAGAAGCGCGATAAGCGGAGGCAGGATGCCCTTTTCAACCATTTTGAGCTTATTGTCGGCTTCGTTATCAGATACAATCCAGAAAGCATTACGCAAGATCGAAACATTCCATGAAAGCATGAGCACTTGCTCAAGCACCTTCACAACTGGAGTGCGCAGAAGCGGGACTAGCCACGATAATATTCCCTCCCGAATCACTCTCTCCTTGTTGGCATCTTGGGGTTTGAGTTCCAACACGTCCAGCACAAACCTGTCTCAGTGATGTTACGCAAAGTACCGGCGACATTCTCAAGGACATCGTTATCAGTAGATTTGAGAAGATTGATAAGGGGCGCAATGGCGCCTTCTTGCACAACCTTCATCTCACTCTCCGCTGGTCATGATGAGAACTCACAAAAGAGGACCACAAACAATGAACTGTAAGATTACGAAGTATGACGGCTGCATGAACTTGCAGTTTTGCTTCGTTCGATCTCAGCAACGAAATTGACGCTGGAACAACCCCCTCTTGAATCATGATCTTTTCATTGTCCGCTGAACAATGAGAACAAATAAACCTGATAGGTGTACGAGCAAGAGAGAGATTTCTAAGAATAATCGCAGCTTGCTCTTGAATGACCACTTGAGGCGAACGCAAGAGAGCAACAAGTGGCGGGATGGCACCGTCTGTTCCAAAGTAAATCTTATTGGCATCTGCAAATTCAGCCTCTTCGCGTTTTTGATACCGTTAACGCTCAGATTTCTCAAAGTGACAGCGGCCTGCTCGACCACCTTGTGATTCGGTGATCGCAAGAGTTCAACCATCGGCTTAATCGCACCCTCCTGCACTATTCGAAATTCGTTCTGAGCTGTTCACTGTAAGAAATGGAATCCGTTTCTTACAGTGAACAGATAGGTTGCGAAGAGCTCCAGCTGCCTGGATGAGCACAGAGTCCTGATTCGACCGCAGCAAGTTGACAAGATGAGGCAGGGCACCCTCATGAACAATGCGAATTTTGTTATCATCTCATTTGTAAGCAGAAGATCGCCGAATTAGGCACCATTAATTGCAAGATTTCGGAGAATCCCGGCCGCTTGCTCTTGAAGCTTTGCATTCTTCACTTGTAGAAGTCTCACGAGATAGGAGAGCGCCCCTTCGCGTACGATGCGCATATGGTTTTCAGCTGCCACATCAAAATTCAAGACAACTAAGACTGCACGATTGACTGACAAACTCCATAATGCTCCTGCGGCTTGCTCTTGTATGGATTCTTTCGGGGCCGAAAGTAGTTCAACAAGAGGTGGGAGACCTCCTTCTTGAACTATGAGCTCCGCTACAAGTGGTGAGTTGCAACTGCAGCATTCGAACCATTCACAAATGCAATGTTCGGCATGTCGGTTGCTCAAATTTTAAATAACAACGACATTTCACAGGACATTCACGAATTGTACACTACATTTAAATTACACCACCCTCCATCATAACTTCTTCTTCCACAACTGGGCCTGCCGATCCTTCCAGTAGATCCTCAGTTTCTTCCATTTGCTGAGGTTGTGATGGCACCGTCTCTTGATCTGCTAAGTCAGGAAAAGGATTTGCAGCTGCACATTGCAAAGAATCGTCTTCGTCGAGGAGCAAATCAAGGACTTCAGATGGCTTAAATCCATCGAAATCTCCTTTCATGTTCTCACCTTGAATGACCACTGATTGAACCTAGATCGTGAGTGCTTGTGTCACAAGTCCCACAGTATTCTTTTCCTTTGCGCGACGAAGGATTTTCTCCTCAATGGTGCCCTTGCAAATTAATCTGTACACAGTAACTGGTTTTGTCTGTCCCAGGCGATGGGCTCGGTCCATTGCCTGAAGGTGTCAGTAAGTCCAACCAGGCTAGGTTACTTGCGCATCCATGGTAGGGTTCCAATCACTATCGTAAAAGATAACAACATCAGCCGCAGTCAAGTTGATTCCTAAGCCTCCAGCTCTGGTCGACAACAAGAAAATGAAAATGTCAGATCTGATTGATGAGACGACTGTGCCTAATGACAAACCCTTCATCCTGAAAGGCATTCACCATGTCCCTTCGATCCGCGACAGAAGAGGACCCATCCAGGCGAAGGTACTTAAACTTCCGAAACCAAAAATAGTCCTCTAAAATGTCCATCATCTTCGTCATTTGGCTGAAAATGAGGACCTTATGTCCATCTTTGCCCAGGTCTGCGAGCAGCTTATCCAAAACCACAAGCTTCCCGCTATCAGCAATCAATCTACCAAAATCTGGAGATATGATATCAGTGACGCCGAGCAAGGAAATATCTATGAACATGCCATGCATTCTCTGCTCAGCAAACTAAAGGAATCAGAAAGGAGTATCCAAAATATGACAATGTCTCGAATTCCAAAAGTCTCCGACAACAAATATTGCTTCTCGCGAAGGAAATTAGGATGCGCAATAGTCGGCGCAATTGCTGGCGCCTTGGCCTGTCTGCGTCAGCACAATA
>JAIYDP010000353.1 GCA_027487435.1 Verrucomicrobiaceae bacterium | reverse complement strand
GTGGTGTAAAACCTCATGTCCTCAGAACACATGAGCCCCTTGCCCTTTGATGCATCTGCGTAATAGGATCCCGCAGACCACTCAAACTTGCCTTGAGAGGCACCTTTCTTCGTAGAGTCGACCCACCGGGACCTCCATCCATCATCCGAAAAATCTTCCTGAAAGTAAATTGTTGCAGACGCAACTCCGAGAAGGAGCAATGCAAGAAGCTTCATCATTCACACACAGAGCTCTGTGACGATTGGAAAACGTGGCTAAATATTGACCACAAAAGGCTGTTCTGGAAGTTCTGGATGGTTTGTTTGGGTTTTACCTGTTAAGAGTAAGTGGTGTTTGTGTGCAAGAACCAATGTGGGGGCGAGAGTGTGCGTCCTGGACAAAGTAGAGCGAAACGCTCCGTTGAATCAGTACATCCGTTTAAACTTGAGGAGCACTTGCCCTCAAATTCTTGCGACAACAGACATCTACTCTGCAAAAGAAATTTACATCTGTCGAACAGCACAAGAGTTGAAAACCTTTGAGGAAACAAATTGATTCTATTTGTGTCTAAATTTAATACTATTTTAATACGTAGTTCGGGTGATACAGCCTTTCCCGCCATGATCAGAGCCCTGACATTCGTTGTTGCTTGTGCCTTCTTTGGCCTTTCATGTAATCGAAGCATGCGCGTTGTAATACTGCAGCTGCTACCAACACTTCCACCCCAATTTCAACATCTGTATCTCCCAGCACACGGCCTACAACTTCTTTTATTACTTCTCCTGCAACAACTCCCACACCTGGTTGGAGCCTTTGTCTGAAATTGATTTGCAGTACTCAGCAACAATGCGACCATCACTATCAATCAGGATTTGGCAAGCTTCAATCGAACATTCTTCGTTGAGAGGCTCGCGTCGATCATTGGGATTTCCCCTTCTGATGTTGCAATTCTCTCTGTATATCTTTTCATTTTAAATTTCACATACCCTAGGTCTCTCAAGGAAGTATTGTGATTGTCCTTGCATTTTCAGGCACAAATCCAAGTGCGACTCTTGCAACGTTCCAGAACCTTGCGTCCAATGCCGACCAGCGATTGAAAGATCTTGGAATTCAATCAATCTCCATCGGGGGGCAGACTATTGATATCCAGAAGAGTGCCTGCAACCGCCGTGCGTCCTGATGCCTCAGATCAATTCCCTGGCTGGGCCATTGCGGTTATTGTCGTGCTGAGCATCGTTCTGATCGCTGTTGTTTTCTACTTTTGGGCGAAGGGGAAGAGCAGGGGACGGCATGCCCATATGAGAGATCTAAGCCAGAATATTGCAGAAACGAATAGAACGTAGTGTACACAAGTCAGCTCAGTACAGTGTTGTAGGCACATGTGGCCCTTGCATGCGCTGCCTCGACTTACATTTGTGTTTCAAATGAGGACAGAGTATGAGCTATCCTCAGTGACAACAATAAGGCCGTTGCCATCCTCATAAGTGTGCTTCGGCTTCGAAGGAAAATCAACGCGCAACGCTGGAGAAAGAAATCCGATGGGGTACAGCAGCAAGGAATTGTCAGACGCAACGCAAGCGTAACGGCCATGGGTTCCGATTAGAGAAGACTCAAAGCTGAGCTGAACTGAGCACAGGCAGGACAACTTGTCGTCAGAGCACTCGTAAAGTGACATGTCTGAGCCGCATTGAAGAAAGAAATGTAAACTGGTGTCGTGGTTGCGTCCAAGCGAGAACGCTTTGGACGCCGCACGCAGCAACGGCACAAAGCTTACTGTGTCCATAGAATCTACTCTATTGCGATGAGAGGCGAACATGCAAAAGCGTACTTAAGCAAGAAATGCTTGAAGACGACAAGCTTTAACGAAGGGAAGGCGCCGATGACTTGCAGCTTGTCGTCCGGAAGATCTGGTGGCCTGACATGAAAGAAGCATGCGTTGCCTTCTTTGTCAGCAATGCATGTGCGACCGCGGGATGTGACAACCGTCCCTTCAAAAGGCACACAAAAGCAACTTTTGGACACACCCGTGTCTCCCTTGGAGAGTGCGTGAAGAGTGCAAAGAGAGCTCTCATGTTGGGGATTCCTGCAATGCGATGAGACTGAAAAGAAGGTCGCTCCATACGTTTGGTCCTCCGTGCAGTTGGACCGGGGCATGGCCGTGCAGGACACCGCACCGACGCGAAGTCGGTGCCATTCAGGATTGTGGGCCACATCGTACTTGTTGAGGACAGAGTTGACACTTTCCAACATCTCGACGAGCTGAGCCCTGCTCATGCCTGCAAGTGGCGCCCCAATCATTTTCCCGCCAAAATGTCCTTGGCCAGCACGACCTTCCACTTCGGGCCCGTTGAATGGGCCTCGACACTTCTTACGCCCTCGAACGTCTCGTAGCCGATTCGAAACAACGTCTCGTACTCATTGACCCACGAATTCAAGTCGAACAGAGCTGAAGTTGATCTCCTCGCCACAGTCCGATCCCTGAGCCTCTTTCTGGAGACAAGCCGTCGTCCCAATGCACAAGCTATCTCAGAAAAGTCCTGAAATGTGAAAAAGGTAAGGTGCGGGTAGCACTTGAGCGTTGCGAGCGACCATGGACGGAAGGTCTGCAGCCAAGACGACAGCAGTCGAGATTCGATTGCAGAGGTATTCCCCAGGCAATGAAAGCAAAGGAAGTCCAGCGTACAAATTTTCAGCAGCAGTTCCATGCGCGTGAAACTCAAAATTGTCCAAGAACACGTCGGCCAGGGTCTTCCACCTCAGGTGCTCCTCCTTCGGAAAGATTTTTGAAAATATGACGCGCCCTGCCGCCTCAAACTGGCGAAGCTCTTTCCTGTCGGATGAGGGCAAGAAGGGCGTGCAGAACTTCAGATTTCTCGTCGCTGCGTCGCTCCAGTCCAGCAGCCACATGACAGCCCGAGGCACTTGCTGGAGGACCCCCCCCCAAACTCTGACATCCTTTTGCGTCATTTTGTATGCGGTGTTGAAGTTGGCGAAAACGACAGCGTCGTCCTGCGCCGTCAAATGAAAACTTGACAGCCGACCGGCAAACCAACAGCTGAGCGGTTGTAATTTGAATCTCGCGGTCTCAAGAGGTGCGATGATGTCGCGCGATGGTTATTTATAGGATTTGAAAACCGCGGCATAAGCCACAGCGTTTCAGTGTACCACTTCGACAACTCTGGAGGGACGGTTACTGAGCGGTCAGCGACGCTGACAGCGAAAAAACTTCTGTCAGCAACAAGCACGTCGCAGAGCCCGCCGCTTGAGCCTGCGAAGCCCTTTTAAATTCAGCTGCGAGAGGGTGCGCGCCGACTTGGTCGCTCACGTGGACGCGCGCAGGTCGAAGTGCGACGATTTCGGGCCTTCCCCTCAGCGTGAAGCTTGAGAAATCGACGCTGTTTCGTCAAAAGTTGTCGTATGGCTCAAACAGAACGTCAATGTTGCGTTTGTTAATTTCGACCGCACAGGCGATCGCATCGCGCTGCAGACGTGAGACGCGCCGACCGTCCCTTACGCTAACTAACAAAACAAACTCATTGGCTCCACGAACAGTGCGCCAATACGAGCTGCAAAGTTAGGATGTGGCGGGGGGGGTGCACTCTGAGCGGTCGGGGTGCGTCAGCGAGAAGACGACGACGTAGCTTCGGCGATGGGCGCCAAACATCTCAAACGTCAGTCCGGGGGCATCAAAAATAAACCCCAGCGACGTTTGCGCCCGCCGTGTGCTCACCCACGTCAGCGGAAAGGAAGCCCACTCTCAGCCCTTGCGGCTGCGCAGGGGGGGGGGGGGCAAACGATGGAGTCCAACGCGCGACCTTGGCTTTAACAAATGCTGCAAAAGCGTCGAGGAGGGCCCTTCTCTCGCAGAGGTCGAAGGGGAAGGAAATAGCTTGGGGGGGGGGGGGTGAGAGAAGCAAATAAAGAGCAGACCTTGGAAGGCAGACACGATGGGGACGGCGGCGTACACGTCGCTGCGAGAAAGGAACCCTTTGGACGAATTTAAAAGACGCCGCAGCGTCGCCATTAAACTCGGGATGGCCTCCCAGTCGCAGCAGTGCTGCGGCGTTTGCCAGCGCAGCGGCGGGGTTGCGCACCTGGCGATAGGCGATGGCGTTGGCAACGCCTGGCGCTGAGAGGGGGTCGAGGCGAAGCGCTTCGTCCGATGCGGCGACGGCAAGGTCGTTGGCGTCGAAGCCCATGCGAAACGTTTCCGCTAGGTTAAAATAACTAAGGGGGAAAGTGGGATTAATTTTAATCGCGTCTGCGAACGCCTTTTTGTCAAAGCGACCAAACTAAGGGCGTACGTGAACGGCTTGATGATATTTTGATAGGTCGCCGAGGATGACGCCAATGTTATTTAAAAGGATGGGATGCTCTTTTAGCGGCGCTAAGGCCAAGGTCGCGTTGTAAAGCTGCGCCAGTAATTCAGAGGCGGGACGCCTTACGGCCAGAGCCTGGCGGCGGTCTTGCGAGGAGCGCTGCGAAATTAAAGTTATTGCGTACTTTTAACCAAAATGTTTGCTTTCGACGCCCACGCCCTCCAGTCCGTTGGCTGCAGTCGGATCGCCTCGTCCGCATGCCCAAGCGAGTCGGCAATGTCCTCCGTAATTGCGGCGAGAAGTACATGCGCCTCCGAAAAGCTTGGGTTGATGTGGGCAGCTGCCATGGCTTCCTGAAGGGGGACGTGTGAGGCGAGGAGGATGGTGCCGTACTCGACGAGCAAGAGAGAGCTTCCCCATCTTGTTGTACACTGTGGCAAGGTTGTATCTGATCACGTGACTCGGAACCGGAGCAATTCTCTTTGAGACAATGAGCGCTTGCTTAGAGCCGTTGAGATTGTTGTCGTGGAGATAAAACACCGCAAGGTTCAGCCACGCGTCGCTGAATGCTGGACGCTTTTGAATGGCTCGAAACAGAATCTACAGCTTCAGCGACGATGATAACGAGTTACTCCTTCAATTCGGTCGTGGCGCCCAGCCTCTTGACAAGCGAGTGCGTAGTTGTACAAAGAAAACTCATCCAAGTCTTGACTGTTTGAAAGATGTTCGAAGAGCGTGATGGCATCTTCAAGGCGTCCGGCTTTGATGAGATCCATGGGCGTCATTGGGCTAGAAAGTACGGACACGCACAGAAAAAGTCCAAGCCGACAAAATCTCATCTTTCCTTGTGGAATCGCGCTTTTAAAATAAGCAGACGTGAAATTGTCGAATTTATTTGAACTAGTTACACAAACTTCTTAGCGGCACTGCGGCCGCTTCACTTCAGTTGCACTTTGAGACTTCCAGCTGTACGTTGCTCGCCTCCAAACGCGTGTATAGCTTGCCTGGGCCCCAAGGTCCGACCCAATGTGATTCGAATCTTGCACCACGATGTTCGAGTCTTCAATGTGTCGGAAGCCATCAACACGCTTTCCTCTTCCCTTGCGGCTACGGCGAGTCCTTTGTCGCTCTCCAGAGTCGTCGTCGCTCAGAAGTTTTCTAGTCGAAGGACACTGCATGGTTAGATGAACGCCGTGCAGACATCACGTCAGCTCCAGCGCAATCCTTCAACATCTGCGCTCGCGCTTCACGTTCTCCCTCCTCTCCATGCCCCTCCTCGTGCTCCTTCTCCTCCCCCTCCGCGTGCTCCTTCTCCTCCCCCTCCTCATGCTCCTTCTCCTCCCCCTCCTCGTGCTCCCCATGCTCCTCCATCTCCGCCTCCTCTTCGGTTTGCGCTTCCCCCTCCTCCTTCTCCCTGTCCTCTTCGGCCTCTCGCTGCTCTTCCTCCGCCACAGCCTCCTCCTCCTTCTCCTCCCCCTCCGGCTGGCCCCCCGTCTCGTCCTCCTCGACGTCCGTCTCACCAGTCTCAGGGTCCGTCGTCTCCTTCTTCGACCCCCGCAGCTCCGCATCTGGCGCAACGAGACGCTCGGCAAATCTGGGACACATCAATCAAATGAAAACATCGCCAAACCCTCTAAAATAGCTGCGGGCCTCTTCAAGCTGCATCGTCCGCTGCGTGCAGAACTTCTCCCTCGCTTTCTCCAAGACGACGGGGACCGACACATCCATCACGTTGTACTCCATCTCAACGCCAGCGCGCCCAATGCCCTGTCGCATTAGAGGCGCAAGCAGCAGCGTCACGATGGTGTGAAGAGCTGACACGGTGACAGTCACCGTCGCCGCAGGCGTAACAGACACGACAAATGAGTTTGTTCCACGGGGACATTGCGTCGTGTCAACCTGCGACGTCGCAAAGTCCGCGCCAACGTCTCCACTGACGTCGAGCCAAAGCGAGAGCTCCAGCGGGCCGAGGAATATTCCGCGTCGCGCCTGAGGAATCAACCAAAGTCCCCCATGTGAGCGAACCGAGAAGAGGCTGCGGGAATAGCGCTTGGACACCTTGAACCACGCGCTGTTGACGTTGTACCTGCACTTCGGGGTCGACGCGGCAAACGAGGTCAAGTCCGTGTCCGTCTCACCCTCTTGGATTTCGCCTTCGACAAACCAAGCGCGCCGACAGGTCAGGTCAATCGTGCCGTAAGGCTTCCCGTTGATGTCGCCATCGAGCCGAACAGTCAGGGCGTCGAATTTCCACTGCATGGCGCTCACAGTTACGCGCCCATGCAGACCCGCCTGCAGCCCCTGCCAGTTGGCGTTGAACTTGACCTTCGCCTTGATCTGGTTGTACGTCGACGGGAACGATCGGTTGAACACAACGCGCTTCCCAACCTTGCCCGGCTCTGCAACCTCCTCATCCGGCTCGTCGGCCTTTTTGTCCTTCGACCCCTCCTCAACGCCGTTGATGGCGCTCTTCTCCTCCGCATGCCCCTTCGCCTTCTCCGTCTCCTCCTCCGCCTTCTCCTTCTCCTTCTCCTTCTCCTCCCCCTTCTTCTCCTCCTCCTTCTTCTCCGCCCCGTCCTCCTTCTCCTTCTCCTCCTCCTCCTTCCGCAACTCCCCCTCATCCTTCGCCTCGTCCTCCTGCTCCTTGTCCGCCCCATCGCCACCCTCCGCCTCCTCCGCTGCGTCAGCCTCGGCCTTCTCCTCCGCCTCAGGCTCTTCGTCAAGCGTCGTCATGAGCTGCAGCATCAGCCATCAAAATCCAAAAATATCGCTCACAGGATGACTCATCCCAACGGCTTTCATCGCCAAGAGACTCTGCGTTCGAACGACGCCGTCCTCGTCGTCGGCATGTGCCGCGAGAGCTGCTGCTGCTGCGTGGCCACCAACGGCCCTGATCGCCTCCGCAGCTGCTCGCCGCACACGCCCGTCGCGATGAGCCAGCGCTGCAGAGAGGTCGTTGATGTGCTCCTCAAACGCCGAATTCTGAAGTGCGTAGATGGCTTTGACAATGTCCGCGACGGCATGCTCGTTGGTGAAGTTGAGAGCACCTCTCAAAAGCACGACCGTCGGCGCCAGCAGAGGCTTCACATCTGCGCTGCCACCCGCACATTCCGAAAAGCTGCTGGCGAGGACGTGGCCCATCAGCAGCGCCTGGGCCCGCACGTTCTCGTTGGCGTCTTGCCGCGCGATCTTGAGGACGTTTGAGGCGGTGTGGAGCGAAGGGCAGCGCAGCTGCGACAGGGCGACAAGCGCCTGATCGCGCGCTGGTGCAGCTAAATATGGGTCAGCCGCAAACGACCCAAGAAGGTGCTCATTGTCGACGCCACCGGCGGCACCCGCAGCGCCGAGGACCTAAGAGATGTCAGCCGCACAAGCGCCACAAGTACCAGCCGGACGACATGTGTTGGAGCCGCAGGATTCCGCGCGAGGTCAAAGTACGGGGATGGGTTGAGGGCCATGGAGCGGCTGACACGCAGAAATGCCGGCGCAACGCCGTCGGGCCGGATGGTGAGGAGCTGCTCCGCAGAAATACCCTCCGACGAGGGGGGTGCTTGCGACAAGGACGGCTCTTCGAAGCGCCTCCACGCGAAGCCCTTGGTTTGAAGGAGGGACATCATATGCGCGTGAGAGGTGGGTGTCTCGTCGGTGGCGAGGATGGAGTTGTCGGTGGGCTTGGCTTTTCGCACCGCCACGAGCTTTGCTTCCACAAAGCCGCGGGACAACACGCGGTACTGCTTCGGGGGGTCCCCCATTTGCTCTTCGTCTTCCTCCTCCTCACTTGACAAGTGGGGAAGCCCTTGAAACCCACCCATCACAATCTGATGTGTGAGCACATCCACAAAAAGCCACAGCACCTCCGCAATGCCGCGAGTCTCGACAATCACCCGCCGGCGCTGATGGACGACGGTCTTGCGTTTTTGCTGCGCCCGCAAGTGGATCTTCTTGGGGAACGCGTCAAGTTTGGACACCCCCCTCGGCATGCACGGCCTCTCGCGGGGCTCAGCGCCGTCGTAGAGATCCTTTTCGGAAATCAGCTCCGTCGTGCGCACGGCGTGGTGCGTCGACGTCTCGCCACTGTCCGCCGCAACGGAGAGCTCCACCGCAGGGCCCTGCTTCGTTTGCTTCGGCCGGCGGATGACTTGGCGGCCGTCTGCGGGATCAAAGGTGCAGCTGCGGCTCAGACCTCGCATGCGCAGCTTTTGAAGGGGGCTGCCGAAGATGGCGGGATCCTCCTTGTCATCGTCTCCGTCGGGCATCTTTTTGACGTTTGCGCGCTCGTACTCGTCGAACGGGATGACGATCGAGTTGATGAGCGCTGTCTTCATGTCGATGACCCACTCGGCCTCCTCAAGCGGCGACATCGTCTGAAGGATCAAACGCGGTGACAAAAAGGCACACCCCCGTCACTTCTCCCGTGTCCTAAAGCATTTAGCTACAAAAGGGAGGGGAGGGGGGGGACCTCGTGTTGGAAAACGACGAAGGAGTTGCGGTGGAGAATGTTCAACAAATTCGAGCGCTTGACCGTCTCAATCGAAGGGATGTTGGAGCGGCGAGGGTCCCAGTTGAAGTCGCCGACAATGCCGGCCTCTTTGGACAATCGGACAGGGCCCTCTGCGACATGAGGGCAAGAGTGGGGAGGGACGACGCTGAGCTCGCTTGACAAGAACAAGAAAGCTGTTGACACGACCCTTCACCTCTGACTCCAAATTGGCAATGTGCTTCACTTGCATCGTGTACTCCGCGGTCATCTGACTCATGAGGGGGGGGCGGACGGTGTCAGACCCTGATGCTTTGCTTCATCTCTCCCGTGGGATCAGTCTCCATTCCCCTTCCAGAGAGAAGGCTGCGCCCTGACGCGAAGACAGAGTAGGAGCAGACGGACTCCTCCGCGCACAGACTCGTCTTCAGTTCCCCATTGTCCTCCTTCTCCAAATGCTTGTCCGCATCATCGCCGTTGTCGTCTTCATCGAGAATAGAAAGCAGCTCTGCAAATGTTTTCTCATCAGAGTCACGGTCAAGGATGTTGGCCGGGACGTCCGAACTCTCCGAAGCTCGCCTCTGAGACGCGTTCAGGCTGGAGATGACGCACTGCAACGTCAGGGGACAGAGAGGATCTCGAGAAACCATCACAGCAACAAGTGCGACGGTGATGGGGAGAAGGGAAAAAAGTCGATGACGCTTGCTGCTCATTGATGTGCTAATTTTGTTTGACCTTTGCTTAACGAAAACATAAAAGCGAATTTCCAATCCTAATTCCTCTTTTCTTGTCGAGACATGAAACAGAACTCATCAGACGATCCTTTCATGAGGCCTGCACTTTCTAGAAAGTATCACAATTGCAAGCGGAAGGGCCAGGTCAAGTCAAATCAAGTCAAGTCAAGTCAGAGAAAGGTATTCTATTTTTGCAGCATGGACATGTTGCCTCTTGGTGGAGTCAAGGCAGTCGGTCGCTGGAGGATTGCAATTTCGATTCTGTCAGTACTCAGTGTTGTCACTGTGAGGGGGTTTTGAATGCTCAACTCACAAGTCAGCTCGCAATCGCCCTGCTGGGCTCGCGCCGTCAGCCTCAGGCGCCAGTGTCGCCCAAGCAGCTCTCTGATGAAGAGATTTTCCGAACGCTACTTCAGAAACTGGAAGAGAATGATGAGAATGTCGATCAGATGGCTGCAGAGGAAGAGTCGAAGGAGGATGATGCGGAGGACCCAGACGACGACTCTGACGAGCCTCGACGTGGCATGCTGTGCGAGTCCACTGGAATATGTTTGTTCAAAGCCATTGTGTCGGGCACATCAGCTGCTGACAGCAGTGGCCATGTTTCTCATGCGGAAGAAAAGAATGACGACAAGGAGCAATCCGGCTTGTCAATGCTCTTCGAGACCCGCCACGTCGCCAACTTGCAAAGCGTGAAGAAAGGGCTGCTCCACACGTACAGCGTGATTTTCAAGAACGTTGCCCAAGCCCCCACGACTGTCCTCGAAGACGGAAAAGAAACAACCCCCGGCGACGCGGGGCATTCGGACAGTTCTGACATCTCGTCCGCTCGCACAGTCCAGCTTCTTGATGCCCTCAACCAGCACTATCTCTGGATTGTTCAAAGAGGGGAGTCAGGCAAGATCGTCGGGCTTATTTCTCCGCCCGAGGAGGCTGGGTGGGTTCTTGACTTCAAGCGCTCCATCGTTCGCCCCCTCAACACTGTGTACAGAAAGGGCTCCGCCTCTGCAGACGATTTGGCAGCGAAGACCTTCGCCCTCGCGGAGGTTGATCTTGATGGCCATCACAAGTCGGCATATCACGTCAAAGAAGTTGCGGGTCATCCGGAATTAGTTGATGTGTATCGCGCCGCGCATTACTCGCTGCTTTCAGAGGAGGGGAGCGATAGCGGTGAAGCGGCAGGAGGCGAAGGTGAGTCCAGCGAGACGCAGGCTGCGGAGGAGGTGGAGGAGGCTGCTGCGAAGCCGAACGGTGACCTGCCGAAAGAAGATCGCGTGCGCGCGAAAGTCCAATCGAAGACGCGCATCAACCGCAACTCCGGCGTTTTGGTTGATTGCACCGAAGAGGATGAGGTCATTTGCTGTTTCTGTCGCGTTGACGCTATTTTTAGATTGACGACGGGGGTGAGGATACGGAGCTTGAGGAGGAGGGGGAGGCGGAAAAAGAGGCGGATGAGGAAATGGGCGATCCCCCGAAGCGCTTCGTTTTGAAATCTGGCGCACGTGCGCGGGTGATTTTGGTCAACGTGCGGCGCGATCAGAACTTGGCGACGCACGAGGAGTTCACGTCGCTGCTGCAGCAGAGCGACTACGTCACCCACAACTTCTACGCCCCCCGCGTCATTGCGCGCGTGCGGAAGGTGCAGAAGACGGTCGTCGGCGCAGCTGCGGAGGCGAAGGCTGCGGAGCTTCTTCAGGCTCTGAAGTCGCAGCCGTTGGATCAAATCTACACCTCCTTCAGGCCCATCGAAGTCGCGGCGTACGAGGAGGAAATTCTTGCCGCCCTCGTCGCGGCGCTGCCGTCCCTCGACGACGCTCGCGCTGCTCTTGTTTGATGGATGTCATACCAAATTTGACCCGCCAAGGTGATGGGCGCGATCGGCTCGACGGAGACAGCCCCTGCTGCTGACGCCCTCTTCAGCATCGCCGAGGATGCGACCCAATCCCCCGCACGCCGCGACCAGGCCGTCGTTGCGCTCTCGCAAATCCGATGCCCCGCCGTCGCGACGGTGCAGCGGCTGTTTGAGCTCTCTCAGCGCCGCGACTCGACCTCCGCGCAGGCATTGGCGATGACCCATGCGCTTGTCAACCATTTCGTGCGTTGCAACGGCAAAAGCGAGGCTGTCGAGGCCATCGTAGACGCGTCCATCGCAGCCGTTCGCGCGGGTCACGACGTCGACAAGCACGTCCTTGCGCTCTCCAACTCTCGCGCAGCTCGCGCTGTTCCGACGCTGGCGGCCCTGCGCCACCATGCCGACGAAGACGTTCGCGCGGGTGCCTCTGAGGCGCTGAGCCACTTCGCCAAGGCCGTTGATTCAAAGGACGTCAAGGCGCAGAAGGCGGAGTTCGCCAGACACGTTGTCGGTCAATCGCACGCGTCTCTTCGCACGGTGAGGGAGGGGGGGGTTCCATCAATTGTCAGTGACCAATCAGATGCTTGCACAGACAAAAGCGACGCTTCAGTCCCTCGCTTGGGGCCGCCTTGCGTTCGACATCATCGACCACAAAGCAGACCTGCCCCCTGGAATGCCCCTCATCCAGCACTACCCCGACGACGGCGCCAAGGCCAGCGAGCCGCCAACCGCTCCGCAACTCGCCGCCGCGCCGTCCCGTCAGAAGCACGTGGCTGCAGACCCGATCGAGCGCGGCGCGGGGTCGTGGGCCGATGGGGAAGTGTCGGTTCAAGGCGATCCTGTCGCGAGGAGCAACGCCGTTTACAAAGGCGGCAGCGCTGGTGGCTGGGTCGTTGCGGATGATGCCAGCGCCGACACGTCAATGCTCTCAGACCCCTCCGGTGGCACAATCACCGCATCCGCAGGGTCTGCAGCTCCTGCGGCCATCTCCGCCGCTGCCGCCGCTAGCGCCGAGCCTGCAGTCATGGTGGCGTCAGCGCCAACGGCGGCTGCAGTCACGGATGCGCCTGCTGCCGCTGCGGTTGCTGC
>JAIYDP010000267.1 GCA_027487435.1 Verrucomicrobiaceae bacterium | reverse complement strand
TAAGAACTGGCTCTACGTTCACCTTCACCCATCCGCAGAACGCCACAGCCGCAACAGGCATCTCGGCGACTTATCGTTGGTCAAAAGATCTCGTCACCTTCCGCAACGGCGGACAAAGCGATGGCGAGGGCACCAGTGTAAGCTTCAACGCTGTTACCAACGCCGGAATGACCACTGTCACAGCAACGATAACCGGCCCGCAAGCCGATAAATTGTTTGTCGATGTTCGGGTGACACAAAACTAATTTCATCGAATCACGACGATCCACAGGCAACTTCTTTCTGCGGCAGCTACCTGTTATTTTAACCCGAAATCCGAAGTATAACGCCGCCATTCGCGGCCATCATTTGCCGTGCAAGGCATTTCAGACCTTGGGGCAGCATCTTTGGATGCAGCCCACTGCGGCCATGAAACGCCTTGCACATCAAAGCCTGGCAGCGACTTTCTGGCGCTCTACTTCGGATCTCGGGTTTAAAAAATCTTCATTCTTCGCAAAGCGATTCATGTAAAACATTTGGTTAGACGGCGACGTCGGGCTACTCACATTTCTTGCCTTGCCCTGTCTCCGGAAACACAGTAGCGTAGTGACGTTGATGCGAGAAAGCAAAAAGATGATGCTCAGACTACTGGCGGCGATAGCAAGCTTGACCTTGCTTTCGAACTGCCAGCATAGCACGAATTACACCTTGGTTTCTCACAAATTTCAGAAGCCGCAATTGCGTGATACACATTACACCACGGAAGATGCCCAAACATTCCCTTACCGTCGATTTATCGCAAAGGATCAAGCCCCGCAAACAATCATCATCGCAGTTCATGGCTTTTGTGGAGCTTCTATCGATTACGAAAATCTGGGCAATCACCTGATGAAGCACTATCCGCATGTGGGCTTGTATGCCTATGAAGTGCGAGGGCAAGGCTTAGATCCGGTGCGTGAGAGGCGAGGCGATATTGACAAAAAAGAAAATTGGTACCGCGATCTGGAAACCTTTACTCGATTGGTTCGCCATCGGCATCCAGAGGCAAACATCATCTGGCAAGGCGAGAGCATGGGCGCATTGATCTTGTCTGGAACCTACCGCAACGCCATGGAACAAGGGCGCAAGCCCAGCTGTGATAGCATCATCATCACATCGCCTGTTGTAGGGGTTCGAGATGATTTCCCCCTTTGGAAAATCCACTTAGTGAAAAAAATTGCAGCACTGATTCCCGATGTACGAATTTCTCTGGAGGCTCTCTCGGGCGGTCAAAGCGTGCAGATGACCGCCACCAGCACACACGGCGAGCAGTCCGAAACCAATGCTTGGCACATCGACAAACACACGCTGCGTCTTTTAGTAACCTTGGAGGAAATGATTGCGAGCATGAACGAAAATGCCAGATTTTTCAAAGTTCCCACTCTTGTTGCTCACGGCGGCAAAGATTTTTTTTGCGACCATAGGAAGGTGAAAAACTTTTATGACCACATGAGACAAGCACCAATGAAGCAGCGTGATTTTTATCCCGATGCTCACCACCTGCTCATGTACGATGAACAGCGCGAAGAAGTGATCCACAAGATCGCATTATGGGTAGATAGTCTCTACCCGCTGTTTCCTTCTAACGAAAAATAATGCATTTTGTCACGCTTTTTTCTGGCAAAGTAGGATATTTGGTGCAACGTAATAAGTGGAATTGCACGCGACTGTGTTTTTCCAAGAAAACAAACCAATAACGACTAAAACCATGCAGACTGTTAACGCAAATCCGCCTATCACGATCACCGTAAGACACGAAGAATTGACTCCAGCCTTACGCTCCTACGCGGAGAAAAAAATCGAAAGCCTCCATCTCGACTATCCAAAAATCATCGAGGCAAAAATCGTTCTCGACGTCCAAAAAAACCGCCATATTGCGGAAATCATTCTTTTTTGCGCCAACCACATCACCATTGATGCCCACAGCGAGGCACCCAGTATGTATAGCGCCTTGGACGAAACGATCGACAAAGTAGCACGGCGTATGCGCAAGCAAAAAACCCGTTTACTTAAGAAGAATCGGCCTCACCGCAGCGAGTCCATCCGTTATTTGGACGAAAGGATGTTCCGCGAAGAAGCGATGGATCACCCCGAAGATTCCAAGCACGATCCAGAACCGTTTTTGATCTATCCAGACAATTACAAACTTCGCACGATGTATAAAGAAGACGCGATCATGGAACTCGAACTCGGAGATCGCCCCTTTGTGCTCTACAAATCCGCCCGTCGTGGCTGCCTCACCATCATTTACCGAAGAAAAGATGGGGAATATGCTTCGATGGACATCATGCCTGATTCTTTGTAGGAGCTAAAATCACATTATCTCAAGCCCGTGGTGCAATACCCACGGGCTTTTTTTGTCGCTCGTTTTCGAAAATCGCTTCTTGCCAGTTCCATGATGAGTCGATCAGAATGACCGCGCACAGTAAAAAACCTATGAGTCGCACTATTGAAAGCCACCTTGAAGAATCGCGCATCTATACGCCAACAGCGGAATTTTCCAAAGAAGCCAGAATTTCCTCGATGACGCAATATCGCAAGATGTATCGCGAATCCATAGATAAGCCAGAGATCTTTTGGGCACGCGAGGCAAATGAACTACTTTGGCGGCAACCATGGAGCGACGTTCTCGATTGGAAACCGCCTTTTGCAAAATGGTTTGTCGGAGGAAAACTCAACGTCGCAGAAAATTGCGTAGATCGGCACGCGAACGGATCCCGTCGCAACAAAGCCGCAATCATTTTTGAGGGTGAGCCGGGAGATCGGCGAGTGATCACCTACGGGGAACTACAACGTGAAGTTTGTCGCTTTGCTAACGTTCTCGAAAAGCATGGAGTCAAAGCGAAGGATCGTGTCTTGGTTTACATGCCCATGATTCCTGAAGCCGCGATTGCCATGCTCGCCTGCGCCCGTATCGGAGCCGTTCACAATGTTGTATTTGGAGGTTTTTCCGCAGACTCCATCGTAGATCGTCTCGAAGATTCTGGTGCAACGATGGTCATCACCGCTGACGGCGGCTGGCGTCGTGGCAAAATCGTTCCCCTCAAGGAAAACGTCGATGCAGCCCTACAACGCTACGATAAAGTCCGCAAGGTCATCGTTCACAAGCGCTGTGGCAATGAGGTCTCGATGAATAGCAACCGCGATCTTTGGTGGCACGACGAGGTTCAATCCTGCAAGAGCACGCATCAGGCGAAAGCTTTTGACAGCGAGCACCCGCTATTTCTGCTATATACCTCAGGCTCCACGGGAAAACCAAAAGGGATTTTGCATACAAGTGGCGGCTATCTCACTGGCACGTATTCGACGTTCAAATACATTTTTGATATCCGTGAAAACGACATTTACTGGTGTACCGCCGATGTTGGCTGGATCACGGGACACTCTTACATCGTTTATGGACCTTTGGCGAATGGAGCCACACAGTTGATGTATGAAGGTGCGCCAAATCAGCCAGACTTTGGGCGCTTTTGGAAAATCATCGAGGATCATGGCGTCAGTATTTTTTACACCGCTCCTACCGCCATTCGAGCCTTCATCAAAGCAGGCGATCATTTCCCCGCGGCGCATGACCTTTCCTCGCTACGCCTTCTCGGTTCAGTAGGTGAGCCGATCAACCCCGAAGCTTGGATGTGGTATCAGCAGAAAATCGGTGGCGGACGTTGTCCGATTGTCGATACATGGTGGCAGACCGAAACGGGGGCAATCATGATCAGCCCTCTTCCCGGTTGCACACCTTGCAAGCCAGGAACTGCGACCCTGCCTTTCTTTGGTGTGGATGCAGCGATCCTCGATGAAGAAGGCAAGGAATGCAAAGCGAATGAGGGCGGGAAATTGGTCATTCGCAAACCATGGCCATCGATGACGCGAACCATTTACGGCGACAAAACACGCTTCCGCAAAACCTATTGGTCGGATTACCCAGGCATCTACACCGCCGGCGACGGAGCGAGACGGGACAAGGACGGGAATTTTTGGATCGTTGGCAGAATTGATGACGTGCTGAATGTCTCTGGTCATCGTCTTGGTACGGCTGAAGTGGAAAGTGCTCTTGTTGCCCATCCTGCTGTAGCGGAGTCCGCCGTTGTTGGCCGTCCTGATGAACTCAAGGGACAAGGAGTTTGCTGCTTCGTCACCCTAAAGGAAGGTCATGATTCATCTGAATCCCTCCGCCGTGAACTACGAGAGCACGTGGGGCGAACCATAGGTGCCATTGCCAAACCCGACGATATTTATTTTGCTCCAGCCCTGCCGAAAACACGATCTGGAAAAATCATGCGTCGCTTGCTCAAAGAATTGGTCACGACTGGCGAAATTTCTGGCAATGTGACAACATTGGACGATATCCAAGTCATCACGCACTTGCAAAATTGTATCAAAGTGTAAATACTCCTTCAGACACTTTCTTATGACTCCCAGTAGCTACTTCACAGCCTTGGTTGCCAAATCTTTCGGATTGGATCGACGAAACAAGCGTTTAACCGATGCTTCGCAGGAGATGTCGATCCTTCGTGAGGCAGAGTATTATCTTGGCATAAGTGTTTGGGAGGACATCGATCAAGTCTCGGAATTATCCGTCGAATACTGGAGTTTGCGCAAGCACACCAAAGAAATTGAGAGCTTGCGAGAACGTCAAATTGTTCTCAATCAGGAGCTATCCGAACTCTATCTGCAACGAAACGATATTCTGAAACAGACAAGCGATGAAGAACGCGCTTTGGAGGAGGAGAAAGATCAGATGATGGAGCGCCTGCTGAATCTAACCGAAGAGCGTGATGAAATTGTTCGGCAAGCGCGCGATTTAAGACGGGCTCATGAAGCGATTCTTACCAAGATCGAAGTGTTGAAGGATGTTCCATCGTCGGATGATTCCATTTCCGCTTCGCGAGAAAAAGAAGAAGAACTGAAATCACAGTTCCGTGAACTCCGCAAAAAACGTCAGGATATCGCCAATGCCATCGTAAGTGGCGATGCTGAATTTGACCAACATGAGGCAAAGCTGCAAAAAATCAAAGACGCAAAAAAACAACAAGCGGCTGAGATTTTCCATAGAATTAGCGAGCTAAACCGCGAACTATCATCCATTCGCTCGTCCTCGGGAGCCATCGAAGTTCAGATCCGGCAACTGCTCTCCGAAGTGGGTCGCTACATTAGCCGATTTGACATCAAAGATCCCGCGTGTGCAAAAGTAGCCCGAAAAGAGAAGACCATGGTAGCGGTCATGCGGATGCTGAGGCAGTCCATTTCGATGAATCACAAACTTGCGGACTTCAAGTAACCTTGGGATCGTCGGACATAAGCAAGCGCAGCGAATTCAAGACGACCACCAAGGTGGAACCTTCGTGAAACATCACGCCTAGGGGTAATGGTAAAGATAAACCCAGTGCACCGCAGGCCAATAGCACCAAGACCGCCAAGGAAATGGCAATATTCTGTCGAATCACCGAATGACATTTGCGGCTGAGCAAAAATGCCGAAACTACCTTGTCCAAGCGATCTTTCACCAGGACTACATCCGCTTGCTCAAGTGCCGCATCGGATCCCCCCATACCCATGGCTATAGCCACATCGGCCGTCACAAGAGAAGGAGCATCATTCACACCATCGCCTACCATCGCTACGCGCTCTCCTTGTGACTGCCACTGGCGAATGGCAGAAACTTTCTCTTGCGGGGTCATGCCTGCTCGAACCTCATCCAATTCCAATTCCTTGGCAAGACTGCGAGCCGACTCCTCTCGGTCACCTGTAAGCATCGACACCTTAACGCCATAACTTTTCATCATCACGATCATCGATTTACTTTCCGGCCGAGGAGTATCGCGCAAGGTGACACGCCCACAATCATCTCCGAGTGAAACAATTACTTCCGTACACCCCGATGCCGGAGCAGGCAAATCTTTCAACCATGGTAAATCTGGAAAAAACGATCTACGTCCTTGTCGTACAGCTACGCCAGCAATCGTAGCATGCAGTCCTTGACCAGCCACTGAGGTTAGTTCGCTCACCTCTGCGGCTGGAACATCAGGATGATCATTCTTCCATGCCGCAACCAGAGCTCGGGACAGCGGGTGGGTGGAAAAAGCCGACAACCCCGCCGCAGCGGCAAACAATTTTTTCTCGGATTGCGGATTCGAGCTTTCCCAGCCCACCACGGCAAACTCTCCTTTCGTCAGCGTACCCGTTTTATCCATCGCCATTCGCTGAATGCCTGCAAGATTTTCCAACGCTATGCCGCCACGAAACAAAATCCCTCGTTTAGCTCCCGCCGCAATACCCGAAAGTATCGCACTCGGAATCGAAATCACCAACGCACATGGCGAACAAACCACCAGCAGCGTCATCGCTTTATAGAGTGCCGATGGATGATCTCTATCGCCCCCCCAAGCAGGCAAGCCCATGATCCAATGCCACCATGCAAATGCCGATGCACAAAACAACACCACCGCCACAGTGTAGCTCGTGCCAAAACGATCCGTAAATTTCTGCGATGGAGCCTTACTAGATTGCGCATCACGGATCATGCGGATGATCTTGGCGTTTGCACTCTCTCCCGCGACTCGCAAGACCTCGACATCCACCGATCCCCACGTATTGAGCGTCCCACCGAAAACATCTTGCCCTTCGGCTTTCTCTACGGGTAAAGATTCCCCGGTGAGCATGGCTTCATCTGCTGCCGTTTTACCGCTACGAATCACGGCATCTACCGGAAATTGCTCACCAGGTAAGATGCGCAACAAATCCCCTTTCACCAAAGAATCTACCGCAACATCACGAGTCACGCCATCTTCGTAAACGCGCAGCGCGGTCTTCGGTGCAGAGTGAAACAAGCCTCGAATCTCCCGTTCTGTTCGCGACATCGCATACGCTTCCAACGCTTGACTCAACGAAAACAAAAACAACAGCACCGCACCTTCCCACCAAGCTCCGATGCATGCGGCACCTACTGCGACAAACAACATCAAAAAATGAATGTCCACTTTACCTCGCCGCAACATCTTGACTACATCCCTCGAAGCATCCCAGCCGCCCGCTGCATAAGCGAAAAGATAGAACAGAATGGAAAAAAAGCTCACCCCTCCCACACGTTGCTGCCAAATCCCTAAGAGCACACATGCACCACAAAGAAATGCACTTCCTAACAAGAGCTTCCACTCTTCTGATTCATGACTGTCTGTCGCTTCTACCTGCATCGATTGCTAAGCTTAGCGGAAACTCTCTCATCGGCAATGCGCAAATCTTCTGAATTTCCAAGCGGAATTTTTCATTGATTTGCGGAGCTAGCCATCGCGGAGTAAGGTGATCTTCTATGAAAACAATACTCGTTGCCCTTGATTTTTCTGATGCCAGCAAAAGCGTCTTGGATGCTGCATGCTCTATGGCCATCGCGCACCATGCGGTTTTGCACATTCTCCACGTCATGGAGCCAGAACCAACTTACACAGCCTACGGTATGACTCCTGAAGAATTTCCTGCAATTCAAACCTATCGACTGGAAACGCAGAAACGAGCGGAAGCACGGGTGAACGATGCCGTGGCTGAGGCACAAAAGCTGTTACCAGACGTGCGCGCCGAACTGATGGTTGGCTCACCGAAACACTGCATCATTGACTATGCCAAAGAGCACGCCATCGACTTGATCGTCATCGGCACGCACGGCCACGGCGCCGTTGCGGCACTTCTGATTGGCAGCGTGGCTGAGGGACTGGTGCGCAAGGCTTTTTGCCCAACACTCGTCATTCCCTGCATTTCCTAAAGTTTCGAACCAAGCTACTTGAGTTTGATTTTTGCTACTGGTGTGCCCGTTGGTTGCGCCGTGCTCGGGGCAGCAGGAAAGATCATGCGGCGAGTAGGAACAATCGCAGGAACAGGGGCCTGTGACAAATGGGCATTCTGGTTTTGCGTTGGAATTTCGCTTACGATGACTGGTGGCGCGGCTTGTTGTTGCGGCATCGTAGGCACCGGATGCGGCATTACTGGTTGATACGACTGCGGTGACTGAGGTATCACGGGTTGATACTGCGGTGGCTGAGGGATTACCGGTTGATACTGCGGTTGAGCGACGACCGTTTGGTAGTTCTGCTGTGCTGCTGGCTGATAAACGGGATTGGCGAAAGGCACCTGGACCGCGACTTCGACTTGTGGAACCACTTGCGCTGGCGATGACTCCAATGGCCGAATCAAAGGCGACCTTCCCGAAGATGGGTAGGCAACGGATGCCTCTTCCTGCGAACCATTCGTTGTTGCGGCGCCATACCTTTCGTCGAATCTACGATACTTTGGATCAACGCGATCTATCGGTATCGTCACCGCAGGGGGTGGAGTGATTTTCGCATTTTTTTCAGCTTCCTGACGATACAACACATTGCTCAGGTTTTCTCCAGGCACGGTAGGTAATTTAGGCACGAATACAGGAGTCGTGTGAAGGCTAATGCTGGAGGTAAGCTTGAGCGCTTCTTTCGGATCTCTGACAATCCATGGAAGATCTCCTAATTTCGGACGACGATCCGTGAAGTCAGCCCATAATCTCATTTCATCATCTGTCCACAAAACGAAGTGCTCCAAATCAGGATTCACCAAACTTGAATCGCACTCAAGAGCAGCTCCATAAAAACGTGCCGCCTGCAACACCAATCCATGATGCAGCAAGGCATTTGCCATAGCCATATTCTGTATGGCCTTCCCTCGGTTCATCTCCAAAACGGCGGTGAGCAACCGTATCGCTCTACGCGGCTGTGCCTTGGAAAGAACACGGGCTGAAAAGGCTAGCTCAACGTCAATGTTCGGTATCTGATGAGCTTGCCAAATGGTTTCAGCCGCTTCTAAAAAAGCATCGCGATCATACAATGCATGAGCCAATCTGCGACGGGTATTCCAGTCCGATGGATCGGCCAAAAGTCGCTGATGAAGAAATTTTTCGTCGTGAGGTAATAGTTCGCTTGCCATAAATTTTTCGTTTATGACGACTACTCTTTTTTCCATGGTTTGGCAATCAAGTTTCTCCAAATCGGAAAAAAAGAACGGTATCGCTGATCAAAGAGAGCAGTGGTTAAGCCCGAAATCCGAAGTATAACAACGCCATTCGCGGCCATCATTTGCCGTGCAAGGCAGCGACTTTCTGGCGCTCTACTTCGGATCTCGGGCTAAGACAATCGGCACACCACGTTTGCGCGATGACAATCTTTGGCTTGGCAATCAATCGGGCCTCGTGCATCGAGCCATTTTTCAGCGCGACTCCATTTTCTCGGGTTGAGGCGGAATTGGCTCGCGCTGAACCGACACCTTCACTGGCCTCCGGGGCGAAACTCCATCGGCTCGATAAATCAGAACCAGACTGCGTTCGCCTTGGTTTTGTGTCACGACTCCGGTATGGATCGCTTTGGCAGAACCTGACGCATCAGAAAGAAGCACTTGGAAAGGAAGTTCAGCGCCGGCTGTCGCCTTACGCCTAACCGCGCGACGTGGTTCCAACAGCAATTTTTCATTGCCCCACTTGAGCCCTACTGACGCTTCTGAGCAATTGATGAATCGCACGCTGCCAGCCCCTTGCTCGACGGGATCTTCGGGTAGCACTAAGGAATTCACATGCTTCCACGTTCCTTTTCGGGGATCGCGCCAAAGAATCACCAAAAAATCTCCTTTTTCTGGACGAGTCAATCGCAGCCAAGGAACCGAATCTTCCGCCGCATCACGCTGGCGTAAATCGAAGGAACCAACTCCTGAGGGAACTTTTACAGGCTCACTGATCTGGCCCAAGCGCAGAGGCGTGGCTTCTGATGTTTCATCGTCAGAACGTAACACAACCTCCCGCGGCGGGATACTCCCTTCGGGTGGTTCCAATTCGTAACGAATATTGTCGCGGACTTCCTGTCGAAACGGCGGCAGTTCTCCTACCGCCAAAAACCGCACCTGTCGGAACGTTTTTTCCTGTGCGTCAAGCAACGGCACAAAGCCGATGCAAATCCCTAGAAGATAGATTATTTTCATCATTTCCTTGAATCTTAGATCTCATCCGGCGAGAGCCATCGAAACGACTGAATGCGAAAGCGGCGACCAAAGCCACCAAGTCCCGATGTTTCAGGATTAAGCCCTGTCACATCAGGAGACATCGGTTCAGGTGTGCGTTGAACCACCGCTTCGCACCATGCTCGCGCCTTCACATTCCCCCCAGAGTCAACCGCATCTCCATAAGCACGAATCACAAAACTGTCCGATCGCGCCGTCAATGCTGGACCCAACACCTGCAATAGATCCGCTTGTGTGAGATACGTCGCAGCACCCCATGCCTTCGATGCGGGCTTGAGTGTTTGCTCCATCCGCGTCGCATCTGGCACATGATCGGGATGTGTGTAGTCGGGTAAAGAAGATTGGTTGTTGAGCGAAAATCCACCAACGAGTGTCGAATTCAGCCCTGCGTTTTCTATGGCTGCCTGCAATGGACCCATGCGTCCCGTCTCATCCTCTGCTAAGCGCCGATTGACAAAATCAGCAAGGGATATGAACGGCCCGCGTTTTTTCACTTCTGCCACAATGGCGATCGCCAAGCGATTCACTTCGTCTTCATTCAGCTCCCGATACCCCGCCCAAACGGCATCACTTTCTGCCATCTCGCCATTTTTCCAGGCTCCTTCTTTGGGAGCTAAAATACGCGGAAATGGCACGCCCACCCCATTCCCGAACCCGGCAAGCCTCGTAGAGCCGAGCATCGCTTTCCATGCTTCCACCCGCGTCGAGTTCACGTTAAACGCTCCATTTACCATCAATCGGGATGCCGACTTATGGAAATTCGTTAGATCGTCCAGCGTCAACGATTTTCCTACGCCGGGAGCCGCTTGCATCCGCGCATTGGGCAAAGGATTTCTCTGCGGATCCGCTACGAATTGTCGCTTTTCCTCGATGCTGCCGCTCGACAAATAAAAGCGATCCCATAACTTCTGATTTACCTCAAAGGACAAGTCGTAAACCAAATGATCCTGCGACGGAACATCGCTGAGAATCGAACGCGCCGTTGCGGCCCATTCTTCTTTGTCTGCGGAGCGCTGAGCATCACTTGACCAGCCCAACTCAACGCTGCTAAATCCTCCCAACCTAGCAGAAAAACTGTTGGTTGATTTCGCTGAAGTCCGATTCATGCCCAAGAGTCCACCTGTTCCAAGTCGCGGATCGACCAGCGAATTCCCCACCGCATACGATGGATGCCAAATCAGTTCCGATAGCTTCGCATGCTGAAGCTGCCCCAGAGATAGTAGCCCTGTTTCGCTGCGGGGGACATCAAACAAAATGTATCGCTCATTCCCCTCTTGCGGTGGTCCGAAGGGATTCCCGTGAAAACGACCACTGCGGGGAACCGGTGCTTGCTCATCCCAACTCACTGCTTGATCGAACAAATCTCTGGTGTAAGCCCCAAAAAACCATGGTGCTCCGCCGCCGATGTTTTCCCAGGGAGAACGCATCACGAATGAAGCTCGCACATTCCAGTTTGCCAGCAGTGCTTCATCAAAATAGGCCGTGTTTGCCAATCTCCCAGCTCCAAGGTTTGATGGGTGCTCCAGAAACCAGCGCATGCGGATGCCTTCTCGCGTTCTAACATTTGGAATCACCGTCGGCGTAGGCACTGTCTTGCTCAATAACTGAACAGGCATACGCTCCTGTTTGGCCCATTGAATTCGCGGTTCACGCCCAGCTCCATATTGCAAGGAGGCTGAAACGACAGCCACTTGGGGCAGTGCATCGAACTCTTCAAAAGTAACCCGATTCCGATTGCCGATTTCTTTCATGATCACGCGCGCGTCATCACCTTGGTTTTCGACTCCATTGCGCCCACCCGTTCCCCAAGCGGGCGTCGGAGCATACCAGAACTGAATGGGCTGAAAGGGAAATCCTCCACCGATTTCCGTAGCTGAAACATAATAACTCCTCCCGGGATCCGGTGAGACATTGCAACTCAGAACATTAGCCGCCAAATCATAAGAACCTGATCGGTAAGCACTCAAACCGTCGTATTCTGCTGACTTGGCAGGTGAAAACACCAAACACTCCCCGGGGGCAAACTTTGTTTCGGGAATCGAAAAATAGTACGAACCCATGTAGGGATCATTGTAACCTTCGGACTCTAAGATTCCACCAGGGCCTAAAAACTGCGTGCTTCTGCCACCCTCGAAGCTCAACCATTGGGATAAACTACGAAAAGGACTGCCAGGGTAGGTATTTAATGTCCACATCTCCTGACGTCCATTGCCTTGAATCATCACGATGGATCGCCCAAAGGTGATCTCGGCATTGTAGGGATTCCACAAAACCACTCGCGGATACATCAATTGCCTAAGCTGAAACATGGTCGAAGGTATTGTGCGATCCAAATAACAACTCATCTGTGTGTAATTTGTCGCTTCTACCAAAATCGGCTGCAATCCCGCCCGCTGATTTCCTGCTAGTTTCACAGGCTGTTCATTGGCTAATGCTTTTGCCCGACTTACCGCTGCGACAGTCGGATTGAACTCTGGCTGACGACCCATGACATTTCCCCCAGCAAACGGAATCCCTAACCGAGCCCAGTCCCGCAGAAGCCCAAAGCGCGGCCCCGCTTGCGTATGACGTGATGAAGTAGGATCTCCCACCAATGATTCAGTATCACTGAGCCTAGGTAGATTTCCTAATGCCGCCACCGATCCTGATTCGAAATAAGCCGTCAAATCTTGCTTAAGCCCACCTTTCGCCACGTCCACCAACACTCCTTGAGAATCGGTGGTGAAGTCAAAGGCGTGCTGGCGTCCCCAGTCCCGACGCACGCCGGCTAGATCCATCATCTTCACACTCGCTAACTTCGTGCGCGTAGAATCGGACAAATCCACCCCGCCAACCATCATTTTCATGTCTGCCGCCTGACTCGCCATTACGCGAAACATCCCTCCGTTTGCCAAATTTTCCGGCTTGGCCAAAAAGTTCGCTCGTGGGTCACTGGCTCGCAAATTCGCGCGAATCCCCAAATCGCCTGTCCACCACGCCATGTGACCGCCTAAGGCCCCGGAACGTTCCGCGACCCGAACTTTGGCAACGGTGATCGATTGTTGTGGGTCAATCTGAAATAGCGAAATCGCGTCAGCGCTAGCGGGCGGCACCAATGGATTGCCTGTGCCGCTCACCAACCACTCGATCACCTGGCCTTTGGTGTTGATGCCCTCCTCCCAGCGCCGATCCCGTAGGCCGCCCGCCAAATCATTCCGAACAAAGAACGAATCGCCGTTAGCAAGTGTGGTCCGCCAAGCTCCTGTCCAATGAGGATTCTTCACCTGATTGCCCAAAATCTCTGCCGCAGCCGAAACCCGTTGATCTGGCCCCATGGTTTTCTGAAGCTGGCCGATCGCCTGCATCAGTGCCAATCTTGCATTTGCTTCGGCAATCGATTTTGCCTCACCGAAGCCTGTTTTGCGCAATTGAATGCTGGAAAGACTCAACAAACTCAAGGCAATCAGCACCAGCAATGGCATCAACATCAAACACATCAGCAATGCGAAGCCAGCTTCGCGACGTCGTCGGAGAAATTGATGTGGGATCACATTTCGCACAGATTACTTTGTAATGACGAAAGCACAATTTGGCAAACGAAAATTGCCAGCATTTCGAATCCAATACCTTTCAATAAGCCAATACCATTCAACCCTAGCATCAATCACGTTGGCACTTCGGGCAAAAGTACGAAGATCGTTGCGCTTGCAAAAGTTTCTCGATGCTTGTTCCACAGATCCGGCACGGCTGACCTGCTCGCTCATAGACAAAGAGTTCCTGCCGAAAGTATCCAGGTTCGCCATTTTCTCTCACGAAATCTCGCAACGTTGTGCCACCTTGTTCGATGGAGTGCGCCAAGACCTCCTTGACGGCTTTGACTAATTTCCCCACGCGTTTACGTGAAAGATCACATGCTGCTGTCATCGGACGAATGCCCGCCTGAAACAACGACTCGGAAGCATAAATATTGCCTACGCCCACCACCACCTTCGCATCCATCAAGACCGTCTTGATCGGACGTTTCACCCCCTGCAAGACGCGAATCAGCAAATTGGCAGAAAACGCGTCTTCCAATGGCTCTGGCCCCAACTCTTGAAAGAGCGGATGCTCCATCGCATCTCCACCAGATCCATGAAGCACCAAACCGAATCGACGCGGATCATGATAACGCATTTGCCGACCTGTCGATAAAGTCAACGCCAGATGATCGTGCTTGCGAAACGGGGCATCGGGATCAACCACTCGCAAACTGCCAGACATCCCCAAGTGAATGATCAGATGTTGCGCCTGCTCGACTTCGAGGATCAAATATTTCGAGCGCCGTTTTACATCGATGAATCGGTAGCCTTCGATCTCAACAATCGAATCCGGCACCGGCAAGCGCAAGTCCGATCGATGCACAATGACTTCCGTTACCTTGTTGCCAATGACATGCGGAGAGATTCCTCGCTTGGTCGTCTCCACTTCTGGTAATTCAGGCATGAATCAAAATGCAACCTCGCCCCGCAAAGGTCAAAAGATTTCACCGCAAAGATCATCGTTCGATTTCTTGCATCGTCCCTCCACCAAAGCATGCGCATGGTCTGTCATGTCAAGGTTCGATCTTGTGCATGGCTCGCTTTCCCCTTAACTCGCAGAAGTTCCGATTTACATCGAGCGTGAAACAATCGATCTGAACGGAAGATGACATTTACACCCATTACAAACGCCCGCGATGCCAGACATTACTTCAGAATTCGGTCGATATCGACCCAGTCCCTTGCTCAATCAGCTTTTGACCTTCGCCCAGAATGCGCCGCGGAACTGGTTGGGCCAACAATTCGCACAACTGGTCAGAAAGATTTTCGTCCGCATGGCAACGCTGCCCACAGACATTGCGGTAGAGGGCGTTCGCATGCGTTGTTATTTGAAGGATAACAACTCCGAATACAAATTCGCGTTCATGCCTTGGCGTTTTGATCAAGTCGAGCGCGATCGATTGGCCATGGCCGTTCAGCCGCATGGTGTTTTTCTCGACATAGGAGCGAATGTCGGAATCTACACGCTCCACATGGCGACCAAGATGCCGACATCGGGAAGAATCATCGCATTGGAACCTAACCCACCTGCCTACGAACGTCTGAAGTTCAATGTCGAAGCGACGAAAGCCGTGAACAACAATGTACCGCAGATCGATCTCATCCCTTATGCCGTGGCCGACAGTGACACGATTCTTGATCTGCATCTGGATCCGAAAAACCTTGGAAGCAGCAGTGTGGCTGGCCAGAACCGTGGTGCTGGGGTGGTTCGCGTGACTTGCAAGCCACTGCTGAGCATTTTGTTTGACTTGGGCATCGAGAAAGTGGATGCGCTGAAGATCGATATCGAAGGAGCGGAAGACATGGCGCTTATGCCGTATCTGGAAGGTGCATTAGACGAGAATCTGCCATCGTGCATCGTGATCGAAAATTCAGAGCATCTGTTGAAATCAGACCTCGTCGGCGCACTGAAAAAGCGCGGTTACCGGGCGGAAATTCGCAACAGAATGAACACAGTTTACTGCCGCTGAAGGGTCGAAGATGACGTTTTTGGAGAACTCCTGAATAGAAAAAATGCGCTTCCCCAAGGATTGGCTGCATTTATGAATTCAAGGCGTGCCTAGATCGATGACTCGGTAAAATCCTTTGGGGGGAATCGACTCGGCTGGATAGCGCAAGTTGAGGTCATCCCATATCGTAGTGGTGACGTTTTCACCGATGACTTCGCTGCGGATGGTGACCCAGTCCTTGAGATTCGTCGAGTGCGCGAGCGCGTATCGCTTGCCCTTCACCGAATACCAAACGATTTCTATGACCTTGCCGGTGATACCCGTTGTTCTTATGGATTTGATGCTAAAATCGACCTGACGGAACGAACGGAATTGCAGCAACATCCTCCCGGTCGTAGCGGACGTACCGGTATTACTTTCTAGGGAAAAAGTATGGGACGCGCCGCTGGGCGGAGGGTTGAAGGTGAAATTCTCGGGAAGCTTGTCGGTGGGAAGATCTTTCGCCTGTCCGGAAATGGAGAATCCCAGCCCGATGCTCGCGTCGCTAACTCCGTCGATGCTCATCAACTCGGGCCGATTGTTACGGATCCCGTCCTCGAATCTCAGTGTGGCGCTGTCGAACAAATTGGTTGAGGAGGTCGCAGTTCCCGATCCTCTGATCACCCGATCAAGGAATTCCGCCCTGAAATCCCAAGTGCCCGCGAGAACAAAGCTACCTCGCATCGTGTCCGAGCTATTAGAAAAAATGTCCGGCGTGTTTGTCTCATACGAGAAATACCCCCGAACGATGGTCAGGCGCGGGACGGTCATGCCAAAGGGACTACCGGTCACCGTCCCTGCCTCCGCCACGAACTCAACCGTTACACGTTTGGCGAGCGCCTGAGGTGCTGCGAGGCAAGAAAAGAAGAAGAGGATTGCAATGCATTTCTTCATGGCACCCGTTTTTTTGCATATTCACATTTAGTCGTCAATCGACTATTAGCTCTTCTTTTTGTAGTGGGCGGTTCCCTTCCCCTTAAGCGTCTCGGAGAATATTGTCTTACCGTTTTCAGTGATCGTCACCATCACGTCGCAGACATCATTGACACTGGTCACAGTCAGTTCTTCGAAATGCTGGCCCCAGAATGTGAGGCCTGAGGTCTTAAACTCTTTCTTCAATTCAACTCCGCTAGCATTCCAAACGCCGTGGATTTCAAGCTCGGAGGCTCCCTGCCCCACTACACTAAAACCAATGTTCTTATCAGCTGGCCCCTTCCAGCCCAAATCCGTGCTCTTCATTCCGACCAAATAGAACTTACCGTTCACAACCGCGTATGCACTAGAGGAATTCCCTTGGCCACTGACGCCCTCTTTGAACGTCACATTGATCATTCCCTTTGGTGGTGTCGTCGGTTCGATCTTCCGGCCTTGAACGATTACGACTGATTCGAAGCCTGTCGGCAATGGCTCAAAGCTGATCGCATCTACTTCCTTACCATTAAAATACAAACTATGCAGCATAGCCGTCATCCGTTGCTTGTCCTCAAGACTTGCGCCCTTGAGATAAATCAGTGCTTCCAGCTTTTGATCATCCTTCTCGGTGATTGCTGTTCTAAGAGCGCTTGCGAATGCCTCTGTAGCGGTATCCTCAGCAGCGTTTGCTCCATAGGTGAACGCAAAGAGACTGATCGCGATGGCAACAAAGTGTTTTATCATAATCATAGATGGTATGGTATTTCAGAGCTACGATGAGTGGAGGCACCGGCGAGATCAAGCTCCGATTTCATCTGGCAGATGGTTCGGCGTTGCCACTCACGACTTGTTCGACTTCTTCCATTCTGTCGCCAGGCTTGAGCCACCACTCGCAGTGATTGTTTGAACTCTGAAAGCGTGAACGAACCAAGATAGCCCAATATTCGCTATCGCCGATTCGAAGCCGTGCCTTCTGATCCTCCTCGTAGTTCTCTACCAAATACTCGACAACAATCTTTCCCTCGCGATTGTCTTGAAAAATAGAAAACCTAAGTTGATCGCCTCGGACGAACCATCGGTTGGTTGGAAACTCCGCGCCAGAAGCCATCACCAGAACAGCATCGTTATCGGTGTGAAAAATCGCATCGCGCCATAACGGGAGCTTCACCCATGCTCCCCATGCTCCGACGAAAAGGACGACTACCAAAAGGATGATTGAAATTCGCGTCTTCACATTTTTGTCGAGACCTTAAAGGGGATGCACCGGCGGTGGGAAGCTCGAATTCAACTTGCAGGCTTATCGCCGGTTGTATCTCACGGCTTGTTCTCTCTCTTCTTGCGGATTACCCAAACAGCTTGATGAACGTTACCAACCATAATCGTGACGACTTGGTGCGAGATCTGAACAAAGCCTTTGGCCATGAGATCCTTGTTGCGCTTCTCGTATTCGTCAGTTCTGACTCCTACAACAGACCTGTAATCGAAATCACCTTTGGGCTTGGGGATGAAGATCGCCTTATATCTTACTCCATCACCATCGAGAGGCATAATCTCGAAACAAACCGGGTAATGAGTCTCTGGGCAACTCGTGCTCGGGTCTGAAGTCACCCAGCCAGTGTCAACCACCTTCGATTCAGTGGGCCATTTGACGACTTCTTCTGCCCTCAATGCATTCACCATGAGAAAAAACATTACTAGGGCGATGATGGTTTGAATCTTCATTTTTTGGGAGAACGTCAAAGGTGTGGCACGGCGGCGATTGGGCTGCCAGAGCAAAGCGAACGAGCGACGCTACCCGCCGTTGCCACCCCCGTCTTGATAAGCGTCGTTGCGGTCATGGTGTCCGGAGGCGATAGAAGGAACGGAAGGACAGAGCACTGCGCGGCACAACAAGCGGACTGGTGGCTGCGGGCTGTGGTGTCCAGCGAGAGAGATCGTCGGATTGCTCGAGCGTTCCCGGGGAAAAGATGATGCTCATGCTACTTGGTGTGCATTCGATCGTAATTGGCTTGGTGTCGTGCAGCAACAGATAATCCCACACGGGCTTGAAGACGGGCGTAACGCCATTGGCTTGCATGGGCGTAGCCGCATCCACGACTGGACAACCATGGTAGCTGCTGGATTGCGCGGGAGCGGGTTCGAGATTGGTCGAAAGGAAGTGCCGGGATCTATAGCCATCGGAAGTGGCCGATTCCACTCGCTCGTAGACCCCATAACGAGTCACATCCAGCGCGGCAGCCGCAGCCTGCATCTCGGTGAAGTCCAGAAACTGATCCCGCTCGTGAGCGAAGCAAAACCAGCAGTCCACTGGCGTCTGTGGCGAGGTGAACATCCAGTTGTAGGGACGCGGTGGAGCCCCCCCTGTCCACCAGTCCATACCAGTGAAGATGATGCACCGATCCGTGACACGGGTCTTCGCCAGCATCGCAGCCATGCCTGATCCCTGCGAATGGCCGCAGACGATGAGCTTGTCCCATCGCAAGCTGCTGCCGTTGTAATACTGGCCCCAGCCTTGCGATGGATAAGTTGCTTGCAGGTATTGAAGTGCTTTGAGCAGCCGGTTCTGAATGGAATCAATACTGTTCACCGCTAGAAAGCCCACTCGGTCTGAGCCATCGATCACCTCCAATCGTGCATTGCCGGCGGCATCGGGATCAGACGGCGCGAATTGCTCGCAAAGCACGTTGATCGCGTTGTCATTGGGATACATTAGCCCGAGCGCATGAAAGCCAAGCCTCGCGGCATTCCTCGGAAACTCGCGGTATAGAAATGGCGTCGCACCCGTGCCTGGCAGAAACAACACCAAACGAGCGCGACCTGTCACCGCAGGATCCACCACGGCGTAATGGCGGTCGTTAAACTGCGTGATCGCAGGATCGGTGACACTGGGCCTAAAGAGGGCTTCCTGCGGCACGCCGGAGGCAGTGCTGGCGAGTAGCAGCACCCAAAAAATGCTTTTGTGCGATATGGCGCGCATGAATCTATGCCCAACGTCTAGCTCATCCACGGCGGGGAGGGAAGCCCAAATTCAAAGAAGGACGTTGCCCGCCGTTGGATGGAGCGTCTTGTTCGCCTTCTTCTTGCTCTTCATGGAGACTATCTCTGTCTAATAGATCATTGCTCTGCCGCATGCCAATCCAACCCTGCGGATTAAATATAGCTAGGAAGGCAGTAAAGAGCCTTCGTCCTCGCAACTTACTGTAAATCTCAAATGATTGAGGCGTATCGTCAGCATGGAATACCAAGCGCGATGTGGAACACCAATCAATCTTCCCGTGGATGGTGTGTTCGCCAGAGGAGATTTCATACGTCTTCGTCTCACCTGGACGAATCTTATCGAGGTATATTCCGTCAAGGAACAGCTTGTATGCTCTGATCGAATCGGCGTATCCCGAGTCTCGTTTAACATTTAGTGTGGGCATCTCGATTTACGGCGAACGATGAGGCCTGGCACCCGCTACCGGGAGCGCCCCTCCGATTCAGGTTGAGGTTTGTCGCTACCCTCCGACTTCGACTCAGGGCGGGTAGCGGGTTGCCCAGTGCCGGCTTGTTCGCTTTTGGTTGGTTCTCTGATACTGAAGCTAAGATCGATGTTCTCACTGAATTCCTTACCGTTTGATCGATAAAACCCGGTCACCCGGAACGAGAGAGTTCCTGTGCTACCGGTCCAATGTGACAGATTCACTTTGGCCGATTGTGTCACAGTTACCATTGAGCAACCGCACGAGGAACGCTTCCCGTCCTGGGATATCGTAGTTGCGTGGAGACGCTTGAGCAGACGGACGTTGCCAGGCCAGAAAGCCCCACTGCCACCAGTCGCCATCATCCCGTCTTCCGCACTAATCGAAATCGCTGCCTCATCAAGCTCGGTGACCTCGACAAACACTTCCTCAAGTAACCGATTCACTATGAGAACCTTGAACTCAACCTTCTCCGTTGAAATTCCCGCGTATTCCGTTTGCTGTAGAGTAATCTTTAATCCTTCCTCGTCGTCCTTGCCATCTGAGAACAAATGAATAGTCGGAACGCTCGCTTCTTTCTGTTCGGCCAGCAAGGTAATGCAGGCTAAGCCCAAGATAAATGCTGTATGTATGAATTTCATTTTGAAGCGAACGTTAGAGCGCATCCACGGCGGGATGGAAGCTCGAATTCAATTTGACGGCTTATCGCCGTTGGATGGCGCGGCTTGTTCGCCTCCTGTCCCTATGTTGTCGAAGGGTCTCTCAAGGACCGCATCCCCAGAGTCCGTGAAGTCTTGGCCAATCCATGCTTTCTTAGCGGCAAGAATCAGTGCGTTACATCGTTCGCGCGGTACTTTGGCGTCACGGCTCACATCCCCCGGCCAATGGATCACGACGGAACCGGCTGGCGATGTCCGCCCTTCCGCGGAGGCGGCGATAAGCTTCAGAAGCATGGAGAACTCAAGGTGCCTGCCGCCACGATGGAACTCCCCATCCGCATTCATCCACAAGACTAGGTCTTCGCCTTTCGCTAATCCGTCTTTCAAACGGGTGAGTTCATCCTTGTAGTCGACTTCAAGGTTCGCTTTAGGGATCGCAACATGACCCCGTGCAGTCCGAATCGCCCACGGAGAAGTATCGGGTAGGCCACCGTCAGAGTCTTCAAAGCTTGGTGGCAGCACGATGTCGAGCCTCTTGGGACAAACTGGATCAATTTTCTGAAGCTCGCTCCATTGGTCCGGTGAGAGAGTCAAAGTGCCGATTGTATCAACTTCCTGTATCTGTGTCTCGGAAAGATCTAGCATTACATGCTCCACTGTTACTCGCCCAGTTTTCGGATCTACCGGCATGCGTATTCCCTCTGCCAGCAGAGTGCTGATGAGGCTGCACAATACTGGCAATATGATAAGGTTTTGAATTTTTAGTTTCATGGATTTGCTGTAATTATAGGCGAACGAAAAGGTGTGGCACAGCTAGGAAGCAGCGCGCACACAACGGAGAAGTAGAGCAAACTGCCACCCGAGGCAAGCGAAACAACAGCGTCCTAGCTGTTGCCACTACTGGCTTGTTAGCCTTCTTCTTTTTCTACGTTTTTAATCAATTGGGCTGTCTCTCGAGAGATATCACAACGCAGAGATTGTCCATCATGAAAAAGTAATGCTTCGTGGCAACCCATGCAGAGCAAAACCTCCCATGTCTTAGAATCCTTCGACCATCGAAAGTAGCGATCTGCATGAAATCCACCGCATGCCTTCTCACCGCGCCATGGCTCAAAGGATGATTGATCCGAGAGCACTGCTGCAATCTTAGTCACCGTACTGGTCTCAGTTGCTGAATGGGAAAACGCATGTCCATGGAAAATCCTTCGAGGCTTGATCAGAATTTCTAAGCATAACCGCTTTGGATTCCAACCTGGATGAGAAAATCCGTCGTAAGAAACTACGGTTCCGCTGGGAGGCGGCGAAACGCGATCAATCAAACGGAAGTCTTCCGAAGTTGCGAGATTGCTACCAGTGAAAACCCCAATCATCGGCCACGCTCGCCAAACGAGAATGAATAGCACGATCCCTAGAGCAATTTTGATCTTTCGGCGCTTTTGCATACTTCTGGCTAACAGAATTTATTCGTATCCACCCGCAAGGTGATATCACGGTGGTAATGGACGAGGCGAGGTTGGATGATTTTTCCGATGTTACAAGGTTTTTTTTGAAATACCGTGCCTATATCAAGGTGGATTCGGGCAGTTCTTAGCCCTTGGGCTTGATTGGCTGATATCATCGCTTGGGTCGGGGGGAGTCGCAAAAAAGAAAGGCACCTCGCCAAGTCTTGGCGAGGTGCGACGGCTCAAGCAACTGGTGGTGCGGGCGGGGCAGCATCGGGTGTGTTGGCGCGGCTGCGGCGGGCGCGGGCGGGGGCGAGGATCTCGGTGAGCGTGTCGTTCACGCGGGTAATGAGCAAGTCTAGCTCGGGGCGGGCGGCAGTAAGGTCGGCGGCATCGAGCGTGGCGATGAAATCGAGGAGGATTTGCAGGCGTTTGCCAAGGGCGGACTTGGCGGTGGCGATGCGCGGGTAGTCTTTGGCGGCTTGCTCGTCGGTGCGGGAGTTGAGGATTTTTTCAAACTCGGTCTGGGCCTCCTGCAGCTCGGTGAGGTATTCCTCCGCGCCGATGAGGGTGAGGGCGGCGGCGGCGGCAGAATCATCTAGGGATTGGAAAAGAGTGTTCAGCGCGCCGCTCTGGCTGGTGTTTCCGAGTTCTTGCAAAGTGTAGCCTTGGGCGCGGATGAGGCGCATGAGCAGACTCCCTGCGGTGATGAAGTCTGGCTTGGCGCGGCGGAGCGTGGCGGTTTCACAAATGTTGCGGAAGGCGATAAAAGCATCGTCCCGCACTTCATCGGCGAGGGCGATTTTTTTCGTTAAGGCGCTGCCACGGGAGTTGGCGAGGGCTTTTTGAAGGGCCGCGCGATCCTTGGCGATGAGGGGCAGAATGGGCTGGATGATGGGCTCAGCGGGCAGCGCCTCGGTGACGAGGGTAATGACGCGTTCGCAGCAGGTATCGAGCTCTTCGCCTTGGAGGAGATAGTATGGGAGTGCTTGAATCATAGTAGTGGTGACGTAGTTTTTCGTCGAGTTTAATGAATCAAGAATCCCGCGGGTTGTCAAGCGAGGAGAGGGAAAATGGTGGCACTTTTGTGAGAAAATCGATGAAATTCAGTTCGGCGGCGACTGGTGGGGTTGGATTTCATTTGCATCGAGGCATCCGAGTGACTGGCGGCTTGGATTTCATTTGATTTCACTCGTCTGAGAAACTAGCGGATTGAATTTGCATCAATTTGATGCATCGCGGTGACTGGCGGGTGTCGATTTCATTTGATTTCACGCGCCTGAGCGACTGGCGGGGTGGATTTGCATCAATTTGATGCATCCGAGTGACTGGTGGGTTACGATTTCAATGAATTTCGGGCATCCGAGTGACTGGTGGGTGTCGATTTCAAGGAATTTCGGGCATCCGAGTGACTGGTGGGTACCGATTTCAATGAATTTCGGGCGTCCGAGTGACTGGTGGGGCTCGATTTCAAGGAATTTCAGCCTAGAAACAGAACATAGATAAGGGACCGTCACTTTTTTATCGAGGAAAAGCACTGTAATGATATGGTTCATATTTTTTTGCAGAACGTCGAAGTGGTGGCCGCACTAGCGGGAGCGCCAGTCCGATTCAAGGTAAAGGGTGCTCATCAGGTTTCGATCTCCGACTCGCAGCGTGGTAGCGGGTTGCCCACCCACGCCATGTAGTGCCTTTGTTTTCTGAGCACGGCCTCGAATTCGCCAATCAACTTGATCCCATCCTCGGCAATCGCGAGTCAACCACGCCCCCCCTCTCCCAAAAAAAGTAATTTCATCAGACAAGCCCCCTCATCTCCACCGTTTCTTCTTTTGTTATGAAACACATCTCAACGCTCAAAGC
>JAIYDP010000284.1 GCA_027487435.1 Verrucomicrobiaceae bacterium | reverse complement strand
CATGATTTGAAGGACGGTGCCCAAGTTGAAATAAGCGTCGGACATTTTGGGATCAATTTTGGTTGCATGCAGAAACCATTGCAAGGCCTCCTCCCGCAGCCCCTGCTGCTCAAACACGTTGCCGATGCCATGGTAGCCGCTGGCAAACTTGGGTTCAAGTTCGATGCTTCGGCGCATGGCCTTCTCTGCGCTTGCAAATGCTCCTGAACGAGTTAAGGAAGCTACATACTTGTGGACCTTGATTCAACAGTGCCAGGCCCAAGTTGTAGTGCGACGTGTACGCTGTGGGACCCAAAGCGACAGCTTTGTTAAATATTTGCTCAGCCGCCTTGGACTGCCCAGCGTCGAGCAACAGCAGTCCGTACTCAGTCACTGCGTCGAAATTCTCACCGTTCTTTTCAAAGTATTTTGACCAGATGTCCATGGCGTGCTCACTTCAAACAGTAAGGTGGGACTTCAAGCGGGTGCACATTTGGCCATGGCTTCGGTAGGACATGGCGAGGTTTCGGTACGCTTCTCGAAATTTGCTGTCTAAGCTGATCGCGTCTTGGTAAGCCTTCACAGCCCCTTGAAAGTCGCCCGTATCGTCCAGAGAGACTCCAAGGTTGACAAACAGGGCGGGTACGTTTGGAAAGACCTGGCGCGTAAAGACGCGATGACACATGGAGACCTCAATTGCTTTTGAATAAGCGAAAGCGGCTTCACGATTGGCCCCATAACTTCGTAGCGTGCTCGCGACGCGAGCAAAGTCATCCAACTGGATTGCTTTTGGGCTCGTGTTCATGATGGACAGCCATTCCTGCGAAATGATGGGGTAGCTGGCATCTCATACATTGAGGGCGTCATTCAGTCGATTCAACTGCTCAAGTGACTTTGCATAGTTGATTTTCCAGTTGACTGCACCATTGCTTGCGCCAGTGGACGCAATTCTGAAACAATCTGCCGCATCTTCAAGTCTCTTCGCGGAGGCGAGCTCGATCCCTTTCGGTCTGGCTCATAAGCTGCGTCAAACTCGAATAACCCTGCTAGATTCGGGCTCTTTTGAGGGCACTCACCCCAAACAGAGCAGACTAAGAGGAAGAGAAATACGGCTGCTCTCATTTTCCAAATATTTAGTCTTTAAATTTGCAATCATGAAATGGAAGATGCTTTTGGACTTGTCGTAGGTGCAGCGAAAGCATTGTCGTCGGAGCTATCTGTTGATGACTCTTCCCCTTCACTCTGCTTGCTTTTGCAAGCGTGTGAGGCCCTCTTAGAGGACGCCTTGGAGAGTTATGTTGCCTGGTTTACGCTGAAACCTCAGATTTTCAATCGGGGGACAGCTTATGGGAAGCTGTACAAGCGTCCCCCAAAGCATCAACAGGAGGGCGAATCGTTGCTGCATGCAAAGCCCTCCCAGCATTGAAAAGTCCTCGATTGAAGGCCCGCGGTTGGATTGCAATGAGCTTGAACCGGAAATGTCTTCACGCATCTCTGACTGACTTCATGGACTCCATTAAGTAGCAATTTTCATAACCGCTTCATCTTATTTCAAAGAGTCCGAACTGGGGCACTTCTCGATGACGCCAACAAGCGCCAGACATTTCTCTCACAAATTGCAACCTTGTCGTCCGTTGAGTTTCGCCTCCAGCAGAAGGAAGCCACCTGTTTTTTTTTTTTCCCGAAAGGCACCCTCACATTTTTAGTGTCGTTCCCCACGCTTGTGGAAGCGCTCGAGAAGCGCCCCCTCGAGCAAGTGGATGAGGCCGTTCCCCCTGCTGCTCCAGCATCAAACCATGATAGCGTAGACTGGACGGATATTCGGGCGCAGCCTATGGCAACTGAGATTCTGTTGAAGGTCCCACGAAAAAAAAAATCAAAGAAAAAGTCGATTGCAGCGATTGGTGAATGGGGTCTCGACGACGAGCGGCTACCAGCGCCTTCTGCAGAGCTCTTGGACAGTGTCAGTTTTGAAGCTGATGACCAACGTAGCGTCGACGATTGTGATGCAAATGGACAGCCTGAAGAACGAGAGGGGGAGAGTCTTGCGTTGGAGGTCTCGGGGTTTGTCGTCGAGCCGGCAAGTCGAGTTGAGTTTGCCGGCGTGGTGCCACTTCCTCAGTGCATTCCCGATGAGGTAGATGAGGTCTTCGGCGGCGACGGCCTAATTGTATGGACGGATGGCGCTGCAGCAGACTCGAATGAAGTTCACTGTCCTGCAATCACAGAGGATGAGGCGACGGTATCAGAGGAGGGTGCATTGAGCCAACACGATGTCACATCAACACCTGAAGGTGACTTGAAAGCAACGCAATCACCTCCTATCATCTCGTTCGACTTCCTCACCACGACGAGGTCAAACGATCAGTCTCAACTCCAAGTAGAAGAATCTCACCCCTCCCCGCCTCCGCAAGTGATCACCTCGTCCCTGGAGGCTAAGTTCGACCCCGAGCTCCTCAAGTATCTGCGCAGAGTTGGCGACCCCGAGCTTACCCGTGTCATTTTGTCCTTGCCCTCAGCGTTCGTCTTCGCGTCATGGACTGGCGACGTGCATGTTTCTGCAGTCGGCACCCCCCCCGCATATTTAACTATTCGTGTTCACCCTCAAGGAGCCGAAGTCCTACCCCATCACTCCGAAGAGACCCCGTTCTGTCAAGTTGTCGGCGACAAGGGGACTATTTCCGCAGTGCTTGGTGGGTTCCTTGACATGTCCCAGGCACTCGTTTGCCAGCAGCTCCAGACCGATTCGATACCCTCCCTTATCAAGTTTTCCACAGCTTTCCGTTTCGCCGTCGACAAAGTGCCCGGGCATCTTCTCGCCTCCCTTCAGTTTGATGAGCCCCGTTTGGGTTCGAAAGCACCGGAAGGAAGCGAGTCCTCAAGCATCACGTCCGCCCCAAGCACCCAAGCCTTCTCCGGCAGCGGTCTGTCCGTTGCATTTGCGAGGCACCATGACGCCGGCTGGCGAGCTGCTGACAGCGTCGAGCTTGAGTACTCGATGTCGACAGCAAGTCCAGATGTTCCAGTTGATAACCCTCGAGCTGACCTGCCCATCTCATTCTCCTCTATGTCGACAGCAAGAAACTATGATGTGCTTTTTGAAGGAACGGTGCTGATGGGAAAGCGCCGCACTCGCTGCCAGGCCATTCTGGACGCAAATTCGATTTCATTCACTCCGCTTACCGACGAGAAGGTCGTCACGAGGCACCTCCGCCTCGTAGACATCACGGGGGTGTTTCTTTCAAACGGAAACTCCTCCTCTTTTGCCGTCCACACCATCCCTCGTGTAGCGCAAGAACTCTTCGAAACTTCCCCCCTCGTCTTCGTTTGCGATGACGAAGCGACCGCAAGGCTGTGGCTGCTCGCCGCAAGGGCAGCCTTGCGTTCGTCTTGTCATGCTGGCCTGCCCTTGGATGCTTCACAGCTCTCGTTGGACGTCATGCCCTTCGCAACGATGTCATCAGGACAGACCTGCGCGACTTGTGGCAAGACTCTTTACGCCGGAGTGTTTGGCAATGCGAGATGGTGCGACTACATGGGCAGCTGGCACTGCACATCATGTCACATCAACGACAGAAGCATTATTCCAGCACGAGCGGTTGCCGTTTGCGACATTCGGTACTACCGAGTCTGCCGAGCAGCTCTTGCTTTCCTGGAGTCGATCAAGGATCAGCCGCTGCTGACGATCTCCGAGGAGAAGCACAAAGAGAGCAAAGAGTTTTTGATTATATTCTACATGCGACTGCAGCTGCGGCACATGACAGCCTTTATCAAGACATGTCCCCAGAAGGACATGTTACTCAATCTTGCAAAGCCAAGATTTCACTTGTTGTGGAGATCGACCGTCTACTCGCTGACAGACCTGGAGCAAATTGCGTCTGGGGCTTTGACTCAGTTTCTGAAGAAGCTCGTTGTCAACATCCAGAGGCACATCACAATGGAATGCGAAGTGTATCCTCAACGTTACTTCCATGACGTTCTCAGGTGTGCAAAGGAAAAGGCTTTTTCTGTGAGATTTGTCGAGATCCAAGCCCATTCTACGCGTTCCAGCTTGACAAAGCCACTCAGTGCTCCAAATGCGGGTACTTCAACCACATGCTGGACCTGAATAGCTGCCATTCACATTCAATTTTCTCCCTCCTCAATTTTTGGGTTAAGAATGACCATGCAGGGGATTTTTCCATCGCGTTTGCTTCAGCCGCGATGCCTGCCCCAAATGTTCTCGACGAGCGAAGGCAAAATAAGGGAGTGCAGCGCAGAAAAAGATCTTGCAAACTGAATGTGTCCTATCGTTTGTCTCAGTGTCGCACATGACATGTGTCGACACGAGTTTGTGGACAGATAACAGTCATTAAACAATCTGTTATCTCGCCAATGCCAGCGATTTTTCTGCTTGCAACTCTTGCCGTTTTCTGTAGCGCGATTCCAATCCCTCGGAACCAGCCATTCCCCACTCCTTCCATTGTGGATGTGATTTCTAGCCAAAAAGTGAAGTCAGCTGCTTCGGGACAAGCAGATCTCTATGCCTTCACTGCAACCGGATACGAAGTCTGACTGAGGGTTTGCATCTAAGAGTCTAGGATCCTATCTACCTCATCGACTTGCGTGGGAAAACCCGCTATCAAATCGGTTACGACTATTGCGCTCTCCTTGTCAATGAGAGCAGATTCTCTTACGAAGCTCTACTCGGATCTCAAGTTCCGAGTGCTGTAATCGCACGTGTTTTGACCTTAATTTTGAAAGCTTGAGCGAAAGGCTCTTGAACTCTTCCTGGATCTTCAGTTTCAAAAGCATGTCCTGCCTGCTCTGCCGCAAGAGTTTAGGGAAGAGCTCAGAGGTTTGCATGACGGCTGCAAAGCCGCCGGCGATGCCGAGGTTGCTACGTTGATGAGCCGAGCGTGGGTTATTGCCTCGTTCCCCGGTGACGTTGGCCACGACATCGAATGGCTTCTGATCGAGTTTTGTTGGCCACCTACTTTCTAACGAAACAGCGAGTTGAAGACCCACTTCCCCCACTTTGATGTCTCCACAATGAAGTCGTCTGTGTCATCCTTCTTCTCCAATCTTCCTTCTTTCTTGCAAAGGAGATGCTCCCAAGTTGGCGTGTGGGGTTCACGAACCGAAGATGGCCGCGTCATCACGGTATGCCCCTTTGTCTTTATTTCATTGACCCAAAGTCTCGCAATCTTGACTGGGCGTGGGGCACTGGTATCGCGAAGAACAAGCTGATAACTCTGTGGCGAGGAGTCGCCACGCCCCATGTTGGCGTCGGATTTGCTGGACTCTACGGCGCCCTCGCTGGCATGAGCTCCACTGGCGTGTCTGTCGGCGAGAGTGGCGATGACAACAAGAGAGAAACTCTTGACGGCACGCCATGGGTGCTGCGACTTCGCTCTGTCATGGAGCGCGCGTCGACGATTGAGGAAGTTTTAGCTGTTTGGAAGGTCCGAATGATTTTCAATCCCCTCTAACTCGTCGCAGGAGACTGGCAACACCCTCGGCATTAATCACTTGATCGGTTCTGCCAAGGACCGCAAGGCCGTTGCTCTGGAGAACTGCGCAAAGTACTGCAACCTGTCGATCGATCTGACAGCTGTCAGCTACACCGCCGTATTTGGAGACGACGATAGCCGCGAGGCAGAGAGCTTGATTCCCGATGCCAATGGGAAGATGGTCCACAACGGCTTCCCCATGAACGATGCAGTGTGGAGAACCAATCATGCTTATGATCCAACTTTCTTGAAGACTGCAATGAACAAGAATTCGCCAAGTAGTGATTCTCAGGTTCGTTACGATCTTGTTCACGAATCCCTGGTTCAGTTTCAGTCAGCTGGACACAAGATGGGAGTCGCAGATGTGGCGATGATCACCGCATTGATCGGCGACAAGGGGGGGTCCACTCCGGATGCCTTCCACAAGTGCCCTGTAGAAATCTCGATGTCCTCGCTGACTTGGCAAGGCCCCCACAGGCAACACGATCATTTCGGTTGTTTTCGATCCTTCGAAGTCCGACATGGTCATTGCTTTTGAAAACGGGAAGGGCACCACTCATGTTCCCGCTTGCTGTAACAGCTATGTTCGCATTCCGCTTGCGGATTGGTTCAAACAGTAAACAAGCTCTAACAGTAGCGAATTACCTTTTTGAGTCACCAGCGACGGCTTGATGGAAGAGCAGGGATGGTTCGGGCTTCGGTTTCGCAACGACAAGCTAGTTGCGTACTCGTTCGACCATCTTTTGAAACTCGGCTTTCTCTATCCTAGAGCGGCCTTAAGCCTTCGCGTTTTGTTCTTTGTCTTGGTGTTCACTGCCCTCGGCACTTTGTATGCTCTAGGAGTCTGCAATCGCAGGTCAGTCTCGTATTACGGGAGCAACTTCTGTTTCATCCAAATAGCTGTCGAGAAAGGTCTCTATTTTCAAGCTCTGCTTGCATTCCTGCTCGGGATGCTTACGACGTCGAGTTACCAGCGATGGTGGAACCAACGGCTGCTTCTTCAGTCTCTTTTCGGTCGTACAGCAGAAGTGACATATCTTTCTGGCTCTTTCGTATTATGCAAACGTCTTGCCACATTCTAAATTTGCTCAGATGAAAAGAGGGCACCCACGTAGCCTTTCGATGCGCCATCGCCTCAAGCGGTATGCAGTTCTGTGTCAGGGCCTTCTCTACACTCAAATATGCGGGGAGAAGAAGCGAGAGGAGATTCTTTCTTTACTCCGCGCGTGCGATTTGATAACGTCGGAGGAAACGAAGGCGCTTGAGGATTGTCCAGCGAAAATCAACGCGGTTGCACAATGGATGTCGGCTGTGCTGTCGGACTCCGTTGGCTGTGGTCTCATCATCGAGCCTGTTGAAACCAGCACGCTGTTGCTGCAGAGTAACCACTTGTGCCCATTGGACTCTGACAAACAAGACGCCATTAGCGGGTTGCGCGGGGCGTGTGCGGATGTGATGATGCACGCGCAGACGCAGATTCCTTACCCGTACGTTCATGTCGTCGTTCTCCTGGTCAACCTCAACTGCCTGTTGCTCTGCGTCATTACAGGCACGGTCATCGGCACGGGATTCTACAGCGCGGAGAAGTTTGAGATCGCGATTGGATATATTCTTTTGATTTTCTCCACAACTGCGTTTCAAGTTGTTATTGAGATCGTTCGAATTATTCAGAACCCGTTCAACGACGAATGCAACAACTTCCCAACGGATCTCTACCTCTATAACACCATCTCGTCGTGCGATTGGTTGCAATCGAAGCCCATAGAAGCACCAATGACGACATAGCGGTGGCAACAATGCGACTCTCTTTATTTAAGCTACGTAATCTAGGTTACATTATCATTGTAACTGTCAAGTACAGATTCTTATGAGGACAGCTATGCTTCACAAACATGCTTCGGAGATTGAAGTTCAACTCCGGACACATCAACCTTTGCACGAAGCAGCGGCGTCGAAGAGGACGGCCTCGGCGAAACGGCGACAAGCCTTCCTTGATCATCCTCAGCTCGGTCATCGGGGGGATTGACAGGGTGGTCAAGCAGCCACTGGCTTGACAGATACGAGTTTTCCAAGTACTGATCAAGAGGAAAGTTAATGCTGTCGTCACTGAACGGATTCTCGATGATCCTGACGATCTCGAGGACAACTTGAAAAGCTGTTGTTGCGAAGAACAAAATGATAACCCCTAGCGCAACGCCACCCTTGGTTGACGTCCAAATGTTTTCCCCTATGACGGTCCCGGCTGTGAAACAGAGCAACAGGCAGTGCACGTTGACAAGCAGAGTCACAACGTGGACGTAAGGGTATGGGATCTGTGTTTGAATGTGCATGACAACGTCGACGCACGACGCTCTTAGGCCGTTAACAGCACCTAAAAGGTCACACATTCAAAGCGATGGGCCGTACTTTGAACAACAAGAACCGTTGTCTGCTGAGGTGCCCTAAAAAGATCGTCTTGATGCGCATTTGCAACGAGTGTGGTCATCCACTGAGCGACCGCATTGATTTTGGAAGGGCATCCCTCCAACGCTTTCTCCTCACTATCAAGGAGAATTCTGCGCTCTTTCAACATCGCACTAATTTCACCCTTCTTTTTCTTCCCGCACACTTGAACATAGAGAAATCCTTGGCAAAGAAGGGCATAACGGACTAAGAGCCTACGTGTTCTGTCGCCAAGCGGGCTTGCACAATCGAGCTGGTGCAATCAGCAATTCAATGAGATAAATACATGGGCACCGCCGAGAAATGCAAGCTCCGCCGTTCGTCCGAACAGCTGCTGGAGCAGGTTCCGTTGAGCCCACCATCGATTGTATGACGAAGTTGTGAGCATTCCAAGCAAGAAGGACAGCAATGACCCAAACAGAAGACCCTCTTGGACAGGCACTTTGTAGACGCAGAAATCTTGGCCATAGATGGACAGTTGGTCTGGATTACAGATCCCGAGCGCATACAAAATGCCTAGAACAACAAAGACCGAGACAGTGACAAGCACTCTAGGGCTAGTAGCTGACGACCGAAAGTTGAGGAACCCGCCTTTCACAAGGATATCCATCGAATAATGGACCAACCTGCCATTCCTGTAATTGTGAAAAACCATGGGCACGGTGACCGATGTCAAGGTCAAGTCAAATCAATTTGACCTCTCTCGAGCATCGTGTTGTTTCCTATTGAAAATTGAAAATTATTTGCTGATGGAGATCTTTTTTCTATTCCATCATTGATTTCCCGGGGAGGTACTCGAAAGTACAAAAACTTTGAAAAGCTAACGAAAGACTGACGTGTCTTTAAGTTTGAGCGATTTTGATGGCGGTCTCCTTGGGTTTGTCGCTTGGCCTGAACGAGATCGGTCGAATTGTTGTCCAGTCTGTCAATCCGAATGGTGCAGCAGCGAAGACGAAAATTGTGCGGCATGGAGACGTGCTTCAGAAAGTCGACGGCAAGTTCTTGCTTGGCGCCAACCCTGCGACTGTAAAGGATTTGATTCCTGGGGACTCGGGATCCACTCTGACCCTGACTTTTCTTCGCGAAAGTGATACGTATGATCTTCATTTTGTACGAACTGCAAATGGCCTCCTTGTTCCCATCACAGGCGCCACAGCCGCACAATTAGCTGCCATCGCCAACGGAAGTTCAAACTCTGAGAAGCCATTGCAAAAATCCTCCAAACCTATCTCCACTGGAAGCAGTGATGTTCTGAAGCCATCTAGCGATATAGGAAAGAAGCAGCAGCCTCGAGAACTTCCCACGGGTTCGACAGCAAACTTATCCATCCAACAGGCCGCTCCTCTATCTCCCAAACCCGTCGTGCAGGTCAAGTCATTCATATCAGAAATGCCTATGAAGGACGCAGCGGGTGCAGTCGCTCTGCAGTCAAAAGAACAGTCAAAAGAAAGTAGCGGGGTCGGTCTGAGCATATCTGGAGACAACTATGGCAGGTTTCAAATCGTATCACTTACGGAGGGTGGACCAGCCAAAGCCTGCGAGCTTATTCGAGTCGGCGACTTCCTCGTGGCCGTCGATGAGACCCCTACAATTGGAAAAGGAATTCAGGATGTCCGTCCTCTGATCGTCGGCCCCGTTGGCTCCTCCGTCGTACTGAGGTTTCAGCGCCCTGGTGTGACTGAGTCGTTTTCTGTTAAGATCACGAGAAGGCCGCCAAAGCTATCAACCATGTCCACCACGAGCCCGTCTAAACCAACTAAACAAGTGCCGGCCGTGCGAAGGCCTGAAAGTGCTCGGCTCAGTCTGCCCACAACTCTTCCATCGGATCAATCGCACAGGGAGGCCGTTAAGATGAATGGGGCACCTTCTCGCAGCAGCCAAGAAGCGCCCGTTATCGATGACTTGCGCCGCAGGAGTGATGTCTCTGGCAGGGTATTGAACGGAGGCTCTCAAGTCTCAGAAAGCCGTAAATCTATGCACTTATCCCAGTACGAGCCCCTTCCTGCATCTTTTCTTCAATCTGCTTACGACGAGCGTCCTCCTCCTGAGGCTCCTCTTGTGGCCGAACTGTACACGACAGCAGAGGGTAAAATCAAGATGGGCGGCATTGGTGCGGTGTTAAATCCTCTGCAAGGAAAAGCTGGCTATGTCATTAAAAGCATCGTGCAAGGAGGGCCTGCCGATATATGCGGGGAGCTCATGGTGGGGGACATTGTCACGGAGGTGGACGACCGTAAGATAACAGGAATGGCTTTCAGCTCCGTGAAGGAGATTGTCCAGGGTCCGATCGGTACAACAGTTGACTTGTTGGTGACGTCAAAGCGGCATCCTCTTCCTCGTCGCGTCAAAGTCATCAGAGGGTTTACGTCCAGTGGACTGGCCGAATCGAAGTACGGGTCGAATCGCCAGACCATTGCTGCAATGTCCGTCAGGCAATCGTCAGCGAACGTTGATGCCGTTGGGGAGCTGAACGAATGTGGCGTTGGAATTGTCGTCACCAATGGAAAGAATGACGAGCTTATTATTCAGCGCATCCCCAGGGATGGTCCAGCTGAACGTTCAGGTCGTGTTGCAAAGAATGACATCATTCGCGCCATCAATGGCAAGGACGTGAACGCTGCCAATATGGAAATGGTGCGGAGACTCTTACTGGGGCCGGCTGGAACCCCCGTGCGGTTGACTTTGGAGCGCAAAGCCAATGAAGCGGCTCGTCGCGGCCAACTCATCCAGGTGGATCTTGTGCGTTCATCCAACGCGATCAGGTAGGAGTTGTTGGAGCCACAATAACATATCAGAAGGACGGCAACGGAGCGCTCTGTGACGGAATCGATTCGCAACATGCATTAGTGGGACCACTGATGTAAGCATTCTCATGGCTCTCATACAAGTACATTACAAACGATCGCCGGTTCCTATTTGGCCGGAGACGCGCTACTCTTAGCAGGAGATGACGCAGCAGAGTTGCCACTCTTGGCGGTAGAGCTCGGAGACCTCGACGACCCACGAGTCGGAAGGCGAGTCCTCTCGAGAAAATCCAAAGCGGGAGACGTTCTCTGCTCCGACTGCGGGCTGCGTGAGCTACCACGAGAGTCCTTTCGTCATGAGAGAAAACTAGTGAAACGCAATCAACGAATCAAATAAAAAAGCAGCAAAGGGGGTACAAGGCGATTTCTCGCGAACTCGTCACGGAGCTCTTCGCTTGTGTGCCATCCCCGAGAAGAGGGGCGCGTAGGAGACTCTAGCAGAGTTTTCTCGTATGGCGTCTTTGTATCAGGGCGATAGTCGTGCCTGCGGTACACATTTCGCGTGCAAGGCTGCACACAATCTGCGGACATGACCGAGCGGTTCTTGGACGGTTGCGCTAATGAATCGCCGCAAGGAACAGTTTGTTAAGTCAGATGTACAGTTGTCCACATCGCGCGGATGGGACGGGGTCCACAGCAGTTTGTGCACAAACGGACTCGGACATGTCGTTTCTCTGCGACTCTCTCGTTGAGAAGATATCCTCTCGCCCGGTTCGGCTAAGGCATGCACAAACATGGAGAGTTGTCCGTGTCTCATCCACTGCTTGCGAAAGGGACGGCGAGAATTGCGGTGCTCATGAGTGTTCACAATTGTGCATTGAAGCTCATAGCAGGGTGTACTGTTTGAGAGACTTCCATAAACAAGATTGTCATAGCCGCGAATTTGACACCTGTGTTCATGCCACCGTTTCAGCTTCTTGTCCTTCAAGCAAGCCTCTCTAGATGGGTTTTGCGTCGATTTGAGGTTGTAAGGGATTTTGACTTTACTGGGAAGCTCATCTTTAACCGGCAAATCCACTTCTGGTTTTGTCGAGATTGCACTGTGTCGGACATCCGCCTCGTCCTCCCAGCTCACCTGACCGCGGACTCTCATCCCCTCTGGTCTGTTGAGCTTTCATTCCGAGACTTCAAAGTCTTGCTGGCGAGTCCGTTCAAATCAACGATGAGCAATTTCGCAGCCATAGTAAAATCGGACAGGTCTGACGAGGCTGCTTTCGCGGCAATCCTTTCTCGCAGCCTCTTCCCAAACGAATTCGCTGCCGTCATGGCTGTTCCAGAGATTGCAGCCGCGCTACCTGCAAATTCTGAATATGAAATCGAGCATCCTTGTCTGGCGAACAGTCAAATCGTCCATTACGGCGTTGTTCAAAAATACACTCACGCAGGCTGCGGGTCAACACACAGTCGCTTTGTAATCCTTTTGTCGTCGTCGGCGATGTTGTGGCGCGACAGAGTCGTTCGCGTTGACGAAGTTTGTGTAGGGCCAACTCCTGCCGCAATTCAGCGCTTTCACGTCGCTCCTGATGACCCGACGCACTTTTCCATCGTCGCACGCTGCCCCCGTGATCTCGTCATTCGAAGCTTCTGTTTTTCAACAACGACGCCCGAGCAATGCATTGGGTGGATTTCGGCTCTAGAAGACACCCTAAGGGGCCGTGCTGTTCGCTGCAGCGTCGAGCTGCCCGTCTCTCTCGAGCCGTCGGTGCCTCGCCGCTGGTCGGTGTCGGCGAGGAGGAACGGCGACTCGAGCAAAATCCGCATCGCCTCGTTTTCCCCCTCGCTGTTACTGAGCTTCCCCACGAATTCGATGGCGGGGTCAATCTGATACTGCTACACTAACTCCTTAGGGCTGACTTTGCAAAAGCTTTGCAGCTTCATGCGCAGGATCAATATAGGGACCACTATGCCCTCTTCTACTGCACCAAGAGTTTTGAGCAAAGGAAAAATTTGCGCTGTGTGCCGCAGCGAATGGCAGAGGGAGGCATCCTTCCCCTGCGGCGACTCTTCGCCCTCTGTGGGGAGGTCCAGAGCTTCCTCCGTCAACACCCTTCCAACGTTGTCATCTTTGCAGCGCCATCAGGCCCAAATAGGCCTGCTTTCTTGGCCAGTTGTTGGGCCATTTTCGCAAAGCTCGTCTCGTCAGCGTCAGAGGCTGTTGAGGCGAGTGTTCGGTGCCTGGACGGATCAGTCGCCCTCAGCAAAACGCAGCGGACATACACGGAGTACTTCGCGACTGCTTCAGCCGACGGCGCCATCATTCGACAAGTTCGGAACGTCATTGCCGTGAGGGTACGGTGGCGTCGAGAAGTCACGCACGTTGGAGCTATCGGGATTATTGGGGAAGTCACGCAACGCGAACGAGCACACGCTATCGTAAGCGCAAAGGATGTTTCCACAGGCGCAAGTGAGTTCAACTTTGATGGAGTGGAGGTGTCAGATGACTTCCGCTTCGTGATCATGCGGAATGATCAAGAGATCTTGTCTGATCTTTCCATCCTCAGCCTGACGCCACAGTTCTACTTGCATGCATTCGTCCATGATAGAAGGAGACTCTTTGCAGTGCCCCTGCGAAGACAACGACGTCGTCGGAGAATGCATTGTCGATGCGCCGGTTACGAGGCAGGATGACATCTCGGCGCAGTTAGTTCGGGTCGACAAGCCGCTCGGAGCCACTGTTGGAAGCGGCCTTACAATCCGTCAAGGGTTGGACAACAATGATGCCATTGCAATCTGTTAGGTGGTGCGCTGGAGTAAACTTGTCGCACCTACCATTCACCAGGAAGATAGAGCCGGAGCAGAAACACCTGGCCATCAGCCCCTCCAGTCGTCAGCTCCTCCTCCCCTTCCTGAGGGCTCGCAGCGACGCAACGAAGCGGGCATGGGGCTGCAAAGAGCGCAATCTGCACCCAGGTGCCACTAAACGTGAAGCACCGAAGAGTTCTGTCGTCAGACGCTGAAAAGAGAAATTGCCCGCTCGATCCGAATGACAAGCCGTTGATGGGGCCCTTGTGGCCTTCAATGCAGCCTCCATCATCAAAAGTGCCCGCAATTGAGATTCGAATCACAGCGTCATCCCCAGCTGAGAACAGCCGCCCGTCGCGAGAGAAGGTGCAGGTGCGAACAGGCCCTTCATGACGCCGGACTGTGACCATCAGCGTGCCGACGATGGCATTCCACAACTTGACAGTGCCATCAAAGCTCGTTGAGGCTACGATCTTTCCGTCTGGGCTGAAGCGGCAGCACGTGATAGCGTCGGCGTGGTAGTCATGCTGCACCTCGCCATTGATAACCGTCGGCACTTCTGGATCTTTGCCGAGGCGAAACAACTCTGTCGAGTCGTCTGACGACCAAATCGACAGAGAGCCATCAAAGCTACCGGACACAATCGCCTCCGCGTCCGCTCGGAAGTCGAGACAAGCCAAAAAAATAGACGAGAAAGACCTCTCGCGAAGCTCGTTGCCGGTCAGGACGTTCCAGAAGCGGATGGAGCCGTCGTAGAGGGACATTGAGAGGATGTACCTCATGTCGGGGGCGAATTGAATGGCAGACACCTCCTCCGTGTGCCCCTCAAGCGCCATGATCTCCACGCCTCGCCTCGCGGACCACATTTTGATTGATCCATCCGTCGCAGCCGTCGCAATTTCGTTGCCATCAGCACCGTACGACACGGATGTGATGGATGCATTAGGGTGCCCGTTGAATGTTTCCGCAGCCTCGTTGTCTGCAACGCTCCAAACCTTTCCGCGTCAGTGATCGCCAAAAGGGTGGCACTCTGGTCGTGCAATCCGATGACGCACTGACAATGTATTTGCCATTGTTCGACACGCTCACGCCATTGACCGCCCCCCCATGCGTCCCCAGTGTCAATATCCTCTCGCCTGAGCGCACGTCCCACACTCCGATTGTCCCATCCTGCGGCGTCAGCCACCCAGCTTTGCAAGCATGGAGAGAATCACCTGCAGCCCGACGCAAAGGAGTGCGCCCTCGGCGAAGAAGGTCACGTCTTTGCCCTCCGATTTGACAGTGAACAAGTTTGATGCCGCCGCTGTCGCCGCGGTCTCGCAGGTTGAAAATTCCCACAGCCTCACCGTGCAGTCGACGGAGACGGTGGAAAACGCGTCGCCGTCAGGACCAAAAGAAATGGCGTTGACTCTTGAGCTGTGCGCCTTGAAGGAGCGGAGCTCAACCAACGAGGGGGCACCGCTAACGGAAACTAGACGAAGAGAGCCATCTGTGATGCCTGCAACAACGCGGGTCATGTCTGGTGACATTGCGACGGCTGTGATGGGAGCTGGGCGGCCCTCTGAATCTGTAAGTGAGAGAGACACGAGCTTGTAGTAGCGATGGGTGGAGAGGTCAAACAAGGCGAGGGCGCCATCTCGGGTACCTGAGCAATCAAACTAGGTAAGCACAGATAGTAGGCGTACCAACGACAGCCTTCTTGCCATCGAACGAAAAGGTGCAGGCCATTTGGAGGATCGACGTTACCGCCTCACGTGATTTGACCTTGACGTTAATGAGATCGCAAACACCGACAACGCCATCGGAGGTAGCCGCCAAAAGAAATCTGTTACACATGAGCCTCAAGTCGCCAGTACGAGCAATACTTTGAATCAGACGAAAAGGCGATGCTGGTCACGTGGCCCGCAAAAGTAAAGGCAGCTACTTCAACCGACGTACGCGCGTCGAAGACAGTCACCTTACCACCCAATCCATCAACGGAAGCGGTAGCAAGGCGCCTGCCATCAGGAGCGTATTGCACGCAAAACACAAACCCACTGGATCGGAGGGTGATGAGGCAAGGCTCACCTCGCTGCACTTTGTTTATGTGCTTGAACCAAGCGGCATGCGCAGCAGCGCCGTCAACAAGCTGCAAGGGGTTAGACACAAGACCTGAGAAACACTTTTTGTGCTGCGGCGCAAACGGCACTCGCATCCGGCTGATTGGCAGCCTGCTGCAGGGCAAGGTACTGAATGATTAGCAAGCAGGAATGTGATACACACGGGGTAGATGGTAAACACATGGGCAAAAGACGAGACGAAGCGCTTGAAATCCTGCAGTCTGAAGCAGTGAGTGCGCGAAAGGTGGAGGGAGGACCTATTCCGCTGCAAGAACGAGAGGGAGCCGAGCTCGGTGGCGTTATCGCGCAGAGTGGAGCCGTCGAGTGCGAGGGAGTAGAAGGAGTCGAGGTCGTACGAGGACAAGAGAAGAGACGTTGCTTCGATGAAAGGGATGTTTGTGAGGAAAGCCTCCACAAGCTTCCAATGCTTGCAATGGGACAAGTGGTACACAAGATCCCTCAGGGCATGGCGTCGCTGGTACTCACGCTGACCACATGAGACAGCAACGATATCTTAGAGGACCTCTAGGTCTTCAGGAATGACAACCTTCTTGGTGGAGGGTCCTTCAGCAAGCTGACCCTTGCCGGCTGCAATCGTACCCTCCGCATCACGCAGTGTCTCATCCACGCGCCTAGCAAACACCGTCGCGATGCGATGATGAGTTTGGAAGCTGTTTGGAATCTGATAGAGTCACGCATTTAGAAGATGCAACTCACGCGGTGCCAGAAGCAGCTGTGGCTGCGGTACCTAACTTGAATTTCAGCTCGAAGAAGGTCGTGAGAAAGCATCAGCAGCCCCGACTTGGCGCCGCCATGAGAAAATCCTGTCCTGCCTCCACCTAAGTACAATGTGCGGCCGCCAGCATCAATGAGAGGGGGACGTGTTATCATGTCAAGATCGCAGATGAAGGCATGCCACTGTGGTGGTGGCGGCACCTGCACGTCCTCGCCCACATCGCCCGTCAATGGTCGAGAGTCTGTACAGAGCGGCGCCATCATCTCAATGAGCTCCGACTCGCTAAGCCCGAACCTTGCGCACTCAAGTAAAGAGAGTCCAAGACGGACAACATCGCGTCCGTGGGCATTCTCCCACATCTCAAATATGTTCGCGATCAACCCAGATGTAGTGTCCGGCATCGCAAATACCTGCTCAAGCATAGTCAGCTGCCTTAGAGGGCTGTGAAGGAATGCACAGGCAAGCGACAAAAAGAATGGTGCCCCAGCGCCGGCTTTGTCGAGGAGAGCGGACAACTCGTATTCAGCTAGCAAGTCGTCGCCTTCTTCGACAACAAGCTCGACCACAATTTCGTCCGCGGGTGTGAGGGTATCCTCGCGAACAGCTCGACGCTTTTTTGCATTTGTCCCCAAGATTTTCTCTCGCTGCAGCCGCCGCTGCATCCGAACCTCGCTCTTGCGCTTCCGCTCCTCCAGCAGCTTCTCCCTTTCCTCTCGAGCTTTCTTCTCTAGTAGCTCCTTGTCGCGTCGCCTGCCCTCCAGAACAATAGATTTAACAAGCTGCGAGCGCTCTTCCATCCCCAGTTCCGGCAACTCCACTTCTGTATCAACGCGCTTCTTCTGCCGAAGAAGCCTCGCATGGTCCCCAACGACGTCGGGGAGGCCAGGCAGCGACGTAACGTCCGTGACGCTAAACACCACCTGGCAGCTCTCACACGCCTCCGTCAGCCACTCAATGGGAAACGGCGGCGCGTAGCATACAACTCGATCAACGGCATCGACGACAAGCACAAGCCGCTGGCCACGGCGCTTTTGAAGGCAATCCTTGAGTCCAGCAAAGGCTTCGTCGAAGGTGAGCTCTGCCTCCGGCACGTGACCCCCCAACATGCCCACTGCACGCCGAAAAAGGTTCTGAGCCATGCGGCGAGGGTCAGCAGAGTCGAAGTCAGCGCCGACAAAGAAAGGAAGGGTAAGAATTTTCTTCTCTGCAGCCAGCGCATTGACAAGGTGAGCCATGAAATGAGTCTTGCCCATGCCCGCAGCCCCATGGACTAAATGCACGCCCCTCGGATGTGCTGCGATGCGGGAGACTAAATTGTCCAACATGCCTCGTCTGAGAGTGAAACCACCTCCTCGTTGAGTGCATTGATGGACTACGGCGACGTGAGGGGAGTCCATTGTCAGCTCCATCTGTAGCGGCTTCGCGTCTGCTGCCATCGGATGGGACTCCTTGAAGTACGCGTCGATGTGCACGGAGCTCGCAGGTTTCTTCTCCTCAACCACATCTTGCACGACAGCGGCCTTCAGCGGCTCAATGACTGGTGCCTCAACTTGAGCAGGTGTAGGAACAGTCTTCAAGCTGCCGCCTTGCTGCTGCGGCGGTGGTGTCGGGGCCACGGCTGGGGTACTCACATCAGCAGGCTTCGAGTCAGTTGCAACAGCAGCAGGAGGCAGCGACTTTTCCACAGGTAACGGCGGAGACAGCTGTCGAGCCTCGTCAGTGGATGCAGGTTTGGCCGGATCAAGCACACTCTGAGGCAGCTGCACAATCCCAAGCATTTTCCGAAGCTCTCGATTCTCTTGACGAAGAGCAGCTTTTGCTGCTTCATCCGCAGCTGATCTCGTGGCAACGTTTTCTTGGAGCCTTCGCAAGTCTTCAGACAGGACTGCCTTCTCTTGCTCGAACTTCTGCTGTTGCCTCGTCATTTCTTCGTGCGCCTGTTCCAGAGCAAACTTGAAGGTGGCCGCTTCGCGTTCCGGGTCCGCAACTGTTGCAAGAGTGGCTTCAGCGGCTTCGAGAGTTCGAGTCAAGTGTGCTTACAAGTGAGCATAATCAAGCCGAGCTTGCCTTCATTTTCCCTCAGCTCCTCAACCTGCTCCTCCAGAATTTGGATTCGAAGAAGGAAGTCTCTCTCCTTTGCCTCCGATTTTTGAATTGTTTCTCTCACTTTGGCACGCTCTTCGACAGGCGTATCCCTCGCTTTCGGCTTTTTCCGTCCAGAACTATCGTCCGAGTCCCTGGAGTCGCCCCTGGAGTCGAGGGAATAGCCCGTAGATGGTCTAAGCCCTAATCTCGTAAGAATCCCGCGACCACCTGAGGAATCGGAGCCCGTCGTCGGCCGCGACGCGCTGGCTCCTGATCCCATACAAACGCTTGAACACTTTAAAAATAACAACGAGAAATCACTCTTGACAGGCACTTCTTGTAAGAAAATGCCTTTATTCTCCCTTCCTGTTTTCGTGTTTACGCGCTCTTGTGAGAGAGCTGTAATCGAATAAGAGTTTCCATAGGAGTGTACAAGAGACTTAAAATGGCGCGAACGAACAATGAGCAGGTTTTGACGGAGAACATGGAGGCTTCCGCTTTGCTGGCTGCAGAATTTGTCGAAATTCTGAACAAAGAGAACCACATCCTGAAGGATTCTGATTTGAAGGATGTACAGAAAGCAATACTTGCTTCAAAGAGGACTGCCCAATTCATTTCCAGAATATCCAGCCTTGCTGACGAGAAGATTCGGAATATTTCTGTATGTGCATTACTTCTTGCCTAATGACGAGGCGTCGGATGGTGCTGCACTTGAAGGACTGAATGCCCAAGTAACTCAGCTGTACCAAACAGAAATGTTCGAAGGCCTCGAGAGATCTCGGACATACAATCGTTTCAAGGCTGCGGCTCAAGTAAACTCTCATCTGAGTGATAATTTCGAAGGAAAAGTACCCACAATTTCAAGCGGAAGAGTCCAGAGATGAAGACGTTCAAGCTACCGCTGCGCAAGTGACCATGCTTGACCCCGTGTCGAGAGCTCTTTATGAAGACCCGGTCAAAGTTAGCTGCGGGCACACATATAGTCGAGAGACTGCTGAAGATCTCTGCCGTCGTCGGGCGCGATGTGCTGTTGCAGGTAAGGCTTGGCTGCTCACACATGACCCCACAGGATGCAATGTGGCGCTGAGCATGGAGGGCATTGTGGATGACGTTGAAGCTGCAGTTATTGTGAAGAGAATGAAGTTGCGACAGCGAAAGAATTGAGGGTGAGTTTATTAATTCGAATATTGGAAGGAAACGTTTGTCATCTTGACAGCATACGCCATGATTCGCCCCGTCGGTGTTGGACGCAACTTGCAATGGCTAACATCAAAGGATACGCCATCACCCGTCAACAACTTGACAGCGCATTCACTGCCAAGGACAGAGACGGTCGTATCAGAGCTCCCTTTCAGTGCCCTCAATGTCACAGAGCCAAGCGTCTGTGTGTCAATGATGGCGTAAACCACATTGTCATTTCCTTTTGGCCTTGTGTAGTACGCAGTTGCAAAACTCTTTGTCCCCGACGTTACCCCAGTCTGCGGCAACGGCAGCCAAACGGGGTCCGTCCTGCCAAAGCATTCGCCAACATATGCAGGATCGGCAGAGTTGGAGAAATAAACAAATGAGAGACAGCTCGAATTGCCGGCACAAGCTACTTCGCAGCCACTCCCTGATGAGTAGGATCCAAGATACACGATGGAGCCCTTGGAGGATCGTGGAGACACTTGCCCAAAAACGTTGTTCTGATCGGAGGCAAAAGTCATGTCCTCAATAGAGGGCGACACGTCAAACGTCTCTGATGCAAGCGGCATTGTGCGGGTCCTGGAAAATGATCCAAAATTGGATGCGCCGTACGCATAAATTGATTCGCCGTAGATGGCTAGCCACTCGCCTATTTGCAGCAGCCTCTCCTCCATGATCCTAGGAATCCTTCCGTCCGCCGCTGGTCCTTTTGACGTGAACACGATGGAAACAAGCAAAACCTATGTTGAGCAAGAAATTACCGCCATTGCTGACGCTCCTGAATAGCAATCGAAGCAAACCCATTGCAGAATAGTACCGGCTCGACGGCGTGTTCCGGTTGTAGCCATAAGAATGAAGATCTACCCCTGAATTCTCCTCCCATTTCTTTTCTTGCCAGAGTTTAATGAAAATTAATTGGGGGAGTTTCACCTTTGTATACGTCGGGGGAATATTCGGGCGTGAAGAACCCGCCATGCTTCCCAACAGTGTCGGAACCCCATCGGTCATTTACAGCCTTGAAGTGAGTGCAACAAATTTGTCAACCGCACGACAGAGTCCTTGATGGTTGCATCGTTGAAAACCCACGCGAGGAATTCCTTTGTTTTCTGCAAATTCAAATTTGAACTCGCGACATGGTACCCAAAAGTCTGAGTCGTGCTCCCATTGGCCATCAGCCCAAAGAACATCAGGAGAGTAATTCTGAACGAGATCGTGGAGCTGAGGGATCATGATTTCGTCAACATAACGGCCAGGATCATTCGACCGGTACAATGGGTGAAACCTTGAGAGCTTAGAATTGGGCATAGGAGCTGTACCATTCATAGAGGCTAAAATAGAGCCCTGCACGAAGCCCCTTGCGCCGAACTGCAGCGAAGATGTCGCCGAGAAGGTCACGGTGGGGGCCAACGTCAACTTAAATTATGACATTCGGCATCGGATCTCCCACCCGAATTCCAATTCCATGACACGGATGACGGCCAAATACAAAAACCTTCGTGGTGCTTGGACGTGGGAACGACGTACTTGGCGCCACTCCGCGAGAGGATGTCTGCCCAATCGTCGGGGTTGAATAGTTCTGCCTAAAACTGCATCAAAAGGTCAATCGGAAGAGCACTTTGAACATTGGGGCAAAGTCCTCGTATTTGAAGTTGTCCCCAAACGTCTGTCGGTGAAAGGATTGCGTAGATGATCCGTTTTGCATCAAGCTCCACCAATACCATTCTGCATAAATATCGGGATTGGACCAAGCGGGCACCGAAAAGACCCCCCTTTCTCATCAGCAATCGTCCCTCGAAGCGAACCAGTGGATGAAAACACCAAACTTGGCGTCGTCGTACCACTCAGGGCATGGGCGCTGGTCCAAGGACTCCCTTCCAGGTAAGCGAACAGTACAGAGACCGCGAACCAAGTCGGCTCATATGACGCAGTCCAGACAACTGCAAGCAGTGACCAAACCCAGCAAGTCCGTAGCATTTTTAACAAACAAATATGACCCTTTTTGAGTGTGGCGGGAAAATAATGTCTTTAGATGCGCTTTTTGCAGAGTTGGGTACGTGGCTTCTGTGAGGAGTTTTTAACTCAAGAAGAGAAACCATCCTCAACGCGCGAGGATAGCGTGGCTGTGGGACGCGAGGCAGTTGCTGTGAAGAAGCCAGAGGTTCACACAAGCCTCACCGAGTCGAAGTCTGGCATAAGTTTATCGTCTTGACCCCGTTTAAAAAATCTTACTGGTGGAGGAAGCGATACATTCCGCAAGTAGACCTTGACGACAACTTTGCGTTTCGATCGTTTGTCGACATCGAGTCCTTCCAATATTAGCCACCGAATGACTTGTCAGTATTCTTTTATCATCAAAAGCACCAGACAAGAAGGAATGGGTGAGTGCGTAGCGAAGACGGTCTTAGCCGGGTAGGGAACAATTGGTGTGGTCGTGCACAACTCATCTACAATGGTTTCCGTATCTAACAAGGTTTTGAGGAATTTGACGGCGTAGTCGAATGGGAAGAAGTATGTCACCATCAAGCTCAGCAGTCTCAAGGCTGGAAAACTGTCTGTGATGATGTTTGGGCACGCCTTCGAGAAATTTTGGAACATCTTGGTCCGTCTCATCTGTTTCCATTGACGTTCAAGGAGGGCGAAGTGGTTGCGATCCTCACACCAAAAATGCTCGAAAATGCTTGAGATTTTCATTCATTCCTCATTCGTCAGAGTGGCGGTGGGGACGTTCGGGTCATTGTCAACAACGACAACCAGGTTCTGAAAATAGGTTGGGCTACTGCTTAAAGCTCTGACCGCGAAGGTTTCTCTCGCGATATGGGGCGGTGCGCTGCTTTGCGAAAGGATGGGCAGCCGTGCACGATGATTGTGAATCTGTTTTATTTTTGTTTTCATATCGCTGACAAGACGCAAGGTCCCAAACGGATGTGTGTGAGTATCACGCGTCTGGAAAATTGAAATCTGTGGAGAAGGAGCTCAGTAGGATGCTGTTTGCTTCCTCTGGCAAGTCTGATGGCGCAGCAAAGCACCTTCAGCTACTGTGGCCGCCCACAGATCATCCAATTCGGCCCCTCCAAAGCAAGTGCATGCCATCGTGACCGCGGACAATCTGTCCGATCGATGCACGTGCGGACTAATAATGCAGGAGGGCGTTGCTGCTTAAGCAAACAGCGCCAACATCGGCAGCAATTGTCCCTTCACCACGTTTTGTTGGTATTTTTTCTTATGCCTCCATGAATCGTTTCAGTGACGCAATCCCCCTCACTTGCGACCGCTGTTGATCCATCAAAAGTGCGCTTGATGTCGAGTAGCCGAGCTCGCGCTGCTTTGGGTGGAACGATGCCCCTGCAATCATCAAAATCTTCGCTGGAACTGTCCGAGGCCTTTCGAAAGCGCAAAGCAGACGAAGATGCTCTAAAAATCGAGTCGTCGAAGGTGTTTTATCACCCTCGCACCTCACTCTTGAAGAAAAGGGCCATTGAGTACGCGAAGAAGATCGGGGGGTTCAAAGCACCTGATCCCAATTCGATACCCATCGGCACTGAGATTTCGGACCTTGAGCTTGTCGACGTCCACGTGACTGTCGTTTGATTCGACAGGCATGGAGGAAGAAGCAGTTGAGCGCGACCGCTGCGGAGGCCGACGAGCCGGCGGCCCGTGCCGAGTCTGACTTTGTCAAGGAAATGGGGGTATCACCTCTGTTGGGTCTCCTCATAAGGCGAAGGTAACGGCGGACACAATTTCTGAGATCAGGTCCCAAGGCTCCACCAACAACGTTGCCGCTCAGGAGGTAGCCCGTGGCAGTGGTATCGTCTTACGGCACAGATCCGAAATAAGAAATTTGAGGCGTATGTGAACAAATTGATCGAACGGGAAAAGCTCAAGGACAAGCTGGCGGATGTGAAAGAGCAAAAAGCAAAACTGTTTGTGTGCGATGAGGCAAGCCCGTCCAATCGTTGCGCTGACGTGTCAGTGCGGGTACACGGGGGAAAAGACTCCTGCATGTCAGACAAAGAGTTTAAACCACAATATCCGAGTCGTTCAAGGGGTGAAAAAGTTCTTCAAATGTCTCAGTTGCCCTTCGTGATTAATGCGCCGTTTGTCGCTCATTCTGCAGCCGCACTGTCGCTTACAACGCCCTCATTCCGAAGCACAAGTGCTCAAGGTGCAACATCATGAACTGGGTTCCATGCTCGTTGAAGAGGGTGCACATCTCCCACAGTGTCATTCTCACCCCCCTTCCCAAAGGACGACCGCGAAGCTAAAGGGCCAGTTCTACTTGTGCGAGGGACGGAGCACCCGAAATTTATTCAGCAAGGGTGGGGTCACACTTAGCGCATACACAGTGTCATTTATTATATAACTGATGTTTCCAATGAGTTGCATTCAAAGGAAATAGGTTGTAACTGTACAAGTATACGCCCTTGGCATCTACGCCTCCTTCGAAGTCGATGTCTTAAGACGCGACAAGATGATATCCATTCTCTCCCCAAAGACAGCATTTCGTTTTGCAACAGCTTCAACATAGCTGAGAGTGTCACATCGGCTCTCAAAACACAAAGCAGGGGGGGGGGGAAAGGGGAATCTGGCTCACGCTTGGCGTCGTTTTTTGCCTCTGAAAACCAACTCGGCCATGAGATGGGCGGGCGTCCTCTCGTTTTCAGCTGACTTGAAACCCGCACTCTCGTCGCTTGCTTTGATCGAGTCGATGAATTCTCCCGTGGCCACGTCAATGAGGGCATGGTGGGGGGGGTCAGGAAGTTGAAGTGGAGGCGGCGCTCTGGTAGGGTACAACGAGGGCTGCCGAAATTGTGTTTTTCCGTCTCCTCCTCGAAACCATGACCGCACAACGGAATAGAGAGACGGTCCAACGTATTCGTCCGCCTCTTGATCGATGAGAAGCGCGAGGGTCGGACGCCTGAGCGCGTCAGAGGGGGCAAGAGCAAAGACAACTTCTTCTCGTTGGAAACCGCATGGTCCTCTGCTGCACTCCCTCGATCTTGAGAGACGTTACTGTCCTATTGCAATGAGAGGAAGAGAATTCCCGATAGAGTTTGGCTGAGAGTAAGAACGTAAAGTACAGGATCGGAACTCCGTGCGCCGTTCTCAAGATCTCACACCGTCAGAAAAAACGACGCCAGCTAAACCTTCAATTGCCGAAGCGACAAGCTCCAAAGGCGATTGCCGGACATCTCCACTAGAATTTTAGGGGAAAAGTGGACTGCTGTACTTTTCGGTTTCAGGCCCTCCAGTGCCGATATGATTCGTCTCTCGTTCAAGGGATGGATCTGCAGCCTAGCACTTGAGAGAATCACCCAAATTGAATACATTTAAAAGCATGAAGAGGCCGTCTGCATTGTCCGACATTTGAAGCCGGTGTTTGCAAATTTGCAAGTTAATGAGTTGGAAATGCGCTTTTATGTCGAAGGTCTTCATTGGAACGGCAGGATACACGTATCGTGAGAAATCGTACGTAGATCGCAATGACATATGCAGCTTACTGGCGCCGAAAGTTTTATCCGCATACTGTGAAACCAGACCATGAGTTGGAATACTTCCAACAGTTTTTCAACACTTGTGAGATAAACAACACGTTCCATACACATCCTTCTGTGAAAACATTCGAGTCTTGGCGACAGAGAGCAGCATCAGGATTTCAGTACTGTCTGAAAATGTGCAAGTCACCTGTAAAATCCGATGTTTTAGGAACCAGACCTTCACGCATGAAAAACGACTCTCTGACCCTGAACAGCAGTGGTCGTGGTTCTACGAAGGAGCACAACACTTAGGTGATAGATTGGGACCTATCCTGATCCAACTTCCGCCCACAATGACGTTCGAGATCGGTCATTACGTCGTTACCGTTGCTCATCCCCCTAGACCGCATCATTGCCCTTGAGTCAATCCTCCCGAAGACCCTTCGCTTTGCGTTTGAGTTCAGAGACCAATCCTGGTTCAATCCTGTCACAGTATCCGTCCTCCGCAGGAATAATTGGGCGCTTGTCATGCACGAGCATCAAAGGCACCCCCTCTCTTACTTTCGTTTCTCATCACCGGCAGCAAAAACATCGTCGCGACGGATGAAATCACCGCCGACTTCATTTACTGGCGACTCCATGGCCACAAGGTTCCGTCCCTCAACCAAACCAGTTGACGCCCCTCCAGCAAGAGCACGAGTGGGACTACAGCGACGAGGACCTCAAGGCGTACGCCCAGAAGCTCCTCGGATTCGTCGAACGCGGCTTGGATGTGTACGTCTTCTTTTTGAACGACGCAGAAGCATGCGCCCCCAAGAATGCCAAATCTTTCATTTCCTTCGTCTCAGAGCTGCTCCATCGGGCGCCCTTCGAGCCCCCTCGCAAGGCACCAAAAGGGGTCGCAGCATTTTTTGCAAAGAAGGCAGTGGAATCTCCTCCGCTTGCTTCCTCCGAAGCTTCTCCCATGAAAGAGGGCGGGAGCGGAGGCTCGGTGGGGAGGGACTCATCGGGTGTGCAGGGCAATGAGGCAGCGTCATCTCCCGCGAAAAGGACCTTGGAGAGCTTCTTTGGGGCGGGTGCGAAGCGAGGAAAATCATAGTGATGTGATGTGTTCATACGCTTAAATAAGAAATTACACCATGGGGAGATGATCTGAGCCCTCATGAGCTCACTGCCCGCTTCACCTTCTTTTGGATCTTTTCCCTCTCCAGCCGACGTGTTCTTTCGTCGTCCCGCCATTTGTCCCGCCTCATGATCTCTGCGTAGTCGATGCCACGGTACATAAGGGGCTCCCCAAAAGTCGTCGCGTACGTCGGCAACGCGCTCTGAATGTGCGACGTCAAGCGCCTCAACTCGTTCGCCAGCGAAGCCCTTTGAGACGCGAGATGCCGCACTGCATCGCCCTTCAGAGTCCCTGCGACAAATCAGTCGACTCCGCGCAAGGCAAGAGCAACCCTTCTGAAGCTCCTCCGTGACCTGCCGCAGGCGCATCTTTACAGTTTCGCGCGAAACGACGAGGGCCATGTCGCGCGATGTTCTCTTGAGACGCTCATTCAAGTCCTGCATTTCCGCTGTCACCATCTCCAGCCGCTAACACATCAATAGTGACGGACGTCAAAGCAAACCTTTCGGTCGTCGGCCTCTCGCAGCGCCTCCGTAAATGCAAACCGATGGCGGAAAGCCTCCTCAACCTTCCCCCACATCTCATGCAGTGCAGGTAGAAGCACCCGTAAGCGATCGCCAGCAACACTTTGGGTCACGTCGAGCGGCGGCATATTCAAAAATGCACGCTGCGCCATTGCCTCCTCCTCCTCCTCATCGTCCAACCACGCCCACTAACGAATTGGAAATGTCAAAAGTGCTTGCGACCATGTCTTCGTCAGCATCGGTATTTTCTCCTTTTTGCAAGATGGGGGGCCGCCCGATGGGTGGCTGCCGCCTATCTCCGCGTTGCAGATCAGGCGGCGGCGCTGGCGTCGGGCTTACAACATCTTCGCTCCACTTGACACTCTTGCGAGGCTTCTCTTGAGGGAAAACCCTTCGCAGGGTCTCGGTGTACTTTGAAGGAGACGGCCCGTCAACGTTCGGAACGGCATGCTTGGGCGTCACTCGAACGGAGAATGGCGGCGGGCTGGGATCCAACGCAGCTACTTCAGCGCGAGAGAGCGACGATCGGAGCGCCTCAGAGACTGCGGCGGCAGCGGACTGTGCGTTGGATGTGCGGGACGAAAGAGGGTTGAAGCCTTTGCGTGCGTCTGCAGCTTCAGGACCCAAACACTCGCACAGACCCGCGATAATGCGCTTTGCAATCTCCTCCGCATCAAAGCTCCCATTTGACGAAAAGTACTGCATCGTCAGACGGACGATAAAGAAACGAGCCTCATCAAGCTTCTCTTTTGATGGAGACGATTCTGATCGAGTCTGCGGTGGAGTCACCGATCTCACAGAATCCTCACGGTCTGACACTGGCAGAGGCTGAGGATGCGACTGAAGGTCCGGCTGAGACTGCGGTTGAACTATTCGAATCGGCGTTGTGGGTTGGCGTGTCGGCGACTTTGGGTGGGATGTGTCTGCCAACCCCGCCGACTGGATCGAAGCGGAAGCAAGCTTCGATCGGACGTCGGCTTCAATGATGGGCGTCAACTCGTCACGCAGCTCCTTCTCAACTTGAGGCCGGAGTTCGACTTTGAGCCGCACGAGCAGTAGCTGCTTCCATTAGCAATGCGAGAGAGGGGGGGTGCAACTTCTCGCATCTTTCTCTCCGCCGCCCCTCGCATTTCCGACCGAATCTTGTCCTCAATCTCGCTCTCCTTGTTCTTCCGAAACTCATCCAGCCGCGTGCGATACTCCCGTTCCATATCGTCCTTCATTGTCTCACTCTGACGCTGCAACGACGCGATCTCCACCTCGTACTCAACACGAAGGTCCTCTTTTGCCCTCTCGAACGCCTCCGTTTGCAGCCGTACTCTCTCAGCCTCTGACGACGCCAATGCAGCCTCCGTTCTCGACAGCTGCGCTACAATGTCGTCGACTGCTCGGGTTGCGCTGCTTCGATATTGCCGCTCAAGTTCTGTGCACGTTAGACTGAAGTCGAGATCGCTCACTCTCTATGTGGGCCTGCAGCTCTAGCTCGGCATTCATTTTCGCTGCCGTCTCAGCCTCTGATACCTTCTGCTGCAGCTCAGCCTCAAGCTCCATCCGCACAGCCTCGGCCTCTTTGCGAGCCTCACCCCCAACAAGCACTCTGAACTGTCGCTCGAGCTCAGAGCGAAAAGACTGCATTTCCCTTTGATTGAGAGCCTCCATGTCGCGGCGGCGTTGGATCTCTTCATCATTTGCAGATTTCAGCGCGGCCAAACGCTTCTCATACTCCGCAACCAGCGCCTTCTCGTTCGCGCGCTGCTCAGCCAAGATCTTGGCGCTGCTTTGACGCTCCAGCTCAAGCGCCTCAGTCTTTTCTCTCCGCAGCACGTCGTACTTCTTTTCCAGCATGTCATATCGGGCAAGCAATGTTTTCGAGTCAGCTTTAAGCTTGGACACTTCGCTCATCGCATGGTCTTTTTCCTGCCGTAGAGTAGCAATCTCTGCAGTTAAAGACGGGACTAGTTTTGAGGCTGCAGACTCTTCAACACGAAACGGTTCAGCAGACAACTTTGGCGCAGAAGCAGACTTTGCTGCTCCCTTTGGAAAAGAGAGGTCCTTCTTAGATAGAGGCTTTGCTTTGACAGCAAAGAAGTCGTCATCATCCGAGTCGCTGATACTGTCATCATCAATAGACGCCCTCTTGAAATACTCGTCAATGTCAGACCCACTTCCGTCGGAGAGAATGGCTGCAGAAGCTGGGGTGCTTCTGGTGGAGCCTCCTAGACTTGACGACATACTCTTCGATTGCCGGCTAGTCACAAAAGAAGCCAGAACAGAGTAAGTTGAATTTGAATGTTCTGACATCAAATGCTCTATTTTCCACTCTTTACATCTTTAATATGAGGCTGACCCCTCTTCTTCAGACATGCTTGGTCGTCGGGGTGGCAGCAAGGATGCTGATTTCTCTCAGTCCGCTTCAGGAGAAGCTCATTGATAGAGTCGAGATCGTGACACCAGTGAACAGCATGAAGTCTCGTTTGCAATCAGTCGCTTGTAGAGTAACTTTGGCAGTTCGCGAGGAATTGTTCCTCGCTGACCAAGCGCAAGCACACGTTCCTCCTGTGGCTGTATTTCTTCTTTCGTCGCTCGCCCTTATGCCTCGCTTCGCTGTCGCAATTTCTCTATCCCTTTGCGACTGTATTAATTCTCTCTTGTTAGCCAATATTGGCCTAAAGAGTTCGAAGTTCGATGCGTTCCTCCCTGCAATGATGTGTCATCATCTCACGATTGTTCCTCATTCAGTAGATATTCTCTTTGCCCTTTCTCAGTATTAGGGACGGCAGCGCAGAGCCTGACCTCGTTCGAGCATGCGGCCGTCCTTTCAGCCGTTGCAGCCGCCCTCCAAGGTACGAAAGTCCCTGGAGGCCTAACGGCTTAGGGCGAGCGGCTGTTTCCATCGGATTCCTCTTCATTTCATTCCTCCTGTCGCCATACTACGTCCTTCTGTCCATCCCGGTTGCGCTTCTTCTTCGCAAGCAGGGTGTCCCTTCTCAAGTACTCTATCGTGCTCTCGTTGGCTGATGTTCAGCGAATAGTTTCGTCCTCCATTGTCTCGTCAGCGTGCTTTGCGCTCTTTTGCTTGTGGCATCGACACTTTCTGTGGTCTCTGTGGGACCATTGGGTCTTCGTCTTTACGTGTCCCGATCAGCGCCCCAACATGGGCGTGTTTTGGTACCTATTTACCGAGATATTCGACAATTTCCGCGGTCTCTTCCTGTTTGCGCTTCAGTATCATATTTTCATTGATGCGATCTGCTTGAGCATTCGCTTCAGGTGAGAATCCTCCCCCTTGTTCTCAAATTGACAGGAAAGATCCTGTATTCGTTTCATACGCCATCATTGCAGTCGTCTCGATTTTCAAGTCTTACCCCACTCTCGTCGACGTCGCGCTCTATTTTTCTCTTCTTTCAGTCTCTATTCAGGACTTCTCACGTCTCTTCAGCCATGGATCCTTTTGATCTGATCCCCTTCAGAATTCCGAAATCTGTTCCTGTCTGCCAACATTCTCCTCTACATCATTACCCTCGGTCCCATTTGTTGGCACGTTTGGGTTGTGTCCGGCACCGGCAATTCAAACTTTTTCTACGGTGCAGTGCTGGCATATCTCTTCTGCAGCATGCTTTTTGTGCTCGACAGCTGCTCGTTAAAGTTGCGGCTCGACAAGTTGGAAAAGTCGAAAGAAAAACATGAGTAGTGTCTCTACGTAAGTCATCACTCTTTTTTGCTGTTTTCCTTTTTTTCATAAATGATGAGAACTTTTAGCGGATTCCTTCGTAAGGGCTTCGCCTTAATGAGACGAATTACACACTATCTGAATCACAGTCATTTTTTTTAACGGGTTTGTTTGGTTATCTTGCTGATTCTCAAGTTATGAAGCTACTTACGGACGCGGGTTGTGAAAGATATGTAAGCGTATTTCTTGTTTTTCCATTCTCGGAATGCTCTGTGATGAAAACTTTAGCGGATTCCTTCGTAAGGGCTTGCCCTCATGTGACCACTCTATTCCTTGCTGATCCTTGATTACTCGTTCGTCATGTCGTTCTGCCTTGTTGTCTTATACCTCAGGAATGCAGCATTCCTCATGCCAACGTGAGTAGCTGGAATAATCGATTGTGGCAGTTGCTACGAACGCGCTTAAATTATCTTGATGAAAAAATTAGCGGATTCCATCGCAAGGGCTTGCCCTCATGAGACAACCTCTTTCCATACTGATTCATGTGCCATCTCTCTCTCGCATCGTTGCGCAGCCGTTGTCTTATTGCAAAGGGCCCAAGGTTGCACGTACAGTCTCCTGGTTTGAGTGGGATAGGCAAGGGTAGATGTGAGTTATCTGTTGGGGCGGGTAGTTGTGCCTTCATTTCTGTGATGAAAACTTTAGCGGATTCCTTCGTAAGGGCTTGCCTTGATGAGACCACTTTCTTCCTTCCTGATCCTTTGATTTCAATCTGAACAGCCCTTCTTCTTCCCTTACGTTCTAGGTTGATTTATCTGTCAGGCTCCGTTATGAAAATGCATATTTGCAGGTAGAAGTACGGCCATTTCTTCCCCTTCCTCCATTTGGCTTTGTGTTCTTTGTATCTCCCTGTACACGTGAGCCAAGCGACAGCAACGGGGCGCCAACTGAGCGCAACATCTTGCAAGGGGGCTCTCCGCGTTCCCACGCTGTCGGCGCAGGCCCTGCGAACGGGACGTCCGCCCCTCTGGGTGTCCCCTTCACCACCGACGCCCCCTTCAGTTCATATTTCGCACTTTCTTCAAAAGTAGCAGTTGCATTTGGGGTTGGACAGTACTCCTTTTGGCGCCGCATTCTCCCTTGGTGCGCCTGACTCCCGACCCGCGCCACTGCAGCCTTCTACAAGTTGACAAGTTGAATTTAGAGTTTATTAGTTTGTACTCTCGATGGCTCTGGAGGCCTTCGTTGCAAAGCATGGAGGTCACCGGTCGATAAGTAGGATTCTGATAGCAAACAACGGTATTGCTGCTGTCAAGGCAATCCGATCACTGAGGAAATGGTCCTATGACACGCTTGGGAACGAAAAGGCCCTGACCTTTGTCGTGATGGCGACCCCTGAGGATCTGTCTGCCAACGCTGAGTTTATAAAAATGGCAGATGAGGTTGTTGAGGTCTGTATTTGCAAGCTATTCTTACAATCTAGGTACCTGGAGGGCCCAACTACAACAATTACGCAAACGTGGATCTGATCGCAGACGTTGCCGAGAGCAAAGCAGTTCATGGGGTATGGGCCGGATGGGGCCATGCATCTGAAAATCCGCGGCTCCCCGAGAGAATATCAGAAATTGCGAACGGAAAGATTGCGTTTTTGGGTCCAGGCCCGGACGCCATGAGAGCCCTTGGGGACAAGGTCGGCTCGACGATCATCGCTCAGTCAGTCGGCGTCCCAACGTTACCTTGGAGTGGAGCCGGAATGCGATGCGACTACGCCAATGGGGGGATCCCCGAGGAAACGTACGCGAAAGCTGTCGTTGCAACCGTTGAGCAGGCGATTGAAGCTGCTGGCGCCGTTGGATTTCCGCTCATGGTCAAAGCCTCTGAAGGAGGAGGGGGCAAGGGTATTCGCAAGGCTAGCAACGTAGAGGAGCTTCGCATCGCTTTTCGTCATGTGCAGTCCGAGGTCGTTGGCTCGCCCGTCTTCCTCATGGCTCTCGCTCAATCCACGCGCCACTTGGAGGTGCAGGTCCTCGCCGACAACTACGGCAACGCCATCGCGCTCTACGGCCGCGATTGCTCAGTTCAGCGCCGCCACCAGAAAATCATTGAAGAAGGGCCGCCCATCGCAGCCGACCCCTCTGTATTTCGGCAGATGGAGGACGACGCCGTGCGCCTGGCAAAAACCGTCGGCTACGTTAGCGTTGGGACTGTCGAGTACTTGTACCACGACGGCACGTACTACTTCCTTGAGATGAACACGAGGCTGCAGGTGGAGCATCCTATCTCCGAAATGATCACTAATGTCAATCTGCCCGCTGCAATGCTTGCCGTTGCAATGGGCGTTCCCCTCCACAACATTCCTGACGTTGCGGCGTTCTTGTCTCTTCCTCCCCCAGATCCACTCAACCTGCGGCCCGCAACATACCCCATCGATTCGAATCACCGCCGCGAAGCTCTTGGGCACGTCATTGCCGCCCGCATCACGGCTGAGAACCCCGACGCGAATTTCCAACCGACGAGTGGTTCCATCACGGAGCTGAAGTTCAGAACGACGCCGAACGTTTGGGGGTGACTTTTGTTTCCGTTGGGTTTGATATCTCAGCTACTTCTCGGTGATGGGAGCTGGAGGCGTTCACCAATTCGCTGACTCGCAATTCGGACATTTGTTTGCTTCGGGCCCGACTCGCGAGAGCGCGCGCAAGAGCCTCGTGAGTGCGTTGCGGGAGGTGTCGATCCAAGGCGAGATCCGCACGCCGGTGGAGTATTTGGTTGCGCTGCTCGAGACGCAAGACTTCACCTCCAATGCACTCGACACGTCGTGGCTCGACAGGGTGATGGTGTCTGGCGTGACAGCGGAGAGGCCGGAGATTGACATTGCCATCGTCTGCGGCGCTGTGGTCAAAGCGTGGGGAGATATTGAGAAGGTGCGGAACGAGTTTGTTGAGAGCACTTCCTTTGGCCGGGCCCCTGTTCTGACGGCGAATCCGACCAAATTCAAATACGATCTCCTCATTCAAAGCTGCAAGTACATTGTGGTTGTCGCCGCGTTGGATGATGTGTCTTTCGAAGTGCGCATGAACGGCTCTACGGTATTGGCACAAATTCGAACCCTCTCGGACGGGGGGCATCTTATTTTCGCCGATGGCCGCAGCTTCAGCGTCTACACTGTCACGGAGCCAGCGGGGCTGCGCCTGACGATCGAAGGGCGCACGTGCCTGATCGAAAACGAGTACGACCCCTCCCTCCTCACCGCCCACATCTCGGGAAAGGTCGTCCGCTTCTTGACCGCCGATCTCGCTCACGTCGCTGCGGGTCAGGCCTATGCGGAGATGGAGGTCATGAAGATGTACCTCAGCCTCGTGGCAAAAGAGCCCGGCGTCATCCGCCACCGCATCGCTGAGGGGACAGTCGTGACTGCTGGCGACATCATCGCCACCGTCGCTCTCGACGACGCCTCCGCCGTGAAGAAGGCCTCCGTTAGCACGCGGCCATTCCGCGCCTTTTCGCCGCCGCAGCTGCTGAGCGAAAAGCCGCACCACACCCTTCGCGTTTGCAATCGCCGCGTCGCTGCGTTGTTGAACGGTCTTGTTGACCCCTCCCTTGCCACCGCCCCCCAAGTTGCTGCGCTGACGTCAACTCTCATCTTGACTCTTAGAGACCCCACCCTCGCCGCGCTGGAAATCTCCGACGTCCTAACCTCCGTCGGATCGTCCATGCCCTCCGCTTTGCTCGCCGTTTTCAAAACCGTCCTTGCAGCACCCACCCCTCAACCGGCGCATCTCCTCGCAACGCTTGAAGAAGCCGTCACATCATTGAAGGCGTCAGACCCCACCAACCCCTTCCTCGGTCGAGCTCCAACTCTCCGCGATGTCCTCCTCCGCCACGCCGACGGACCGGACGCCCTCCTTGCGCATGTCCTCGCAGAGCACCTGCGCTCATTCTTCGCTGCCGAGCGCTTCTTCAGCGGCCGCCTCGACCGGCTTGAGGACGCGACGTCGGCTGTCGTTGCGGCTCTTGTGGATCCGGTGGCTGTGTGGAGCGTCGTGAGGGCGCACAACGCCATGGAGGCGCGCACGGTGCTGGTGGTGGAGATCCTCAAGCATGTTGCGACAGATTTTTTGACGCCAGAGCTCACGGCTGTGTTGGGAGACGTTGCGTCACTTCAGGGCGCGCCGTACGTCAAAGTCGTCGCTCTTAGCCGCGCAATCGTATCGCGGTCGCGCGGGCAGCCCTTTTTGGAGCATCAGCGCGCCATCCGCGATGCGCTCGCAAATGGTGGTGACCTTGCGGCGCTGACGGAGTCTTCTTGGATTTCCGTCGATGGCATTGTGTCGCTTCTGGCCGATGGCGAGGAGTCGCGCCTGAGGCAGCAGGCGTTGGAGTTGTACCTGCGGAGGGTCCACCTCGCGTACTTCTTGTCGAACCTCTTCACGGAGATCATCGACATCAATGGCGTCTCCACGCTCGTGGGCCGCTGGGTCTATCAAGCCCAAGCGGACATGTCCCCACGCATCCACCGCAACGACAGCTGGTCATTTGACTCCTCGCACATGTCCTCTGGATTTTCCCGCTCAGGGCTCTTCATATTCTTCTCCTCCGTCGACCAAATGTTGAATCTTCTCTACGACGCCCTCGACACTTTGGCGCCAAGCGCCCTCGCCCGCAGCAGCCACGGCCGTCCTCGCCACGTCCTGAAAATCGCCGTCATGGATCCTGCGGAGGACTTTGCTGACGAGGCCGCAGCTTTGCTTGCGCCCCTCGGCGAGAGACTTGCTGATGCGGGTATTGACCGAGTGACTTTCATGGGCATCAAAATTGGCGAGGCGCCTGAGTTCTACACGTTCCGCGCATCGCTTGGCTTCAGCGAGGACGAGCTGTACCGCCACATTGACCCCCCCACGGCGTTTCAGCTCGAGTTGCGCAGATTTGAGCCCAACTACTCTGTCGAGATGTGCGCCTCTCACAACCGTCGCATCAGGGTGTACTTAGGGAAGGAGCGCCATGGCGCGAAGCTCGCTCGCATCTTCGCGCGTTGTGTTGTTGTTGCGTAAGTGAGCCATGTCTGCTTATGACTTTTGCAAGCGCTGCTCGTGAGGGAGCTTCCCAGACGCAGCAAGTGTATTCGGTGCTGCTGCTGTGCCACCGCAACTGACGAGTGCAGGAGTTTAATGAGCTGGTTGGGGAGGCGATGACGGCTCTTGAAATTGCGTTTTGTGAAAGAAAAAGCGTGCGGCCGATTGCGAATCATGTTTTTGTCAACATCTTGACACCTGTCACATCAACATTGGACCAGGTGACCAAATCGCTTGGGACCTCACGTCCGTAGCTGCAAGAGCACGTCATGGGGGTGCTTCTGACCCATCGCGGCCGCATGGCGCAAGCGGACATCCGTTGTGTTGAAGTCTTGGCGCGAATCAGCGAAGGCGTGGACGACATTTGCGATTTGCGGCTGATCTTCACCAACCGCACGGGGCTGCACCTCAAGTGCGAAGGTGATGGCGCTGCGATGCACTCCCAACGCCTCAGTTGTCGTCGACTCCATCCCCACGAGAATGGGCCTCGGCAGGACGGCCCGGCTGTCCGACGAAATGAGTAGGCTTCCTCATCGGTGGGACTCACAAGACCCTTAGCCCAGCACAGCGGTGGCGCCCCCTACCCTCTGCTGGAGCCGCTGGAGCAAAAGCGCTTCCTCGCACGCAGCCTCGAGACTGTCTACGTGTACGACTTCGTCGAGCTCTTCGAAGCCTCGCTGCTTGACCTCTGTGCCCCTTGCTGAGCAAGCGCCTCTGACTGTCGCAGGGGGCGAGTATGAAGCCGCCTTGTCGGCGGTCACGAACACTCCCCCCCGAACCCTGGTCTCAAAGCGAGTGGTGCTTAGCGCCGTCGAACTCATTGCAGGCCCGACTGATTCCGACGGCGGTGTCACGCTGGCTGAGATTGTCCGATCGCAGGGGCAGAACGACGTTGGGGTTGTCGTTTGGAGGATGCGGCTTCGCTTCCCTGCCGCCGATACTTCTGGCCGCGACATTATTGTTATTGCCAACGATATCACTCATGAAAATGGTGCGTTTGGTCCTCGCGAAGGGCAGGTGTTCACTGCCGCGTCACGGTTGGCAAGGAAAGAGGGGATCCCTCGGATTTATCTCGCCGCCAATTCAGGTCTGACCGACGCTGCTCATGCTGACGGCGGGATTAGGGGCGCGCATTGGGTTGGCGAATGAAGTCAAGCGGCTGTTTAAGGTTGGGTGGGTCGACGAATTGGATCCGACCAAAGGATTTTCGAACCTTTACATGTCAGCGACGTTGTCGTCTTTAACGCTGCAGAAACGAGTCCGATGCGTCTCGCGTTGGGCCCAGCGTCGTCGGCCATTCGGACGGGGGCGGTCGGGTGGTGCTGGACAGCATCATCGGGATCGAAGAGGGGCTTGGGGTGGAGAATTTGCGCAGCAGCGGGTTGATGGCCGGCGAGACATCCACGTCGTATTTTGAAAACTTCACGCTGACATATGTCATTTGACGAGGGGGGCGGAGTTTGACTCTGCAGGTCACCGGCAGGTCGGTGGGCATTGGCGCCTACCTTGTGCGTTTGGGGCAGCGCGCTATTCAAAAGGGCCCTCCCATTTTGGTTTGTGGGGAAACAAGAATGTTGACGTTTCAGTTAACGGGCGCTGCCGCCCTGAACAAGATGCTTGGCAAACAGGTCTACAGCTCAAATTTCCAGCTGGGGGGTCCGCAGGTACTGCGCCGCAGACGCGACCTGATGACCCCCTCAGATTATGTTCACAAACGGTGTCTCCCATTTAGTCGTTAACGACGACCTGGAGGGCACGGCTGCCATTTTGCGCTGGCTCTCATTCGTTCCCCCAAAGCGAAATGGGCCTCTGCCCCCCTATAAAACCCCCCGCCCCACTCCCTACTTTCAT
>JAIYDP010000176.1 GCA_027487435.1 Verrucomicrobiaceae bacterium | reverse complement strand
GGGGGGGGGAGGGGGGTCTGATGTCAAAAGGAAGTCTTTTGAGGCGGTTGTGAACATGTTTGAACCGATGCGGGAGGCGATTGACGAGTACTGCCGCACGCATAAGACGTCGATCGGTAGGGGGGGGGGGCTTTTAGAGGGGGCGCGGGGGGGGGGATTCAAAAGGAGAAGGAGAGGGCGGCAAGATTCTCACCCCCCCCCAGCGGAGCTCCAAAACACGGTCGTGCCGGTCAAATATTTCAACGACGCACCCCCCCCCGGCCCCTCCAACCGCCTCGTCGTGCCGGGGCTTTTTGACTCCTCCCACGGCGCCGTCCCGTCCCCCCCCCTTGCTGACGTCGAGACGTCGTCAGACCGCCTCGGCGCCGCGCTTTCCTCTGTCTTAACAGACCGTGCGATTTGCTGTTTTGTTTTGTTAATTTAATTGCACCCCCTCCCCCCCTCCCCTGTGTCCCCGTCTTACTCTAAATATAGAACCGGCGTCGCGGCAGTTTCAGAATCGGATCAAAGGCCACATAACAGATATTCGTCGAATTTCTTTAAAACAGCGGGCAGGGCGCGTTGGGTCTTTCCCCCGTCCCCCCCCCCCCCCTTATTTCGCGCAGCTACGTTTGACAGGTCACAAGCGACAGCGAGGGCGCTGCATTTGACCCCCCCCCTCGCCGCGGGGGTGCCGTTGCCGACGTTGCGATGGCCCTTAAGCGCCCTTCGCGCCGCCTCAGCGTGCGCTCAATTTTCTCGCCTTTTTAATCTTTTGCGCAGGTTGACTCCTCCATCCCCGAGGACGGCCCCCCCCCCGTCGACGGGACGGTCGTCGAAGACGTTGAGGGCTCCTCCGTCTTTTCCCGGCGCGGCCCCCGCCGCAGCTTCGATGGCGCCTCAAATGGGACCCCCCCCTCCTCCCGAGGGGGAGGAGGAACCACTTCGGGCCTTCCAACTCGCGATTTCTCCCCCGGCGGCAATCGCGCGCGTCCGCAGCGGCTTGCCCCTGTGGCACAACGACGTGCAGCTGTGGCGTCGGGGGGGGGGGGTGCTCCTTCGGTTAGCGACCTGAGTGACTCGCCGCCGGAGGACCTCCCTTCGCTTCGGCGGCGGCCATTGGGGCAGCCCCTTGCGGTGGAAAAAAGGTCGCAAGAACGCGACGCGGTAACGTCGGATTCTGGGGGGGAGGGGTTGGGGCGGCTGATGGACCCGCGGGGCTGGGCTGCGCGACGCCGCTGAGGGTGTGCGATTCGATTCGACTTGTTTTGTATTTTTAACTTGTTTGCGTTCGACGCTTCAACGCACTGTACATTTGACTATGTTAAACGTGAGGGCCGACAGATTCTCTCCCCCCCCCCTCCTCACGGCTTGAGGCCGAGTGTGCGCTCGAGGCCGCGCATGAGCTCGCGCGAGCGAAGGTCCGACAGGCGGATCGGCTCGGGGACTTTGTGGCGACATGCGGCGCGCACGACGCGCTCTGCGACGTCGAGGGTGACGCGATGGCCCTGCGATACGACGAGGGGGTGCTTCGACGCGGTGGCGTAAAACGCAGAGCCCCACACGCGGCCGCTCTCGCCGACGAGGCGGTGAAAGGCCGGTCGCGCTGCGGGGGGGGTGTTGGGGAGGGAGATGCGCTCCAACTTAAAAAACGTCTTGGCGACGCCGACGGTGGGGATGTCGGCGAGGACGCCGAGGTGTGAGGCGGCGCCGAGCGCGCGCGGGTGGAAAATGCCGTTGCCATCGACGAGGAGGAGCTGCGGGCGATGGGGGCAGTTGGTTTGGAGGTGGGCGAGGAGGGAGAGGTAGATGGGGACCTCGCGGAAGGCGAGATAGGAGGGGATGTAGGGCTGGGGGATGTCGAAGATGTCGTCGTGGTGGTGGAGGGGCGTAAGGGAGGGGAAGGCGCAGACGGTGACACTGCCGATTGCAGTCATGTTGTCAGCGGTGGAGGTAGTGATGTCGAGGCCAGCGATGACGTTGAGTCCATCGAGGGTCTGGGGGTTGAAGTCAACCTGCATGCGTCAGGCTGGAGTGGAAGTGGCAGGACTCGGTTTTCGAGCTCGACGCTAGAGGCGAGGGTTGTTTGTTGTTCGATCCATTCGGGGGGGATGGCGCTTGTGTCCATGGACGCGCTGCACAAACAGATCGGGCGATGAGGGCTTAAGGTGACGAGAACCGAGGAAGAAACGTGTCCTGCATACAGACGTTTGACTTTGACTTTGACTTTGACTTTGACTTTGACTTTGACTTTGACTTTGACTTTGACTTTGACTTTGACTTTGACTTTGACTTGGGCTCGTTTATTCAAAAGTACATTCCTCTGTCAGTGCGTGCTGACCTCAATCATCGCTTTCCCCTCGTCCGTCTTGTCGTCAGGCGCGGGGGCGTCGGGCGTCGCGAGGTGGAACGCGTGGGCGCACAGCGCCGCGACGGAGAGGCTGATGCCGCAGATGATGAAAACGACGTCGCTGCTGAGGCTGCCCAGCTGTCAATGTCAGGTGGACCGTCGGGGCGTATCTATCAGCGGCCACCAAAGGCATTGCTCACGTTGGAGAGGACGGTGACGACGATGAGGTTGAGGGGGATGCGGAAGAGGTTGAGGATCGTCGATCGGGCCTCCTCGGGCACATACTTGCTGCGCACCATTGAGAATGACGGCCTGTCAACGTCAAAGTCAAATTCATGTCAACGCCAAACCAAAAAACCCCAACGCAGCCCTCGAAAACAAAAAATCCAACTGCAATCACGGCGCCATCCTGAAACTGTAAAACACCCCTCCCCCCCTCCATGCGGACACCTTAATGAAAGCGGGCACAAAGAGGGTCAGAGCCGCAATGCTAAAAATCCATCGGAGATAGTCTTTTGGCGGTTTTCGGCTCAGGAGTTTGACCGACACTGACCCGATCATGCAGCACACCTCCCCGCGTCAAAACACGGGGGGGGTGGGGGGGGTGCCATAAAGCACGCGAAGACTTGCCCGTGGGGGAGGGTCTCAAAATGCGGCTCGAGCGCGGGGGTCCACATGAAAACAAAAATGTACATTGCACCTTCGAAGGCGCTTTGGATGGCGCCAAGGAGGAGGATGCGCGGGTCTGGCGCGTGAGGAGGAGGGGCGGGGGGGTACCCTTTTTGAAAGCGTCGATGGCGGTTGCGAGGGAGGTTTTGTCGGCGGAGGGTGCGGCGCCGACGTTTTCGTCCCAGCGGCTGAAAATAATAAAAGAGCCAATGGCGAGGGAAATTAGAGCTGCGTCGAATGGGGCGACGAGGCCGAAGTTGTCGGCCAGGACGTTTGCAAATTGACCGGCGAAAATCTTTTAGAGTCAGTCTTTAAGGAAAAGGTGGTGGTGGGGGGGGGGGTTACTGCGACGAGGGAGTTGCCGAGAATGGCGATGGAAAAGAGGTAGGAGAGCCACTCGGAGGGATAGTAATTCTAGGAGATCGGAAGAGCACACATCT
>JAIYDP010000027.1 GCA_027487435.1 Verrucomicrobiaceae bacterium | reverse complement strand
CGGCTCGGCCGCGGCGGGCGGCGCGGCTGCGGCTGCGGCGGGCGGGCGGCTGCAGGGGCGGCTGTATGACCCTCAGGCGCTGAGCCTCAAGCTGTTCTGGGACCTGGAGGACAGCGACTACGAGGCCATCGACGATTGGGAGCGTGCCGCGGCCAAGGGGGGCCGCCCGGGACGACGGCGGGGGGGGTGGGGGGGGGGGGGGGGGCGGGGGGGGCGGGCGGTCATGACGACGCGCAGGTTGCGACGGCAACGGCTGGGACATCGGCGCAGGACGAGCGGCTGCGGATGGCCCAGCGGCTCCTCGGCGACAAAAGAGCTGAGGCAGAAGCGAAGCGAAGCGAAGCGGAGGGATTGGAGGCGGAGTTGAAGGCGACGAATGAGCGGCTTGTGACTGTCGGCGCGAAGATTGAGGCCGCTGTGGCGGAGGGGGGGCGCGCTCGCGAGGCTGTCGCCTTGCGCGAGGAGGAGCTGCGGGTGGTCGAACTGGCGCGCATGGAGGCGACGGCGGCGTTGGTGGAGCTGACGGCGGAGTTGTCAAAAGCTGCGGCGGCGGTACAGGACGCGAGGGGGAGGGGGGATGAAGCGCGCACGGCTGTGGCGGCGCTGCGGTCGGAGGGCTTGGCGCAGGCGGCGGAGGAAGCGGCGCTTTTGGCCGAAGTTGAGGCGAAGCGAAGCGAAGCGAAGGAGCGAAGTGAGTCTGTGATGGCGCTGTCAGCGGAGTTGTCAAACCTCAACGCGTTGCTCCGCCGCAAGCGCGACGACGCTGCGGCTGCTGCGGCGGTGGTGGAGGAAGAGCGCGCCCAGCTTGAAGAGGTGTTCTATTTTTAGATATCACGCCTGATCTATTTTTAGGAGCTTCAGGCTCATGAGGCCCAGCGCAGCGCTGCCTCCTCAGCCACAGCCTCCCTCCGCGCGGCGCTCGGCGCTGCTATGGCGGATTTGGCGGCTGCTGGGACGGAGTTGGACGCCCTTGGCGCGGCGCTGGGGTTGGCGGCGGGGCAGCTGGCGGAGTTGGATGCGCGAATTGTGGCTCTTCGCGATGAGCTTGCGCGCTGCGTTCGGGAAGGCGCCGATGCGCGGGAGCGGCTGGAGGGGCTGGAAGGGGCTGTCGTTGATGCGGCGACGCAGAAACGTCGCGCCGAAGATGAAGCGAAGCGAAGCGAAGAGGCCCTGCGATCCCTTCGCGCTCAAGCGGAGGGGCACCGCGCCGCAGCCGCCCAGGCGGAGGAGGCGCTTGCGGCGGCGGAAATTGCGGCGGCAGAAGCGGCGACTAGGCGGGGGGTGGCGGTCGCAGCCGCACGCACGCGTGGGGAGGAGGCGGCGCGCGTTGGGGAAGAGGCGGCGCGCGCTGAAGCGGCGGCGGCGGCGTCGGAGGCAGCGGCGGTGGCGGAGGCGGCGCGCGCAATCGACGCGGAGCGGAGGGGGCGGGAGGCCGCCGCGCGGCTGGCTGCGGCGGCGAGCGCGCGGGCGCGGGAGGAAGCGGCTGCGGAGGCGTTGGGTGGGGACGTTTTGAAATTGGGGGCGGAGTTGGAAGAAATTGTGGTGGAAAATCGACGGCGGGGCGAAGAGGCGTCGGCGTTGCGGCGGAAAATTGACGCCGCTGTCTTGGAGGAGGAGAAGTTAAAAGCTGAGTTGGGTGTGCTGTTAAGGGAGCGCGCAGCGCGGCGCGAGCTGGCGGACTCAAAGTCACAGGAGCTTAATTCTTTAAAAGAGCAGGCGGCTGACGAGGCGGGGCGGCTGCGGGAGGTAGGCTTGGAGGTGGAAAGAATTAAAAGCGAGATAAAAGCGACGGACCACAGCTTGAGGGAGGCGCAGGGGGAATTCGAGGCCCTGCAGGACGCGGCGAGGGAGAAAATGGCGGCGGAGGGCGAAGCGAAGCGAAGGGTCGAATACGCGCGATCGGACGTGGACGCGCTGACGAAAAAAGTTAAAGAATTGACCCGAACGCTTGAGCTTTTAAATAAAGAGCGCGCAGACATGCAAGGGCGAGTCAAGGACCAAGTCAGCGGGATTTTGAGTTCGTTTTCTCAACGCCGCAGGACGAGGCTCTCGCGGCCGCACGTCAACGCCCACCCGCACCCCCCCCTGTTGCGGAGGGAGCGCCAAAAGAAAAACCCAAAGAGAATTCTGAGGCGGCGGCGGAGACGGTGGGGGGGGGGGGGTGATTCTTTTAAAGACCAAAAGGAGAGGAAAAATGAGGCGACGGCACTGACGGCGGACGAAAAGGTCGCGTGGGCGGCGCAGGGCACGTCGGCGCTGGATAAAAAGTTTTATTCTATTTTTAGCCGCGCGCGGCACGGGCGGTACGTCGACGTGGAGCGCGCGCTGCTGAGCAACGTCCCCGTCGACGCGGAGGGGGGTGGGGGGGGGGGGGCGTTGACGCGGGGAGGACGAGCACGGCAACACCGTCCTGCTGATCGCGTGCCAAAACGGTGGGTGGAACGGCGCTTTTAATTTTAACAAGCGGAGGGAACAAGCGCATCGTACGGCTGGCGCTTCGCTACGGCGCGAATTTGAAGCACCAGACCGTGGGGGGGGGGGGTGCGGGATGACGGCGCAGCGGCACGGGCAGACGGCGCTGCACTTCTGCTTTGCGTTCGGCTACGCGGAGGTGGGGGACTATTTGATTTCAAAGGGCGCGGACCCGCACCTGAAGAACGAGTCAGGCCTCACCTGCTACGAAGGCCTCGATCGCGCACGCCCCATCAACAGCGCCGCGCGACGCTGAGGGGGCGGGTGTGGCAGTCTTGCCTTTGTTAAGTTGTCTGTTAAGTCGAATCGCTCGTTCGCGTGACGGGGGGGGGCGATTCGCGCGGGTTGGATGCATGCGACAAACGCCCCCCCCCCCCTCAAGGCGACTTTGCAATGCGACGCCCCATCAGAAAAACAACAGCCCGAGAAAGCTGTGGAGCCCAATGGAGGAGTTAAAAATTAAAAGCGAGCTTCCACAATCGAGAATGGCTGACGTGTCCTTTGTTGGTGGGAAATGGCGGAGCTGCCTCTCCATCGACGCGGACGCGCTGGACCGACGCGATGCGGCGACGTGGGAAGCCGTCGCCCCCCCCCCGCCCGTGTCTGAACGCGCAGTCCATGCGCGGGTTGGCCGCCGCCATCGCCGCCGCCGACTTTTCGACCGCGACGACCCTCGCGCGCCTCCAAGGCCGGTCTGACGGCGCCGCTGCGGGCTGCTCACCCCCCAGCTTCGTCCAGTCGAACCAGCGCGTGGCCGTGCCGCACCTCGTCGCCGCCCTCCACCTCCACCTCGCCCTCCTCGCCTCCGCAGCCCTCGACGTCGCGCGCCAGGAGCGCGTCGCCGCCGCCGCCGCCGCCCTCGTCCGCAAGCTGCCTCCCGGCGCGCCCCTCACCATCCCCTGGCAGCCCCTCCTCGTCGCGCTCGAGCGGGTCCACTTTCGCAAAAGCACCTCCCCCTTCCAAATCGGCCCGTCCGCCCTTCGCGCGCACGCCAACGCCCTCGTCGCGCTCATCCGCCGCGCGTCGAAATTCTTCCCCCCCCCCACCGTCGACGAGCTCTTTGAGACCCTCCGCCCGTTCCTCGCCGCGGGCCACGTTAACAGATTCGTTTCGCAGACGATTCTTCAGCTCTTCCTCCCCTCCCGCGGCGCCATCACCCCCCCCCACGTCGAGCTGTTAGTTAAGTTGTGGAAGTCCGTCGACCGCTGCCGCGACTGGGACGTCAACGTCGCGTGGCCCCTCGCCAAAGCAGTCGCACATTCGGGGGGGGGGCTCATCGCCGCCGTTGAGCCGCACCTGCCTTTTATTTTTAACAAGCTCCGGGCGCTTTTTCAAATGCAACCCGACGCCGTCACCCTCTTAAGCCTCCCCGAGGAATGCGCGCCCTTTGCAGCCACTCGCGGCTCTAAATCCCACCGGCTTTTTTATAGTTACGCGAAGCTCATCGTCGCCGCAATGTCCCCCGCCCACCCCCGCGCCGCAACCCTCCTTAAGGACTTGCTCGTTTTTCTCCAGCCCTTCGCCCATCCCTCACGCGAGGGGAAGCATACCCCCGCCCTCGCGCACTTCCTGGCGGATATTTCCCGCGCTTTTGCGCTTCGAATCCGCGCCGAAGCGAAGGGAGAGTTTCCTCTCGAGCATCGGCTGCGCGGGGAGGACGTTCGGGAGTTTGGCGAAGGGGTGGGTTCCATTTTGACCACAGCTGTGTTTGCTAAAAATAGCACCATGATAACAGAGTCTTTAACGGCGGCGAAATTCGTCGCGGCGATTGCGCCGACGCACACCCTCCCCCTCCTCTTGGCGCGGGTTGTGGAGGGGCTCGAGTCGACGACAAAGCCCCACATGATGCAGAGCGGTAGGGGGGGGGTCAGTCATGAGTACACCAGCCCTGCGCCACTCGTTCTCTTTTGTTATCCGCCTGCGACATTTGACCCCCCCCACCCGCAGCGCTGGGGGTGCTCAACGCCGTCATGTCCCCCCTCGTCGACGAGTGGGCCGCGGGCGCATACACCCCCCCCTTTGCAATCGAAGACCTCCTCCGCGCACTCCTTCTTGGTCCCCCCCCCCCCCCCCCCTGACCAGTCAGGCGTGGACATCAACGACCCTTTCAAGTCCGTCGCTTCGCTTCGCCTCCTCATCCACATTTTCGCCCTCGTGCCCCTTCGCCCCGCGCGCCTGCCCGACGGCGGCGTCGTGCTGCCCCTCGAGTTTTTAACAGATTGGGCTTTTGAGCTCGTCGATCGCGTCTTTTTGGTCCTCGAGCATATCCCCGGCAAGTCCCTCAGCGACGGCGCTGAAGCGAAGCGAGTCGCGCAAGCGTCCCGAACGGTCCTCGACTACGCGCGCCGCCTGTACGACGTTGCCTTCGCCCAAATGCACCCCCCCCTCTTCGACGACGTTCTTGCCCTCCTCCTCCGCCGCGTCATAGCCCCCCCCCCCCTGCGCCATCTGACGCCGCAGGTCACAAGCGGCCAATCGTCGGCCCCGGCGTCACACGTTGCGGAGCTTCTCTCCGCCGCCGTCGCGGCGCACCCCCACCGCGCGTACCCCCCCGTCGCTGCGGCGTTGCTGGCGGCGCTGCTTGAGGAGGGGCTCTCCCCGAGCGAGTTTTTTAACTATTTAACCCTCCTGTGCGCGACCGTTCGAAACTCCGCTGGCGCTTCTGAGCGGGACTGCGCGGCGCTTCAGGACGTTGCGTTAAAAGCGATGTCCCACAAAGAGAATCGAATCGCGAAGGGGGGTGCGAAGCTTGTGCGCGCGCTCGTCTTGTCGCTGACGTCTGTCACCCAAATCAAGTCATTGTCATCCCTCCCCCCAAAACAGACCCCCCCCCGCGACCAAATCCCCCCCATCGCCGCAATTTGGGGGAGGTTCTTTTCGATCGCCGACGCCGCGCTCGAATTTCACACCCCCCCTCCCTCCGCCTCCGCCGCCGCCAAGGGGGTCGTCGCATGGGGGCTGGCGACATGCGCGCGGTGGCTCGACGAGGTGGGGGAGGGGTCCTCTAACGAGCGCCTTTTTGTTATCTGCCGCCTTCTTCGCGACGTCACTCACGCCGGCGCGACGGCGCTCTTCCCCGCGGCGACAGTCGAGGAGAGGGGGGGGGTGATTTCGTACGGTGCGCCGCTCGTGTGTCTTTTCCTCACCCCCCCCCCCAGTTGGCGCCAATGAGGACGTGGCTGCCGCTGTGCGCCTTGCGTCGGCTGCGCTAATGAATGTGGACTTTGAGTACGCGGCAGCAGCGCGGGGGGAGGTTGCGGCGCTCCTCCTGCGCGCGTTCGAGCGCGTGGGCGGGGCCAATTTGGCGACTCTAAAGTGCATCAAGGCCCTCGTCAAGGCCACCGGCGACATTTTGGCGCGGCGATGGGGGGGGCGCGCCAAAAGTGAGGCGTACGTTGCCTCGTATCGAATCGTCAAGAACTTGCGGTCAGCATGCGTCCATCCGACCCCAAGGGTGTTTCGCTACCTCCGCGCATTCCGCGCGCGGAGTTATTTTTTAAATCTTCTGACCGGCTCGCTCATTGCGCCCCATCCCGCCTTCGACCCCCTCGTCGCGCATTTGGCGCGAGCCGCATGCGGCGAGTTCAAGTCAACCGCAACCGCCGCAATCCGGGCCTCTATGCGGTCGCTCGCCCGAATTCCGCGCGCTCTTAACGAGTTTGTTAAGTCCGTCGTTGCGCTCGTCCCGTCGCTCTCTGACGACGCTAAAACGTCTGCGTTCACGCTTTTAAGCTCCTGCCAGCGCCGCGCAGCGCCAGACCCCCCCCTACTTGCGGCGCAGCTGCGCCTCCTCTGCGCGCTCGCGTCGAGCGACGACTTGCGCCTCCAGCGCCGCCTCGCGCACTTCGCATCTTCAATTTCAAACTCGTTCGCTTCGCTTCCGTCCGCACAGCCGACCCTCCGCCTGTCCGATGCAGCGCGAAAGGTCGTCCAAAAATATCACCCGCGCGGCGCTGTCGTAGCGGCCGTCGCTGAAGCGCCGGTCGAAGAATTTGCGGCGCTGGCGGAACTCCAAGCCGCCACCGCTGCCGCGCTTGAGAAACCCTCCGCGCCTTGGCGGGAGGAGGCGCTAAATTTGGCAATTCTATTTTTGCTCACCCGCCCCGAGCTCCCTTGCCCCCCCTCCACAGGCGCGCGCATCATCGCCGCGTTGGCATCGCAGGCGCAGGCGGTGCGTGACGTCGCACGTGCGCTCGTCGCGACCGTCGCGAAGGTGGGCTCCGTCAAGAAGACCCCCCCCCCCGTCGTGCGCTTCGTCG
>JAIYDP010000301.1 GCA_027487435.1 Verrucomicrobiaceae bacterium | reverse complement strand
GCAGGAATCAAGATCAGGAGTGATGCGTGGACGTGAGATGCTCAATGATGAATCAATTCAAACGTTTGTACAATTTTTATTTTCGTGTTTCGGCAATTATTTTTGGCAAACAGTCTAACCACAACGTGAGCGCAGCGGTTATGGAGGAAGTAGCAGCCCTCATTATCATTCCTCAAATAAGGGCATTTATCCGTGCTGGTCGTGTGATTTGAGGAAAGATTTCGTAGCAGTGAGTTCCTCCATGTCCGCTTCGCTTCCGTTGTGGTTGAAGATGCTATGCAGGGAAGATTAAACCCGAAATCGGAATGCTGCGGACAAGAAGGAGCTAGCTGCCTTCATTACCGTTCCTCAAATGGTACGGATGCACACGGATGATGAAGAGCATGGGGGGCTTGGCAATGAAGGATTGGCTGGCGATGCTACCTTTGGAAGCAGGTCGCGTGGGTCTTAACCCGAAATCCGAAGTACAACGCCGCCATCCGCTGCCATCATTTGCCGAGCAAGGCATTTCAGACCTTGGGGCAGCATCATTGGATGCAGCCCACTACAGCCATGAAATGCCTTGCACTTCAAAGCCTGGCAACGTCTTTCTGGCGTTCTACTTCGGATCTCGGGCTTAAGACTTCTCTTGAAATTCATGCAGAAGAGAATTAGACTCAACCCCATGAGTGCCATTTCTACTATCATTGATCTTGGTGACGGGGAAAACATGACTGCGGTCGTGGCGGATTTGCTACGTCAGTTTCCGAAGGGTTCTCGCCTGAAGCTGGCGATTTCCGAAGTGTCGCCTGCACCCCCTGTACCTAGTCTTGACGAATATCGTGGGATGATCGCCGCAGCACGTCAAAATGCTCCACGCGGCCTTTGGAAAACAACCGCCGAGACGATGAAGGTATTACGGGAGGGGGAGCTGGACTGAGATGGCTTGGGTTGTCGATACTTCGGTCGTGGTGGACTTGGTCACAGGAGATCCTCTATTTGAGCCTGCCTCCTCGGCCTGCCTCCAATCCCATCTCCATGACGGTTTGGTCGTAAGCCCGGTGACATTTGTCGAGCTTGGCCCGTCCTTTTCTGGAGACGATGCCGCAGCGGAGGCATTTCTCAAAGCGGTGCACATCGACACTTCCGAAGTATGGACTCATGCGGACACGCTCCTCGCGCATCACCTATGGCATCAGTTCCAAGTCAAACGCCGACAGCTTCAAGTCGTGAAGCGCCCTGTGGCTGATGTCTTGATCGCAGCGTTCGCGGGGCGCTTCCAAGGCATCATCACACGCAATGCTAACGACTTCCGCAACATTCTGCCGACACTTCAAATCATCGAACCCTGACTCTTGCATTGGGAACGGGAATCTTCGCCAAAACGCGCAGGATTTTTCCTTCATCCCCAAACAGAAATAGAACCACAGAGGGCACGGAGGGAGAAGTGGTGAGTGAGCAGTGAGCAGTGAGCAGTGAGCAGTGATGAAGAATTTTTACCACACACAGAGGGCACGGAGGACACAGAGGGGAATATGGGGCGGATGGCGTGGGCTTCAATCACGTCCATCATTTCCATCTGTGGTTCAGTGATTTTCAACCACGGATTATACGGATATACACGGATAAGAGGAAGATTGGTGTTGCGATTTTTTCAAGTTTTCCAGGCACAAGTCTTATCCGTGCTGGTCGTGTGATCGGTGGTTGAAATTCTTAGGTGAATAGAATTAAGTTAGATCAGAAATAGAACCACAGAGGACGCAAAGAACGCAGAGGAAGAGAGCATTATTCGATTAAGAAGGCGCATGAAAGAAATCAAGTTCATCCTTTTCATCTGTGGTTCATTGTTAAGCAAAAGGCTTATCTTAGAAGGCTTTTTCGATCTTGACTCCTTTGTTGGGGGTGGCGCGGCGTTTGCTGTCCCAACTGTCGCGGTTGTTATGCTGCATTTTGCCGTTTTGCTGCAAGAGGTTGTCTTTGTAATCGACAGCTTCTTTGGGCTTGGCTTGCAGCTCCGCTGCGGGGGCAGGGGCGTTTTGCGCAGCACCGAGCCAATCGCTGCCGCGGAAGAAGGCGTAGCGGGAGCTACCTTCGCGGGCGATGACGGTGGCTTTGCCGCGTAAGTTGTCTGCGATGAACAACCCTCGCTGATCTGTCTCGCCGGAGCGAAATTCACTATCGGCACTGCCGATGGCTTTGACGTGGACTTCGGGGCGGTAGCCGCCTTTGGCGGTGTCGAGCACATTGGTGCGGATGCGGCCACTCGCAGCATCTTCTTGCACTTCCATCTTCAGAGGGGTGATGAGCACCATGCCGCTGGTGAAGAGATCGTCGCCGCGACAAATGATGAGGTAGGCGGCTTCGTCCTTCAGCGCGAGGGGGATGGCGCGTTCTTTTTCTGTGTAGTCTTTGCCGTCGCCGAGGTTGATGGTTTGCTCGGATTCGGGCTTGATGCCTGCCAGTTGCACACTGGTGATGGCGCTGAGGTTTTTTTGTTGCAGGTAGAGCTTCATCAGATCGACGCGATAGACTTGCACGAAAGCTTCTTTTACGTTGCGGTATTTCAGCGTCAGCGAGACAGCTGCATTCGGTTTCACGACGGTGACTTCTTCCATGCTGATGCTTTTTTTCTCGAAGTAGGATATGGCTTCGGCGGCATCGGGATAGAGCGTCTTGACCTTGCTATACCAATCGATGGCATTCGCGGGCTTGCTTTCGGCGTGATAGATTTGCCCGAGAATGTATCGTGCGAAGTCGCGGTCTTTGCTCTCGCCATCGGCTACGACACGAGCTGCGGCTAGGGCATCACCGTAGAGATTTTGCCAAAACAAACCGAGCGCCATCATGTACTGGAAGCCAGGCGTGTAATCGCTAGCGGGGTGGATTTTTGCAAAGTCGTTGCTCAGTTTCACCACCGAGGGATAGTCCTTCAGGTCGAGGATCGCATTGCAAAGGCTGAAGGCGGCATCGTCGGCGAGGGGATCGGTAGGGTAGAAGGCGAGGAAGGATTGGAGCAACTCGACGGTGCGCTTGAGCATGGCGATTTTTTCTGGTTGCACGTCGTCTTCCTTGGGCAATTTGTCGGCAGTAGGGGCTTTTTGATAGAGCAACTGCGATAGCGTGAAATAGGCCGACGTCACTTCTGCGGTGTCGGGGTATTCGCGCCAGATGCGCTCTTGGAAATCGATGGAGGCGAGGAAACGTCCTTCATCTTCGAGCACAGCACTGATCCCCGCGTCGTTGGTGAAGCTGGCACTAATGACGGCGCGATAGACCAGCCAGGCGCGTTCGTTTTCGCTGATGTCTTGGTAGGCCTTGCCGACGATGAGAATTTTATCGAAGGGGATTTCTAACGAAGGGTAGCGTTCGTGAAGGATTTCGAACATCTCGACAATTTTGCGCGCATCATAATGCTCGGCCTTGGTGTAAATCCACAGCAACATGCGGGCGAGCTCGCCTTCGTAGTATTGTGGCGATTCTTGGAAGACGGCGCTGAGGTATTCGACGGCTTTGGAGGATTCGCCATCATTGAAATGGCAGAGTCCCAGAGCGTAGCGCTCGGCTGTATCCATGAGGTAGGGATCGGAGGATTTCTCGCCTGTAGCCAGGATGTTGAGTTCCGACGTAGGGCCGACAGCCATGAAAGCTGGGTTGCCGATTTCGCGAATCACTGCGGGGAGGATGCGGAATTTTCCAGGCACGTAGCCGGTGAGTTGGTAGCTCACCGAAGGGCAGCGGTTGACGAAATAGATGCGAATCGAGTCGCGCAGAACTTCATGGCGAATGTTGTCGCTCACGGTGATGCTGGAGGTTTCCAGTCGTGCTCCCGCAGGGAGGGGGACATCGAGCACAAACCAGCGGTTCTGGTGCCAGTTGTTGCGCTGGTCGGAAAGTCGCACCTGAATGGTTTGGCCACTTTCGGCATTTTTCACCGGCGACGAGCTGGCGACATGGATCGGCTTGCCACGATATTCCAAAGGAGCGTGGAGGTATTTCCCCTCGCGGATTCCAGGATGAATTTGCTCGGTGTTGCTCTTGGTGTCGGCAGAGAATCCGATCAAATCAACGGCGTAGGTATAGCGGCCATTGCCACGCGCTTTGAGCTCGATGGTGTTTTTCCCCGGCTTGATGGCATCGGCTGGCACTTGCAAGAAGGTCAGTCCATTGGCGTTGGTGGATTTGACATTGCCGACGTTGTTGCCGTTCACTTGCACGGCGATTTCGAGGTCGGTGGATTGCTCCTTGCCACGTCCGAACCATGAAGAAAGCGCAGCCACAGCAGCACCACGGGCGCGGCCTGTGTGGTAGCCAAAGCAGCCGTGGAAACGCAATAACGATTCCGCTGCGGCAGCGGCGCGAGGGGAATCTGGCTTCGATTCCGCCAAGGCTAACAGAACCAAGGCGGTAGCTTCGGGAGCATCGTTGAGCCAAGCGACTTTGTAGCCCGATTCCCAGATGATGGGTTGATCCGGCACGACTTTCGCTTTGCTTTCGAGAATGCCCGCAAGCTCGGCGGCGATTTCTTTGCGGTCGAGATGGAAAAAGGCGCGGGTGAGATACGCCAAGGTGGCGGGTGCGAGCGTATTGCGGTCGCGATACAGACGATTGCAAGCGGCGAAGTCGGCGAGCTTTTCTGTGGACAACGCATGAAGAACGATGGCCTTGCTGTCATTGTCATTGGCATCAAGGCCTTGCAGTTGATTGAGCAAGAAGGCGGCGGTTTTGTCGAGCGTGCCTTTGTTTACGGCGATGCCCGCATTACGAGCTTCGATCAAGGCCCAGAACGAACGTGCGGTGGTGAGTTCGCCGGTGATGCCGCTGTTCCAACTGCCATTGGAGGCTTGGGTGGAAACAAGTTCCGCGATTAGCGCACGAGCGCGCTCAGCAAGCTGGCGGGTGTAGCGAGCATCCGCTTGACCATTGTTGGCGTAAGCTAAGGCAGTGGCGGTGGCTAACAAATCGTTCGATGGATGATGCCCCCAGTTCGGCGGTGCGATGCGCATGAAATCCTGCATCGTCCCGAAGTTCTGCAACGCCATCTCGAGCACAGCGTTTTGCACGTTCGGGCCGATGGCAATGGTCATCCACGAAGAGGAGTATTCGCGACCTTCGGGGAGGCTGAGGATCGCTGCGGTATCGGCGTTCGTGGAACCACCCGCGTGCGCGCCGTAGGAAAGTCCCCATGGTTGAACGGGAATTGCTTGCGTGAGGCTATCTTGGTTTGCTCCGGCATTCGCAGAAAGCTCGAAGGTGGCATTCAGTAGATTGGGGATGAGATAGGCATCGAAGGTGACTTCTGCGCCGCCTTTGGCTTTGATCACGGCGGATGTTTCGCGAGTGGCAAGGACTTTTGACGGGTCTTTCGAGTCGAGAATGCGCAGCTTCATTGGCACGGTTCCGGCGAAATCGGTGAGGTTGTGGATGCGCGCGACAACTCGAACTTCATCGCCTTCGCGCAGGAACGACGGTGTTTTTAACTCCACGAAAAAATCCTTGCGCGTGAGCGTGGTGCTCATGGCTTCGCCGACGAGGGTTTCCACGCTGCAACCGCGAGCGGTGAGTCGCCATGCGGTGGTCGTTTCCGGCATGGTGATGCTTGCCACGGCTTTACCGTCGGCGGCGGTGATGATGGAGGGTATCCATCGGCCTTCTCCAAGGATTTCGCGGCGAGGGGTAGAGCTATTTTTGCTATTTTTTTCTAAGCCTAGTATCAGGCTGCCTTCGTCTAATTCTACGTTCATTTCAAACTCAGGTAAAATTTCATCTACAGCCGCACGATCGGAGATGCTGGTTTGCCTCTCTCCGGGAAAAATTCCCCCCGCAGCCCGACTCTGGGGTGGTATGATCGATGGAAACTTGCGAAACTGTTGCTCCCTGAGCATTCGATTCTCTAATGCAATATCGTTTCTCTCCATTTGTTCCCGTTCCAGTCGTTTTTGTTCCGAAGCGAGAGTCTGAATCACTGGGACGGTATCGCCTTTGTAGGAAAAGCGGCAGCTTGATCCTAAGTGAAACCCAGCAAAGCGGTAGGCATCTTTTTGGAAATAATCGAGAATCGAAGTGAGTTTGTAAGGGTGAACGGCGAACAGCGCTTCATTGACGAGAGATAAGCTCAACTCCGTTTCAACAGGTTTGCCGATTTGGTCGGTCACGGAAATTTCCACCTTGGCTTCTTCGCCGGGGAGGAAGGAATCTTTGAGCGGCTTGATCGCGACTTTCAATTCGCGTTCCACCGAGAAACTCTTCGCCGCAGAACGAAGCTCGCGGCCATCGATCGCAGCAACGGCGAGGCGGAAATTCGGAAACAAATCATTGCCCACGGAGAAGGGGAGTTCGTTGTAATCTTTGCGCAATTCGAGGATTTGATAACGCAAAATCGTTTCACCTTCAAAGGTCACGAGCGCCAGTCCTTCGTCCAAGCGCGAATGCAAACGCACCTTCGCCTCTTGGCCGACTTTGAATGTGGCTTCGTCGGCGAAAATGCGCAGCTTGTTCACGTCATCGTTGTCGGAAACCAGCACAATGGTTTCGGAACTGATCGGTTGACCAAATCGGTCGGTGCCGCTGATGCGCAATCGATAGTTTCCGCCTTTTGTTAGAGTCAGCGCGACGCGGGTTTTGCCCGTGGTGGGATCCGTTTTGGCATCCAACTCGGAATCTTTGATTTCCGCCTGAGGTGCGTAGTTAGCCTGATTCCATGGAAGCAATGTGAGAATGCGACTGGTCTTCACCTCTTCCATTCGCAGAACCGTGACCTTGAGGTCTTGCCCCGTTGGCTCGCCATCGGCACCCATGGTGCTGAGATCGAGGTCGAATGGTTCACCTGCGATGACCTCCGGCTGGCTGGGTTTCGCGGAAATGGAAAAGCCCAGTTGCGCGAGCGTCAGCGATTCGGTAACAGAGACACCTTCTTCATCGAGCGATGCGGTAAAACTGAATTCGCTGTTCGGTGTGAGTTCCGCTGTGTTGAAAGAAAACTTCGCCTTGCCCTCGGAGTCGGTGGTGACGCGTTCGATGCGTTGATCCGGCAGCGTGCAACGCAGCACGCGATTGGCGAGCGGCTCGCCCCAATAGTAGGCGGCTTGCAGGCTGGCTTCGACCGTTTCGCCGCGGAACCACACGCGGCGAGCGAAGTCCATGGAGAGTTTGATTTTCTCTAGCTTAAACTCCTGCACCTCAAATGCGCCTTGAAATTGCATCTTCTTCTGCCCCCTGATTTCTTGAAGAGCAGTCATCATGTATTTGCCGATGGCGGCTTTGTCAGGGAGAGCCAGTGTCGCATCAAAGGTGCCGAACTTGCTGAGCTTTACCGCTTGTTCCGAGAGCAATCGACCTTGGGGATCGGTGAAACGAATGGTAAATTCAGCAGACTCAGGGATCACGTAAGCGTCATTTTTTACATCGCGCAAGACACCGCGCATGGAAACCATTTCGCCAGGGCGGTAGGCGGGGCGATCCGTATAAAGATAGCCTTTGGAGGTAAGCCCAGATGTCAATTGCAAGCCGTTGAGGTTTAGATTGAATGAAGCAGAATGGCCAGAACGCAGAGCGAAAACCCGCACGTTATCGAGATGCTTCAAGTCATCAAACGACGTTTTGAAAACGCCATCGGCTGCCGTTTTCCCCGTGGCAACCACCGAGCTTCCTTGACTGACTAACAAGTCCACATCCGCCGCAGGCTTGCCGGTGCGCATGTCCTGAACGAAAGCCATCACCTCGCGGCGACTTGATTTCACCATCACTTCCAGATCCGAGCGCAATACCAGCACCGTGGATTCCCAATCGGCTTCACCCACTGTCACCACGTAGGCACCCGCTTCATTTTCTGCGTAAGGAATTTCCACATCTTGAGTGAGCGGTTTGTATTTGGCATAAGCTTCTGGCTTGAAGGTCCATGTTTTATCCGGCTGGATCAGCGAAACATCCAGGCTTTCGACATGGGTGATATCGTGCATTTTGCGGAAATAGGCTTGCAGGTCGATCTTGTAGATGCGCACTTCGCATTGCTCGACGTTGCGGAGCTTGAGCCGCACGCTGGCCTTTTCGTTAGTGCGGAAGACGCGGTCGGTGGAAAGCTCCAACTGCTTCTGGGTGAGATTGGTGATGTAGGCGCTGGCAGAACGATCATTTCGTTCATTGACGAGTTTTTGATAGAGTTTGAGAGCCTTCTCGTACTCGCCGAGTTTCTCCTCGAGAATCTGGCCGCTTTTGATCATGGCGGAGCGAGCCTCGGAGCTTTCGGGATACTTGCTGACGAGCTTCGCCCATTCTTCAATCGCCTTGCGATAGCTAGCGGCGATTTCCTCTTTGGAACTTTTGGCATCTTCTAAATCCAGTGCTTTCGCTTCATGGACAGTCCCGAAGAGATAAAGAATGCGTGAAGCCCGTTCATCGAGTGGATGGGCGCGCATGAACTCGTTGAATCGCTGCATGGCCAAGTCCTCTTGTTTGTCGGTCAGGGCATCGAGACCTAGTTGAAATTCGGCAGAGATGATTTGGTTTTGGCATTCTGCCCACTCGGAGCCGTTCGGATAATCCTTCACGTAGTTCTGCCACGTGGCGATGGCTTCTTGACGTTTTTTCTGAGCGTTGAGAATGTTTCCGATGCGAAACAAAGCCCGCATTTTTAAGTTTGCCAGATGAGTCGCAGGGGCTGCGCGCAGCTCTGGGTCGATGGCTGTAGAGGCATCGCCTTCGGGCAAACGAAAGCCTTTTTCTGCCATGAAATCGCGATAGGCCGAAATCGCATCGTCGGCTCGTCCCAGTATTTGATAGCCCTCTGCGATCATCCACGCGGCGCGAATGGTACGACTGCCCACGGGGTGAGCTGCGATGTATTCGCGGCAGGCTTTGACAGCCATGTCGATGCTATTGGATATGAGTCTGTAAAGTATGGCATCCGAAGTCGGCAGCCCGCCAGTGTTGCCAATGAAGGCTGCTGTATTGCCAGGGGTATTAAAGTTGGTGTTCTGTCCCAATTGATTTCGTGAAGCATGTTCAGCAGCAGGAGCAAAATACGTTTGCACCGTGAGCCAGTGAATTTCCTCGGGCAGTTTTTTTCCTGCTTCGGTTTTGAGTTCGATGGCAAGCGCAGTCTGCTCATCCACGGGGGCGTTGATCATTTTCAGCAGGTCTTCCAGCTCCCTGCGAGCGGCTTCGGAGTTGCCCTCCTGATGTGTGGCCTCGGCGAGTCGAAAACGCGCCATGCCGATATGTTTGCCATCGGGCGGCGGCATCAGCATCGGCATACGTTGGCTGCCTGATCCCGCTGGCCCTGTCCACGAGCGATCATACTCTGTGAGATACGCTTGGAAGTCCCGCATCGCCTGTTTGGGATTCGGAGCCTGATGAATCGCACGGGCGCGACGGAACAAAATGTCATCGCGAAATTCGCGCGAAAGCTCCATCTCGAGCGCCTTGGTGTAGAGGTTGTAGGCTTTGGCAAAATCAGCTTGCGGCGCATCCGGCACATTCGGATCGGGTTTGACTTCGAGCTTTTCGGCAAAGCGCAGGATTTCGCCAACGAGAGCCTGCTTGCGTTCCGGCGATAAGATGCGTTTTGACTCCGCCTCATAGATCACAGCGGCCTCGGCATAGTTCTTTTGCTCGATCATGGATTGCGCTTTGAGAAAGATCGCCTTGATGCGCCAGTCGGACTCTGGGAAATCGGCTGCGAGACGATCCGCAGTCACGACGGCCTCGGCAAATTTCTTGCTTTGAAAAAAAGCAGTCGCCTTGAGGAAAAGAGCTTGGTCGGCAGCGGCATCTTTCGCTGCGATGGCCTGATCCGCAAGAGCGATGGCTTTGTCGTATTGCAAAGAGCGCATTTCCGCTTGGATTTGCGTAAGGTTGCTGGGAGCGGCGAAAGTGAATGTCGCTGAGACAAAAATGCTAAAAAAAGAAGCAACGAGAGATTTCATGAAGGGGTATGGACTGGAGGTGAAAAAAAGGTTAAAGAAGGGAGAATGGGTAGATCGCCAAAGGTGCAGACACGTAACGTCGAGTTGTCTTAGAATATTTCTCGAAATACGTCGATGTGAATTGGTTGCATGCACGTAACGTTTTGTAAATGATCCATGAGATTGGCATACTTAGTCCTACGAATGCCGCTAAAGGAAGGAATTTTTTGTAGATCGTTACTTGTTAGGCTGTTGTTATGAAATCTATTTGACAGTCATGCGGCAAAGAGGCTTGTCTTGACACCGTGCAGCTTACGCTTGATCAAATCACGGCCATCGCCCCAGACGCCGCTTCTCTGAAAGCGGGACGTGATTTGAACAACCCGCGGAAATGGATGACTGTGGGAGGTGATGACCAAGCATTATGGGGGCTGGCGATGGGTTCTGGCAAAGAACCGTATCAAACTTGCGTGCGCCGCGACGACATGGTGAGCAAATGTAGCTGCCCCAGCCGGAAGTTTCCCTGCAAGCATGCGATTGGCCTCATGCTCCTAGCCACGACCCAACCAGCAATCCTCACGGAAAAGGAACAACCGCCATGGGTGGAGGAATGGTTTGCTGCTCATGCGGCTCGCCAATTGAAGGCTGAGGCTCGCGTCTTGGATAAAGCAAATAAACCTGTTGATGAAAAGGCGGCAGCAAAACGGAAGGCGAAAAAGGATGACAGAATGACCGAAGGAGTAGAACTCTTGCAGCAGGTTATGATCGATCTGACACGTGAGGGATTGGCAAATCGCAATGCACGCGATCGGGGTATGTGGGAAGGGCTTGCGAAGCGCATGGTGGATTGCCAATTGCCCGGGCTGGCGGGAACGTTACGCAATCTCGAAGAAGTCGTTCTTGAAGATCGCGAAGTTGATCGGGAGTTGCCATTCGAACTCGGTCGCATGTATTTGCTACTCAAGACTTTTTCCTCTGGGCAGGAGCAGAGTGAATCGCTGCGAGCGGAAGTCTCCCAGCAATTGGGTGTTCGCATGAGTTCTGATGATGGCGGCGAAGTGGTAAATGATGCATGGTTTGTTGTAGCGAGAACTGTTACGGAGCGTGATCGATTGATAACGACTTCCACGTGGATGCTTGGGGAAACCTCACAACGCTGGGCACGAGTTCTACGATTCTCTCCTACGATGCAAGCGATGGTCGATCCTTGGTCTGTTGGCTCGAAAGTGCAAGCGTCGCTTACCTTTTTGCCCGGACTCTATCCGCTGCGCGCGGTTGCTGAAAGCAGTGGGCAGATCACGCCGGGGAAGATACCCGTTGTGACGGATCGCCTGCTCGACTCTTTGCTTGTCCGCTTTGCTGCGGCTCTTGCGGCGAATCCTTTTCTTCGTGTCTTGCCGTTTATCATGCCGCTGCGGCCTAATGCTGATTTGCAATTTCTCGTTGATGCTACAGGCCACGGTTTGCCATGGTCTGCTGATGGTGATTTGGCATTTCGTGTGGAATGCATTTGCTCGGGAAATTTTGTCCCAGTCTGTGGCGAATGGGATGGGCGTAGCCTGAAGCTTCTATCCATCTGCGACGGCGACGTATGGTATCCACTCACCCCCCAACATTCATGATGAACGATTCCCTCATAACGACTGCGCTGCTCGGAACTTCCCGGATGAAAGAATTACCGGCGGCTCCTGACGTTTTGTTAGAGAAGACATGGCAAAACATTTGTGTCAAAGATCCGGCTTCTGCGGTACTTCAAGCTCTAGCCCTGACCCGTGCATTGCACCGTTGCGGCACGAGATTGCGCGTAGTTGATGAAAAAATCTTGGCTTGTGGGCCGGAAAATCATCAGCACTTGCCCGCTACTACCATCGACCATTTTCTCAGAATGGTTCGAGGGGAGTATCCCGAGGTGCTATCGGAATGGCTAGGTATTGCCGCTGCATCAGATTACGTATTGCCCAGTCGTGTTCTTCCCGAGTTGCTCTTGCTTGGCACGAAGGATCATTCCCTTCGTCCGATGGTTCGGAAATTGGCCGGGGTTCGGGGATTGTGGATCGCCGAGCGGCACGCCAATCTATCCTGGATATTCGAGGGAGAAAAATGGGATGAGCAGTCTTGGCTAGATGGCTCATCAAGCGAGCGTCTTGCTTGGCTGCGCCACAAGCGAGCGAGCGATCCTGAGCAAGCCATGACGGCTTTGATTTCGCAATGGTCAGGGGAGAAGGTTGCGATGCGTGAGTCCATCCTCCGCTTGATATCCGAGAATCCGCTTCCTAGCGACGAAGCGTGGCTAGAAAATGTAGCGCTACGTGAGAATCGTGAAGAGCATCGCGAACTCGCGAGTATTGCCTTGGCTAGATTGCCTAGTGAATTTCGTCAACGAGCGATCAGTCGCATCCGCAGTTGCATAAAAATCGAGCGCCGTATGTTAAAACGCATCTTGGTCGTCGAGCCGCCGAATGTTTTTGACGCTTCATGGGCTGCCGATGGAATCAAAGAAAAACCACCACAAGGGCTTGGCGAAAAGGCATGGTGGTTGCGACAGATCGTATCTCTGGTTCCGCTTGCTGTTTTTCCAGAATTGTTGGGCTGCGAGCCTGGAGAGCTTTTTGCGCTACCCATGGAGCGAGATTGGCAAGAGCCATTGTGGCACGGTTGGATCGACTCTGCTCGGCGTTTTCCTGGCCATGCTTTGCAGGAACATTTTTTTGCATTTGCCGCAGAGCTGAATCCGTGGCCCGCTGCATCGGTTCATCGAGTGGTACTGCTATCTGCGCTGTTAGATGCCCGCCCAGTGACAGAGCGTTTTCATTGGCTCGATAGCGTGATCGGAAAACTGCCTGCCGATCTAGCGATTGAATTACTGATTCGCAATCGCGAAGCTTGTTACTCGGAAGTTGGCAACACGACGCTGTCGGTCATTGATGCGGCATTGCTCGCCAAACCCCAAGGATTGAATCGACAACAAGCGCGCATTCTTGCACTTTATATCCCGCACGATCTTATATCAATGCGTCTCGCTCTGCTTGCAGCACAGCCTGAACTATCGCCCATAGCTGAAGAATTTGCTACGACTCTCGAATTTCGCCGCTCCATGATCCACCACTTACTAACACCATGAATCCGAACGTCCTCCGACAACATGCCGAAGCTGCCTACGCCGCAGAACTCACCGCTCTCGCCTTCCATGATGAACGTCCACGCCCACCGAAATGGAAGCTTTCCCCGTGGGCTGTGACCGAATATTTGTTAGGCACTACCTTACCAGACGGGACGGTGATTTCGCCAAAATACATTGGGGATCGTCGAGTGATGGAAATTGCCGTCGCGACTCTGGCCACAGACCGCGCACTTCTTTTGTTAGGTGTGCCTGGCACCGCCAAAAGTTGGGTCTCCGAGCATTTGTCTGCGGCGATTTCAGGTGACTCAACCTTGTTGATCCAAGGCACCGCTGGCACGAGCGAAGAATCGTTACGCTACAATTGGAACTACGCCATGCTACTCGCCAAAGGTCCGTGTGAAGAGGCTCTCGTCCCTGGTCCCATGTTTCGAGCCATGCAGCAAGGCATGCTTTGTCGTGTGGAGGAACTGACACGCATTCCGTCCGATGTGCAGGATACGCTCATCACCATGCTCTCGGAAAAAGTTCTACCCATCCCCGAGTTGACGACCGAAATTCAAGCGACAGAAGGCTTTAACGTCATTGCCACAGCCAACAGCCGAGACCGCGGTGTCAACGAGCTATCGAGTGCTTTACAGCGTCGTTTCAACACTGTTGTGCTTCCTTTGCCCTCATCCCTAGCTGATGAAGTCGAGATCGTTCGTTCGCGTGTTGCTTCGATGTCACAAGCCCTTGCGCTGCCCGCCGAGCCACCCGCTCTTGAAGAAATTCGCCGCGTGGTGACGATCTTCCGCGAACTCCGCTCCGGTGCCACCGAGGACGGCAAAGCCAAAGTCAAATCGCCATCCGGGACTCTATCGACAGCCGAAGCCATCTCTGTCATGACCAATGGCCTTTCGCTTGCTGGGCATTTCGGCAATGGCAAACTCACCGCCCTCGACCTCGCATCTGGCATGGTCGGAGCCATCGTCAAAGACCCTAGCCAAGACCCCACGATCTTCAAAGAATACCTCGAAACCGTGGTTAAGGAACGTGAAGGATGGAAGGATCTTTATCGTGCTTGCCGAGATCAGATTTGAGGAAATAACCAAAAGACCGACCACAACATTACACTCTATGACTATCGAAGAATACCTTGCTCAGCATGCCAAAGGTTTGAAGCCGCTCAAAGTCAGTTGGCTTGATCTTGCAAAGCTACCTGCTCTTATTGCTAGTGATCAAAGCACCCTTTCTGAAGCTGCGATTCATCTACTCGTCACCAAGCAGTCAAAACATAAGGAGATCGCTGCGGTTCCCGACATCTTGCCGCTACTTGCTCATATTGAACGAGAAAAATCAGCGCCCTTCGCTACAGCAATCGTCGAAGCTTTCCTTAACTCCCCGCAAGCTGCCACCGACCGCTGGGCGCTGACTCTTGGTGGATTGTTCGGCGATAACCAGATCATTACTCTGCTGCTGCCACGCATCAATGATTGGTGTGAAAACTCCCGCCATAAACTTGCCGAGTACGCCGCCCAAGCGATTGCGCTGCTGCCCGGCAACGAACCGCTGATGGTGCTCGACACCTTGGCCAATCGTTATCGGAGCAAGTTCAAGAATGTCGGCAAGGCTTGTGCCGATGCTTTTCACGCTGCCGCCACAGCTCGTGGGATATCGACGGATGAGTTAGGAGATTTGGTTGTTCCAGACTTTGGCTTTGATTCGGAAGGCATCCGCAGATTTGATTGGGATGGCGGGGGAGCGAGCGCGGAACTGGGTGCGGATTTCAAACTCACGTGGTTCGATCCAACAACGGACAAGACGTGGAAAGGTCTGCCCGCTAGTGCTCCTGACTCGATCAAAACCGAAGTCAAAACCCTAACAAAACTCCTGCGCGAAGCGGTGAAAGGACAAACCGCACGGTTAGACATGACCCTCGTGCGTCAACGACGTTGGTCAGTTTCGCGATGGAAGGAGCTTTTTGAAAATCATCCGCTTCTGCGTTCGTTCGCCAGCGGCTTGGTATGGGGTATTTACGATCAGCATGGCGTGTTATTGCGCACTTTTCGCCGCTATGCGAACGGCATTCTCGCCGATGCCTCAGGCTCAGTCGAAGAACTTCCTGAAACCGACACCGCCATCGGCATGATTCATCCGTTAGAACTGACTGCGGAAAGCCTCGATTCATGGCGCAGCCATCTTGCGCGGATGAAAGTGAAGCAGCCCATTCCACAGATAGAACGCGGGGTGGAAATCATGGATCCACTCCACGGCAACCGCCGCTCGATTTCCCTCACTCATGGGAAAAAAATCAGTGCTGGCACCTTTCGTTCGCGCGCCGAGAAACGCGGTTGGACTCGCGGTTCTGTCATCGATGCCGGCGGAATTTCCAGCTACTACAAACTCTACCCCGGCGCAGGGATCGAAGTCGTCCTCCCCACAGACAACTTCTGGATTGGTATTGATCCGATGGATGAAATCGAACTGGATTCTGCCTACTTCGCCACCGCAGGATCCGTCGAGCGCGGTAGCTACATCTACGACGAACCCGCCCCCGACGATCCCCGCGTCCTACGCTTTGATCAAATCACTGCCGTGGTTTTTTCCGAAACATTGAGCGACCTTAAAGCCATCATTTTCACCAAGGAATGACCACTCTCTTCGGCATTCGTCACCATGGCCCGGGCTGCGCACGCAGCTTATTGTCGGCGCTTGCGGAGTTGTCTCCTGATCTCGTGTTGATCGAAATGCCTGCCGAGTTCGAACCGTTGTTAGAGCATGCGGGAAATGATGCCATGAAACCTCCGGTGGCGCTTTTGATTCATCGAACAGACATGCCAGAAAAATCTGCGTTTTATCCGTTTGCAGAATTTTCTCCTGAATGGAATGCGATTCGATGGGCCATAGGAAACAAGGTGCCGATCCGCTGCTTCGACCTGCCGTCGGCGCACATGTTTGCATTGCGGGAAGAAGACGATGAATCGCCGCCGCGTCCCGATGCGTTTGAGTGGTTTGCCAAAGCTGATGGCTACAGCGATGGCGAGCGATGGTGGAATGATCGCGTCGAGGAACGACGCGACCCGAAAGATTTTTTCGTAGCGATCCTTGAGGCAGTTACCACATTGAGAGCAGAACTTCATCTAACAGAATCCCGCGAAACTCTTCTCCGTGAAGCATGGATGAGGAAATGCCTACGAACTGCGGAAAAGGATGGATTTCAAAATATCGCCGTCGTTTGTGGCGCTTGGCACGCTCCTGTCATTCAGGGGGATTTCAAGGCATCTAATGACAATGCATTGCTCAAAGGACTCGACAAACACAAGGTCGCCGCCACATGGATTCCGTGGACCGACGAACGGCTCACCATCGCTAGCGGCTATGGCGCGGGCATTCGATCTCCGGGATGGTATCGACACCTTTGGCGTAACGAAGCCGATCCTGTCTCCTCATGGCTTACGCGAACAGCACGTGTCTTGCGTAAGGAAGGTTTAGCCGCATCGCCAGCATCGGTCATTGAAGCGGTTCGATTATCGAACTCTCTTGCTGGCATGCGTGGAAGGCCTTTGCCGGGACTTGACGAAACGCTGGAAGCCGCCCAAGCCGTCTTTTGTCAAGGAGATGCCCTGCCGCTACATTTTCTTCGCGATAAACTGTTAGTAGGACAGCGTTTGGGTGAAATTCCTGAAGGTTTGCCATCGCTGCCTCTGCAGCAAGACTTCGAAGCCAACCAACGCAAACATCGTTTAAAACCCGCTGCATCCGTGACTCCGCTGGAACTCGATTTGCGTGAGGAAGGGGGGAGGGGACGTAGCATTTTTCTGCATCGGCTTCTTGCGATGGACGTGCATTGGGCAACGAAGAAAGAGGCACGGAGCAAGGGAACATTCAAAGAAAGCTGGAGCCTGCAATGGAAACCGCAAATCGCGGTAGCTATCATTGATGCGGCAGCGTTTGGCAATACTGTGGAAACAGCAGCAACGAAAAAACTTGTCAAATCCACTGCGGGTGAAGTCGGATTAGCTGCGATAACTGCCGGTCTGGATCTCGCTTTGCTAGCGGCCTTGCCAACCGCGGTGGAACAGCTGCTACTGCGCTTGGATGCTGCGGGTGCCATCTCGCACGATGTGTTTGAATTGCTTCAGGCAATCCCCGCCTTGGCAAGAATCGCTCGCTATGGCGATGTCCGTTCCACGGATGCAATGGCTGTTGGCAGCTTGTTTGATCGTTTTGCTTCGCGCATTCACGTTGGACTGCCAGCAGCTGCAAGTGGCATCGCTGATGACGCTGGAGATCGACTTTGCGAGCTTGTCGGCAATTATGCCGCAGCGCTGACCATGTTGGAGAATGCTTCGCTCGACGCTGAATTTTATGCAACTCTCCGAAAAATGGCATACTGGGAAGGCACCCACCCGAAAGTTGGTGGATTATCTGTTCGCTTGTTGCGCGATGCGATGCAGCTTGAGAATGAGCAAGTCGCACAACGTCTCGCCTTTGCCCTTTCCTCGGGTATGCCATCTCCTAGCGCGGCAGCTTGGCTTGAAGGTTTTTTGCAAGGGGGCGGTAGTCTATTGGTTCATGATAAAAATTTGTTAGACCTTGTCGATTCTTGGCTTTCCTCTCTCACTCCTGAGACTTTTCAAAACACCTTACCGTTGCTGCGCAGAACGTTTTGTCGTTTTTCATCACCAGAGCGAGCGCGTATCGCTTCATCTGTGATGCAAGCCACAGGCTCTGCTCCTGCGGCCGCCGCTGTCATTGATCTTGATATGTCGCGTGCCATGCCTGCCATCGCAGCCGTGGCGAAATTGTTAGATTTACCCCAACCTGTATGAATGAATCAGAACGTCTTCGCCGTTGGAGATTGCTGCTAGGCTCGGAGCCTGCTGCGGAAGCTGGACTTGTGGTCGAGCTTTCAACTGATGATTCGCGCATGGATTCCACTTTAGAAAACCTCTACGATGGCAGTAGCATGCGCGGCGGGCTTGGTGGATCCAAGCCTAACGTTTCTCGCTGGCTCGGAGATATTCGCCGTTATTTTCCCACCGAGGTGGTGCAAGTGATGCAAAAGGATGCAATCGAGCGCCTTGACTTAAAACAACTTCTGTTAGAGCCGGAATTTCTCCAGCAAGCGGAGCCTGATATTCATCTTGTCAGCACTTTGCTATCGTTGAACCGAATGATTCCTGAAAAAACACGCGAATCGGCTAGGACAGTTGTTCGTAAATTGGTGGATCAACTTTTGAGAAAACTGGAGCAGCCAACCCGTCAAGCTGTACAAGGCGCACTTTCTCGAAGCATTCGCAACCGTCGTCCCAGACTAACAGAAATCGACTGGAATCGCACGATACGGGAGAATTTGAAAAATTATCTTCCCGAGCATCGAACCATTGTGCCAGAAACCTTGATCGGCTATGGCCGACGTCGCAGTTCGTTGCGTGATTTGATCCTTTGCATCGACCAAAGTGGCTCCATGGCAGCATCTGTGGTCTATTCCTCGATCTTTGGCGCGGTGATGGCCTCCATGCCTGCTCTTTCTACGCGTTTTGTTCTCTTTGATACAGCAGTTGTCGATCTAACAGATGAATTGAACGATCCAGTGGATATTTTATTCGGCAGTCAACTGGGTGGAGGCACGGACATTCACAAGGCTTTGGTGTATTGCGAAACGCGAATCACTCGACCAACGGATACGGTGATGGTTCTCGTTTCCGATTTGTGCGAAGGAGGTAGTGTGGCAGGAATGCTGAAGACCGCCGCACACATCAAAGAATCCGGGGTGCAACTGATTTGTCTTCTCGCGCTAAGTGATGAAGGCAAGCCGTGGTATGATCGCTCCAACGCAGCAAGCTTTGCGGCAATGGACATTCCTGTTTTTGCCTGCACTCCCAATCGGTTTCCCGATCTCATGGCTGCAGCATTAGCCAAAAAAGATCTACGTCTCTGGGTTTGATTAGCATAGAAACTTGGAAAACTTTGCTACATAGAAAACGCGTTATCTAGAAAGATAGCGCTACATTTTATGGAGGCGGGCGTTGTGTAGAAAGTCGAAGGAATCTCCGCGATGGCACGTGGATTGGCAATGGGTCGCGTAACGAAGCTTGGTGGACGATACCGAAATGGTTTGTCGTCGTGATAGGTGCCACTGGTAGCCAGTCGAAGAGGTTATGGGAACTTTGCAGAGTGCTGAATCTGTTCGTAATCATCGGATGGAAATGATGGGACAGGGTGAGAAAAGTCTGGCCGCCGTCCTCGACGATCATGGCCGTTGGATTTCTGCTTTTGACATCAACGATGACAGGAGAGCTAAGAGATTGCGCTCCCGTGCTATCGATGGCCCTCGCCTGAAACGTATGCTCGCCAGCAGATACTCCGCCAACACTCAATCCATAGGGTGAAAAGTTATCACTGCCAATCAATTGTCCATTCATATAAAATTCAACAACGGAGATTGTCGCGCCATTTTTCGCGCTGGTACTAGCTTGCAAGTGCAGAGCAGCAGGAGCCAGATGGATGAAACCATTCACAGGCGAAGTGATGGATACTGTCGGGCTTGCATTCGTGCTAGCTTGAGGCATCACGGTGACGAGTGTGGTCGCGTTAGCGATGGCTCGGTCATCATCGATCACCGCTAGGGTGACGCGATAGGTTCCGGGGAGGTTGTAGGTGTGACTTGTATTGACTCCGCTGGCAGCTTCGTTGTTACCAAAACTCCAAGCATACGACACAATGCTGCCATCGAGATCCGAGCTGGCCGAGGCATCCAGTTGAATGGTAAGTGGCGCTATGCCACTGATGGCGCTGCTAGCGAGGGCAGCAATCGGTGCTTGATTGACAGGTCCATTGCCAAAGCGGCTTTGAAACCACCGTGCCATGTCATTGATCTCGGTATTGCTGAAGCCATGCCCTTGGCCGATAACGGGAAAAAAGTTAACGGAATTTCCTTCCCGTAGCAGACGGTCATGAAACTGTACTCCCTGAATGAAAGGCACGGTGGTGTCCATGCTGCCATGCATCACCAGCATGGGTGGACAATCCCTTGAGACATGCACCAGTGGGCTCGCACTAGCACTCCGTTCGGGCAGCGTTTGGATTGCAGATCCTATGAGGTTTCCTTCAGGCGAGTTGATACCATTGTGACTGTCTTGCCCTGGAGCATTGTCCATGCGCAGCAAATCCGTCGGGGCAAACCAAGACGCAGCCGCTTGGATCGCATCACTCTGATTCCAATGCGCTCCCGTGTTTCCTTCCAAATCAGTGTGTGTGCTGCCGACGATGATGTTCGCGCTACCTCCCGTAGTTGCAGCCATGCAAGAGATATGTGCTCCTGCCGAAATACCCCATGTGCCGAAACGGTTGGGGTCCAGATTATAAGTGGTGGCATTCGCACGCAACCAGCGGATGGAGGCTTTTACATCATGCAGTTGTGCGGGCCATGGTGCCACACCGCTGAGCCTGTAACTAATCGCAGCAACGGCAATGCCCAGAGTGTTGAAATCGCTGGCAGCACCATTGGGACTGCGGGTGCCGTTTTGCCAACCGCCCCCATGAATGCTGATCACGCAGGGTGTGGGGCCACTGACATTTCGAGGTAAATATAGATCGAGCTTGAGATCTCCTGAGGTCATCGTTGCATAGGTGACACCTGCCAAAATCGAGCGCAAGTTGTTTTCATTATCTGAGATGAGAAAAGTGGCATTCGATGGATTGCCTGCACTGTATCCAACTCCCGTTCCGATGCTAAGGATCACGCTTTCGCTGCCTTCCGAAGCGATGAGATCGTCCAGAGGAGTGCAAGATAGTGTGGCTGTGCTTTGACCAGCGGCAAATGTCACGGTGAGTGGCAGTGGTATATAGTCATCACCACTCGTAGCTGTGCCACTGATCGCGAGATTGACGATCAATGGTGAGATCGTGCTGCCTGTGCGGGTCAATGTGAAGACTCCCACCGTGGATCCCGTTTCTGGAGCCTGAGATGGGGAAGCCGTCACCGATACCGTCGATGTAGGTGGAAGAGGCTCATTGTCGATGATCATCAAAGTGCCGCTCGCTTGAAGCTCGGCATCGTATGTAGTGGTGGAGAGAACTGTTAGGGTCATCGTTTCCGTGGGTTCCCAATCCGTATCGTCGATCACCGAGACGATGAAGTTATGTGTTAGAGAACCAGCGGGAATGGTTTGGTTTAAGGAAAAAGTTGAATAGTCTGCCCCCATACCGGCATCCCCAGTGAGTGATAATGTGACGTTCAATGGCAGTGCGATAGAACCAGTCCGAGTGAGCGTGACGTTCACAGGTGTCGCATTTCCTTCCGTAGCACTTGTCGGCGATAAACTCAGGCTCACCAGGGGTTTTGTCTCACCATCATCATCCGCGATGGTAACGCTGCCAACGCTCGGTGTGCGGAGACTGTAACCAGCGCCCGCTAATAGCGTAAGGGTCACGATTTCATCTCCTTCCACCAAGGTGTCTTGTATCGGTGTGATGGCAATGCTAGCCGAGCTTTGGCCCTCCAGAATCGTCACGCTGCCGCTGAGCATGGCATAGTCGCCATCGCTTGTGGCACTACCGCTGAGGATATAGTTAATGGAAACGGTTCCAGCAGTCACACTGCCACGAGTCACGGTGAAAGCACCCGGATCAAGGCCTGCCTCGGATGCGTTAGCATCGGAAACAACAACGGATACTTCGTTGCTTGGACTAGCGGCGGTGGGTTGGATGAGTGTCAGATACATCCGTGTTGCAGAGGTGGCACCATTGGCGCCCAAAACCACGCTCTGACCGGTGCTGAAGCTCTTTTTGAACAAGCGCATGGCAAAGGGGTTAGTAAAAAGATTCGTGCCGGTGCCAAGCGTTAGATTCTGCCCCGTGTCGGTCCAACCCGCTAGCCAGGAAGGCTTGTTCACGATGCCATTGTCGTGGGCGATGTAAACGTCGGCATCTTTTGTCAGCGTGAAGCTGAGCAAAGTGGCACCCGTGAAGGCTGTTGCATCCTCGCGAGGGCGGATCCAATCGGCACCGGCCACGATATTTGGCACGCTATAAATCGCCGATCCATGTGCGGCGACATAACAAAGATCTGCAATTTTTAGATTGGCACAAACTTTCCACGCTGCTTCCCCGCTCGTACCTCCCGCCTGATCCGAGGGATGGATGACATTGGTTGCAGGGTCGAAGATTTGTAGGTTCGATACCGTGCTTGGCAATGCAACGGTTTGAGTAGGGCGGCGAAATGGGTGAGCTATCACGAAGGCAGCCCACGCTTCGGCACAGGCTTGGTTAGGTAACCAGGCAGCTCGGGTGCGGTCGCCTGAAAAGCTGTTGTAGGGAGCAATCACCTTCGTCACAACGTCCGCCAACCAACCTGTGGTTAGGTCCAAGGTGCGTAGCACAGGTGCTTGATTGGCTGGCCAGTTTGCTACTGGCAGACGACGGGTGATCATGCCTTCCAAAATCAGTGTTACCAGTGTGGCAGGCATCGCGGTGCCAGTGTGCTGTACATTTGGCTCGGTGATGAGACACCAAGGAGCATCGCCGATGCGGCGTCCAATTTCAAAATTCTCCGTCGGTAGGACGAAGCCACTCAAGTTGTCGCGTTCTGCTGCTAGAAAGATGGCAGGCACAGGAAAGGCAGGAGCGAATGAAAACAAAGTGTTGGCGGCCACTGTTCCATCGAGGCGGTTGAAGTTAAAGCCATCATTTCCCGTCATGAACATGCGGCCTGGATGGTGTGAGATCACGGCAAGGCAACGGGTGGGGTTCGTCACCGACGTTTGAATCGCGCTACGTCCTCCAGCGGATAGACCATAGGGCACGTAAGGAGCTACATTGATCTCCGTCCGGCCTGTTGCTGTGGCCAGACTGGCCAAGGAACTTTGCGGATTCGCTCCTGCCACTGCTAATATGACCGAGTTCCGATCCGCAAACGCTTGCCAAGCCGGCTGCGTAAGAGCGGAGTTCTCCACCGCAATCACACCGCGTACAAAGGATGCGCTCGAAGGTAAATAGTAAGCTGGTGCTTGCGAAAACCCTTGGGCGACCATCACTTGCCAGAGGATGGCAAAGCCGAGAGCTTTTATGAAACAATGAAAATGATTTAGTTTCATTGCTATTGATTCAATCGAAGCTGATTTTTTTGTCAATCCATTTTGCTCATCGTTTTCCGTGCAAGCAGTTCTTGCCATTTCGTAGGTTTTGCGGCTAGTTAGCGGTGTCCTATGTCATTGGAATTGTTACGCCAACGCCTGCGCACCACTGTTCTTGGTTCAGATGATGCTGCTGAGTTATTGATCACAGCTTTGCTTGCGCGCGGGCATGTGCTGGTAGAAGGCCCTCCGGGTATTGGTAAAACATCTTTGGCGGCCACGCTAGCTCGCTCCATCCATGGGGTTTTCAAGCGCGTGCAATTTACTCCGGATTTGCTGCCGTCGGATCTTTTGGGTTATTCCTTGTATCGCATGAACCATGGGGATTTTCATTTCATTCCAGGGCCGATCTTTGCAAATTGCGTACTAGCGGATGAGATCAATCGAACCTCGCCGCGGGTGCAGTCGGCACTTCTCGAATGCATGAGCGAGAATCAAGTGACCTTAGATGGCGTGACTCATCCGTTGCCAGAGCCGTTTTTGGTGATTGCCACACAAAATGACATGCACAGCACGGGAACATTTCCCTTGCCGGAGCCGCAGTTGGATCGATTTTTGCTCTCTTTTCGTATGGAAATGCCGTCACCGGCGATTCAGGCCCAGCTTTTGTTAGATCATGCCGAGGGCAAGATCCTTGTTGCAGGGAACCCGTTGTTAGAAACCCAAGAAATCCTTGCTTTACAGAAAAAGGTCGATGCCGTCTTTTTGCATGCAGCAGTTGCAGAATACATGGCGACGCTCGGCGATGCGCTGCGTCGTCTTGGAGGAGGGGAGGGCAGTGTATCCGTACGCTCCTTGTTGCATTTGATGAAAGCAGCCAAGGCACGTGCTTGGCTAGAGGATGCTAGCGAGGTTCATCCCGATCACGTTCAGCAACTCTTCGCAGCGGTGATGCGTCATCGACTCATGCCCGAAGATGGCTCCGATCCGATGTTGCTGATCCGTGCTGCGTTAGAGCAGACGGCAGTGCCTTGATCCGTTAAACCCGAAATCCGAAGTCCTGCCGCAGATATTCTCGATAGCGTCGCAAAGAGAGAACCTACTCTCGGTTTCACGTTGTCGCGTTCAGCAAGTGGAGACCTGCTATCCGTCGAGTAGGCTACGTGCCATGGCACGGGCCGACTCGCCGCCTCCGCCGAGCATGCGCACTAATTCTTCGATACGTGCCTCGCCGATGACGGGAAACAGGCGCGAACGAGTGCGGCCTTGAGAGACTTCTTTTTGAACAACGAAATGCTTCGCGGCAGTGGCAGCAACTTGCGGGAAATGGGTGATGGCGATGACTTGGTGCCGTGCACCTAAGACAGCCATTTTGCGGCCTACGGCTTTGGCGACTTCTCCACCAACATTGGCATCGATTTCGTCAAACACCATCAGCGGTGTAGCATCTTGATCGGCGAGGGCACTTTTTACAGCGAGCATCACGCGGCTGATTTCCCCGCTGGATGCAATGTTGCGCAGCGGGTGGAGAGGCTCGCCAGGGTTAGGGCCGAAGAGGAAATCGGCAGATTCTATGCCTTGAGAGCTGGGGTCGCTGAGCGGGATGAGGGAGATTTCAAAAGCGCTTTGTTTGAAACCGAGATCTTTGAGCTGCGTGGCGATTTCTTTTGCCAGATGTGGCGCGGACTTTCTGCGAATGCTGCTTAACTTCGCTGCGGCGGCATCGAGTTCGCGGCGTTTATGGGTCACGCGAGCTTCGAGGGTTGCGAGTTTTTCGCTTCGATTCTCCATCGTGTCGAGGCGAGCCGCTGCTTCGTCGCGGGTTTCAAGAATGCTGGCAATGCTGCCGCCGTATTTGCGTTTCAGAGATTCGAGCAAATTGACGCGGTCTTCAAGCGCGGCGGACTCTTCCGGGTTGGTGTCCAATTCATCGAGATAGTCAGCAAGAGTTGCTTCGAGATCTTGTAGCTCGACAGAAGCCGTTGCAAGGCCTTTGCAGCGGTCGGACGTCGAGGGGTCAAGCTTTTCTAGGTCGCGAATCAGGCGTTGGAGGTCGGTGATTTGATGAAGAATGCCATTTTCGTCATCACTCAACAACGCGATGGCTGCGGAAGTGTTTTCGACGAGGCGTGCAGAACTGCTAGCTCTGCGGTAGCGGTTCATCAGTTCCGCTTCTTCGTCTGCTTGAAAATGAGCCGCATTGATTTCTTCGACTTGATGGCGCAATAGATCCAGCTCGCGGGTGGAAATGGCATCAGCATCCCGTAACTCCTGCCAATCGGTCAGTGCGGTGCGCCATTCATGCCACAGTGCACGATAGCTCGCAACAGAATCATCCGCCCCGGCGTAGGCATCAAGCATCGCCATTTGCCGTTCTGTGGAAAGAAGCGATTGGTGGTCGTGGGGGCCGTGGAGATCGACGAGGTGCTCGCCGATTTTTTTCAGCAACCCTAAGGTTACGGGCGAGTCATTGATGAATTGTCGGTTGGTAGTCGAACCGATCACTCGACGAATGATGAGATCATCAGCAGCATCGAATTCGAAGCCATTGGCCTGCAAAATATGTGAGATTTCCTCGGCGGTCGTGAGTTGAAACACAGCTTCTACCGAGCAATGGTCTTCTCCTGTGCGGATGAGTGATTTTTCCGCGCGCTCGCCGAGAACCAGCTTTAACGCGCCAACGATGACAGATTTTCCCGCACCTGTTTCGCCGGTGACTCCGATTAATCCGCGATCGAGTTCCCAAGTGAGTTCATCGACGAGAGCAAGGTTGCGTATTTTCAACAGGGTCAACATGGCGCGCGGGAGATTACGAAGAAGATGTGGGGATGACAATCATTTCGAAAGCATATAGGCTAGAAAATCTCTAGCATAGGCTTTGATGCCGTCGATGTCTTCTGCCCACTCGCATGAATTGCGAGAATAACACTAACGAAAAAAGACGCTTTATTTCGTTTCGGTTTGCTCACCACCATAGAAGCTCTTGATGTAGCCATATTCAATCAGAGTATCCTGCCAAGGTGCGATAATGCCCGGATTATTGAAAACACGCATGGCTCTTGTATTCCATTCTTCAGCGGCAACCGTATCTTTTTTCTTATAGCAGAGAGCTGCTTGTGCTATGTAGTAAAAAGGGGTGTCTTCTTTGAGAGGATCGTATAAATTCGCGAGCTTTTCGGCCTCGGCATCGTTGCCAAGTGCTTGGTAGCAAAGCAACATTTTGAACTCGGCAAGCCGACGTGTGGCGACTTCTTCTGCGGGAAGCTTGGTGAGTAGGTATTTCGCTTGATCGAGGCATTTTTGCCAATTTCTGGTTACGAATTCCATCTCCAAAATATTGAAGAGGATCGAGGTCACATCAGGAGCCAGCTTGATTGCTTGATCATAGTAAAGTTTCGCCTTGGGAAAGTCGCGAAACTCCACGTAACAACTGCCAAGAAGGTTCAGCGTTTCTGGGTCATCGCCGAAAACTTTCATTGAGCTGAGGATTTCCTCATGGGCTTCAACGATGCGTTTGTCGTTAAAAAGGCGATAGGCTTCTCGGCGGTGCTTGAAGAACGTTTCGCGCTTCTCTTCAGGGAGGTTGGTAAATGCAATTTGATTCGGAGACCTCACGGTTTCATCGCTCTTCACGGGAGCCTGCGCAGCGGGTTCTGGGGCTTGCTCTTGTGCCGAAAGATTTTGCAAAAAACCTGCTAGGAAAATGGTGATCCAATAACGAGAAGTGGTCATGACAACGTGATAAGCAGAGACCCTGATCTTGGCAAGGAGATTCTTGGTGGGAGTGAGGAATATTTGCATTTTTTTCATGGAAAAGACAATCCAAAGCGCTGATGGCGGAAAAGTTCTTCACTTGACAGCAGGGAGAAGCCTTTTCATGGTGCGGGGGCAATCCTTTATGCCCAAAGTATTTTTCAAAACATACGGCTGCCAGATGAATGAGCGCGATACCGAGCAGGTGGCGCGGATGTTCACCGAGGGGGGCTATACTCTGACCACAGAGGAGAGCGATGCGGATGCCATATTGGTCAATACCTGCTCCGTGCGCGATCAAGCCGAGCAAAAAGCCATCGGCAAAATGCGCAACATGGGCGAGCATCGGCGCACCAAACCTCACGTGGTCTATGGCTTCATGGGCTGCATGGCGCAGTCGCGTGGATCTGAGTTGTTTGCCTCCATTCCCCACCTGGACTTGGTGATCGGCACGCAGAAATATCATAAAGTATTCGATTACGTGGACGGCATTCTCAAGCAGCGCATGGAGCGGCGCATGGATGACCCGTCCCTCGCGATGTATGGCGAAAATGTTTGCGACATTGAAGAAGAAGCTGGCTCGCAAAACACCATTCGCGATCACCTCACGAAAGAAAAGCAGGTCAGCGCCTTCGTTTCCATCATGCAGGGCTGCAACATGCGCTGCTCGTTTTGCATCGTGCCAGATACTCGTGGACGCGAGCGCAGTCGTCCGATTCCCCACATTGTCGAGGAAGTGAAACGTCTTGCCGACAAAGGTGTGCGCGAGGTCAACTTGCTGGGGCAAATCGTCAATTTGTATGGTCGCACGGAATTTCCACACGTAGATGGCAAGTCGCCCTTTGTGCAGCTTTTGGAAGCGGTGCATGAGGTGGATGGCATCGAGCGCATTCGTTTTATTTCACCGCATCCCATTGGCTATCGCGATGACCTCGTCGCTGCTTTTGCCGAATTGCCGAAGCTGTGCTCGCACATCCATTTTCCCATGCAGAGTGGCTCGGATCGCATTTTGAAATTGATGCGCCGTCCCTACAAGCATGAGAAGTTCATGGAAATCTGCCGTAAAATGAAAGCCGCGCGCCCTGATTTGGCGATCACCACCGACATCATCGTCGGCTTTCCTAGCGAAACCGAAGAAGATTTCCAAGCATCCATAGCCACCGTGCAAGAAGTGGGATTTTCTAACGCCTTTGTCTTTCGCTATTCCAAACGCCGCAACACCCCCGCGGCGGAAATGGAGGGGCAGATTGACGAAAGCATCAAAGAAGAGCGCAACCAGCGTCTGTTAGAAGTGGTCAACAGCATCGCCATCGCGCAGAACCAAGCCTGTGTGGGCACGGTGCAAACGATCCTCTGCGAAGGTCTGTCGCGATACAACGACACCCGTTTATCGGGACGCACCTCGCAAAATCGCATCGTCGTGTTTGAGGGAGAGCGCGAGGAATATCGCGGCCGCATCATGGACTTGCGCATCGATCACCAATCGGGTTTCACGCTTTACGGCACGCCAGTGTGATGGTGGCAATTCAGGGTGTTAAGTCTTAAAATCGCGGGTCTGGAAGGCTAGCCAGCCGATGACGAAGACTGTGGCATTGACTCCGCCGAGGAAGGCAAAAGATTCCAGCACCTTTGGCCAGTCGATCTTATATTCCATGAGAAACAACCATGCGCTCATGCGCCAAGTGATGAAGTATTCTTCGTAAGGGCGGAAGAAGGGGAAGTTTTGCAGAATCATGTCCACAAACAAGATGCTCAAGGTGATGATCGTAGCGGCGGCTGGTTTCATGCGGAAGCAAGAAAACATAAAGGCGATCGACGAGATGGTCACCATGCTGATGCCCACCCCGAGGGCTCCAAGGGCGAGGCGCGCGGCACCTTCATTCCACTGGGAATAGGCGGCGAAAATTTTCATCTTTGGCTCCATGATGAATAATCCACCGTCCCTGCCAACGGCGAGGATCGCCATCAGATAGCCGGTGATACCGACGAAAAAAACAAAGCTCACGGTATAAAGAATGACGGCAGCGTATTTGACCAAGAGTAGTTGCAGACGACTGATCGGGCGAGCGAAAATCAATCGCAGGTTGCCGTCTTCGTTTTCCTTCGCAACGATGTCACCAGCGACAAGAGCGAAATAGATCGAGCCTAACAAAAACATACTAAACACCATGATGGTGAAGGTGATGGTCAGAGAGCTGTAGAACACCTCGAAGTTCAGATCATTACGCTCCAAGTTGGTGCGTAGCAAATTTTTTGATTTATCGAGCTTATAGACCACCAAAATGATGATCTCCATCAGCAAGAAAGCGCCGTAGCCGATCCAGGTGCGGGGGCGGGCGAAGAGTTTGCGGAGTTCACCGCGGAGTTGAGCAAGAGCGTTCATCAGGGTTGTGGATGGATGTTGCGCCAGGCGCGTCGCAGTTCTTCGGCTTCGGCGATAGAGGCTTGCAGAGCGGAAGGTTGCGCAGAGGCTTTTGGCTTATCAGACTGGCTTTGGCAGACGGCATCTAAGGTGAGCGCGTACCAAGAAAGATTGGTGAAATGATGGGGAAGGGGGAAATCGGGAGCATTGATCGACGGCGCGGCGGGCGAGGCGACGATAGCGAGATGTTGTAAAATCGGGTTGATGTAGGTCTCGCAAGTGGACCGCCGCATTTCGCGTTGGCTGGATTTTTCGGCGATTTTTTCTTCTTTTTTCCGCCGTTTGCCAGCCAATGAGCCAGCAATGCCATGAAGAGTCTTGCGGGAAATCCATGAGCCGAGTTGCGGCACCAGCGAACCAGCGATCATCGCAGCTCCGGCGACGGGGTTGACCAATATGAGGGCACCGCCGATGAGCATGATGCCGCCGCTGAGGGCCGTGCCGTTTTCATCGATGGTTTCGCCTAGCTCGATCAGCGCGGCTTCGGTGGATGAGTGGGGCAGATGGTTCGCCACCTTCGATGCGGTGATCGATTGCAGCACCATCTGGCGCATGCGTTCCATGGCGGTGGCATCCGGAAGGTGAAAGATGCGATGTTTTTTTAAATCCACCGGATGGCTCGCGCCTTGTGGGAAACTATGAATGACGTAGAGCGTGCTCGGTGCTTCCTGCGATGCGGTGGGGATGAGGAAATAGTGAATGATTTCCTTGTCCTCATCGCCGCTGTGGAAGAGACCTACGAGCGAAAATTTGCTCGTCAGCCCGCCGATTTTCGATGTGACATCGGAAATGTGACCTTGCATGGACTTCCATCCTTGCTGACCGGTTTGCAGGGCATTTTCTACCCAGGACTTCCAGCTTTCGTTCATGAGTTTGTCGATTTAAGTTCCATGTAAACATCCTCTAACGAACGACGATACGGAGTGAAGGCCTTGACGCGGATGTCGGCAAGAATCAAGGCTCGAAGGACTTCTGACGGGTCACAGCTATCAGGCAATTTGATGAGCTTAGATGATTCCATGATGCCATCGAAGGCACGGATCAGAGGTTCGACGTTTTCAAGTGGTTCGGCATCGATGGTGTAACGTATGCCTTCATCTTGCAGGGAAACAATGGTGCCATCGTGAACCATGGTGCCGCCTTTGATGATGGTGATGTGGTCACACATTTGTTCCACTTCGGCGAGCAAATGAGAGTTGAATAAGACCGTCATGCCCTGTTCATCGCGCAGACGTAAGATGAAGTCGCGAAACCAGCGAATGCCCTCGGGGTCGAGTCCGTCGGTGGGTTCATCGAGGAGCAAAAGCTGGGGCTGAGGAAGCAATGCTTGAGCGAGGGCAAGGCGTTGGCGCATGCCATGGCTGTAGGTGCGGACTTTGCTGTGAATTCGGGAGGTGAGATCGACTTGTTCGACGACATCGCGGGCGGCGGCAGCATCGAATTTCCCCGAGTAATTGACCAGCAGGCGAAGGTTTTCCCAACCACTGAGATAATCGTAGAAGGCGGGGGATTCGAAGATGGCGCCGACTTTTTGCAGCGCCTTCGAGCGTTGACGGATGACGGAGATGCCATCGATATTCACTTCGCCCTGATCGGCAGAAACCATGCCGAGGATGATGCCCATGGTGGTGCTTTTGCCAGCGCCGTTGTGACCGAGCAAACCGTGGATGGAGGCTTTTTTTACGGAAAAAGAAATGTCGCGTAGGGCAGGGGAGCCGCCGAAGGATTTCGAGAGGTTGGATATTTCCAGCATGGTTCGATATTAGCGCGAGGTTCGGAATTTGAATTCGCCAGAAGCGGAGTAGTCGGCGTAGAGGATGTTAGCACCATTTTGCTCGCCGTGCCATGCTTCCTTGTCAGTGACAAGAGGAATTTGCGAGGAATCGGTTGAGCCAAAGAAAGCGAGATTCATTTTTGGGCGACCATTTTGCGTAGAATTCCACAAATAGCTCGATCCAGATTTTTTGAATTCCTTATCGTCTTCGGGACAGCGAAAGACATCGGGCGAGCTAAGGTAAGCCTGTAAGGTATTGTCCAACACGGGCACATCCTCTTGGATGCTTGATCGCCCAACAGCGAGTTCGGGCATGATGTTTTGATGATCTTGGAGGTAGGATTCCAGTCCCGTGCCGATTTGGCGGAGATTGCTAAGACAAGCGGCTTTGCGTGAATTTCGTAACATCGTGTTGCCGACGGGAATCACCAGCGCTGCGAGCGCGACGACGATGGCGATCGTGATCAAGACCTCCATCAGCGTGAACCCCGTGAGGCGATGAGGATAGCGCGTGTTCATTGAGGAGGGCCGAATTTTTGACCGCGCATGCCTTGCATGATGTCGTTCATGGCTTCCATCAGCGGCGCGAGATCCATTTTCGTGTCGGTGCTGGCTTTTTGGAAATAGGCCTTCATGCCTTCGGTGGTGACTTTTTCCATGACATCGGCACCGAGCTCTTTGGTGCGCTTGAGGTCTTCTTCGGTGCGTCCCTCGGCGATTTCTTCCAAGCCGCGTTTGACGAAACTTTTGCGTTCTTTGGGCGACATTTTATCGAGCGCGATCATGAATTGACTCATGCTTTCGGCGACGGTGAGTTCGATAAATAAATTCCGCTCCTCGGCTGATAAATTGCGAAACAATCCTTCCAAGGTGCGATTTTCGCGATTCTTTTCTCGTTCGCGGAAGTCGAGGCGATTGGTGATATCGGCGATTTTGCGGATCTGTTGTTCACGTCGTTCTGCGTCAGTCGAGGATCCGGCCTGCGTGGACCAATCGGCAAATTGCGAGCTTTCCACAGCTTTTTGGAGAGCCTCCGCAGTGATCTTGCGCTGAGCAGCCCAACTGCGAACTGCAAAGACGGCCGCCCAAATGACGGCGATGATCACCAAGGCGCGAATGGCAAAACGTTTTTGATTCATGAATGAGGGCAACGTAGCAAGGAACGGAGGTAGCGCAAGAGCCATTCTTTGATTGAGGTGGTTGGAACTGGGGGATGGGAAAATTTTCTAAGATTTTTCTCTCCAACGAGTCGTATCTTGCGTAGATTTCCGTATATGCGAACGTTTTTCCTCCTATTGTTGGGCGTATTATCCCTTGGTGCAGCGCCTTTTGATTCACAATGGCAAAAGGTGCAGCAGGCCATCGACGATGATTTACCGAAATCCGCCGAGGCTGTGCTTCGTACGATTGATACGCAAGCCAGGGAGAAAAAAGCCTGGCCTGATGCGATTCGCGCGCGATGCATGATCTTCATGCTCGAGTCTGAGGTCGAGGAAGGCGATATCACGCTGATGATTTCTGCTTTAGAAAAAGAACTTGCGACATGTCCCGCAGAGATGAAGCCGGTGATGCGCACCATGCAAACAATCTGGCTAGCGTCGTATTTTGCGGAAAATTCTTATGACATCATGGAGCGCACTGCGGTGGCGGATGATACATCGGCAGATTTCAAAACATGGGATGCCAAGCGCATGATGCGCGAGATCGATGAACGCTTCACCAAGTCCCTCGCGGAAGCGGAGATGCTGCGCGATGTTTCCTTGGAAGACTACGCCATTTTGTTAGAAAAAGGCACCATGCCCGCAGAAGTCATGCCTTCCATGTATGACTTCCTCCTTGATCAAGCGCTGCTTTTCTACGAGGCACAAGATTCGTTTGAAGTCGAAGCCGAGGATGCGTTTTTCATTCTCCCAGATTCGCCTGCGTTTGGCAGCACGGCGGATTTTCTTGCTTGGAAACCGCAAAAACCTGCCAGCTTTTCTGGGGGAATTCGTGCCATCGAACTCTATCAACAGTGGCTGAATTTACGCAAAGATTCGCTGCCGGCGAGGATTTACATCGATATCAAACGTCGTGCATGGGCGACACGTTCTGTCACAGGGGAAATCGACAAGGCTCGCGAGGAAAAGGAACTTCGCGCCTTGCTTGCCGAGGCGAAGGGGCAAACGATCGAGTGCTTAGCTGCTTCGGTTTTAGCCTCGCACTTGCACAGGTCAGCCCGCAGCAAGGAAGCGCATGACATTGCGACAGCAGCCATTGCCGCTCACCGAAAATCGATTTACGCGGAGTTATGTCGTCTTAGGATCGATCAGATTGAAGAAAAAGAGTTAGATTTGCATACCGAAAACGTGTGGAACGCCGCGCAGCCCGAATTTTCTGCGACTTATCGGAATATCAACAAGCTATGGTTCCGCCTCGTTCCTGTAACTTGGTCGCCAGGAGGAACAGGCAGCATGGACGACGACGACTACGATGCCTTGCTGAAAAAATCCCCGGCCAAGTCATGGAGCGTGGATTTGCCGCCGACACCTGATTACCTCGAGCGCGAGCAGACCCTCATAGCTCCTTTGGATGTGCCGATGGGTTGCTACTGCTTGATCGCCAGTCCGCGCGAGGATTTTTCGCGGGTTCGCAATCGGCCATTTACCAGCATCGTTTGGCGTTCGGATTTGATGATCGTTCAAGATCGCAGCAAGACAGAGCAGGGACTCGTGGTGAATGCAGTGAATGGAACGCCTGTTGTCAATGCGAAAGTCGAACGCTGGGGACCCACTAACAGCAAATGGAAGATCAGCAGTCAGGGCAAAACCGACAATCGGGGCAAATACACCCTTGCTAAACATAAAAATGACGAACACGCCATCCGTGCCACAAGCGGCAAGGATCAAATCGCTACTTCGCCCAGTTGGAATTACTACCATACAGACGAGAGCAAGGATACCTTGCGTTGTTTCTTTTTCACTGACCGCTCCCTCTATCGCCCAGGGCACACCATTCGCTTTAAGGCGATTTACGCTCGTTTCGATGAAGAAAAAAATCACTACCGCGCCGCAAAGAATCATAAAGGCAAAGTGACGTTGTTTGATGTGAATCGTAAAAAAGTTGCAGAATTTTCCGCGGTCACCAATGAATTTGGCTCGATCAGTGGCAGTTTCATCGCGCCCATGGATCTTGCCTTGGGTCGATATTCCTTGCGTTCGGAAAGAGACTACGAATCCATCAGCATCGAGGAATACAAGCGCCCGAAATTTGAAGTGAAAGTCGGCGATGCGCTCACTCCGCCACAGTTGAACAAAAACGTCACCGTTACCGCGCGCGCTACTTCCTACACGGGCGCCGCCATCGATGGCGCAAAGGTGAAATGGTCGGTCACGCGCACGACCGAATGGCCGTCGTGGTGTTGGTGGAACAACTCTGGCGGCAGCAAACAAATTGCCCATGGCGAGGGTATCACCAAGGCGGATGGTACTGTGGATGTTTCGTTTCTTGCCGAGCCAGACCTTAGTAGAAAAGTCGAAGATTCTCCGATCTTTTCCTACGCCGTAGAGGTCAGTGTCACTGATACCACGGGCGAAACCCGCGAGGATACTCGTTACGTTCGTGCCGGTTATGTCGATACCGAGGCAACGATGTCTGCGTCGGATTGGCAGCAAAGCGATGAAGATGTGGCCATCGCGATTCGTACACTGACCGTCGATGGCAAAGCCGTCGCACGCAAGGGGCAGGTCGTCATTCATCGGCTCATTCAGCCGGAAAAAGTTCTACGCAAATCCCTTCAAAATGGCAAAAATCCTTACCTACGCCGCCTTGCCAAGGAGCAATCAAGCGATCCCAGCGATCCGCGCGGCTGGCAGCTTGGGGAAGTAGTGCAGCGCAATGAGTTTGCCACCAACGCCGAAGGCAAAGCCCAGACATCGGTGCGCTTGGCCGCTGGAGAATATCGCGCCGTGCTGGAAACGGTGGATAGCACTGGCGCAAAGGTCACGGCATTGTTGCCCTTGCGCGTGCTTGATTTGGCGAAAGAAACATTTCCCATCAAGGTGCCGGAACATTTCCAAGTTCGTAAAAACATCTTAGAACCTGGAGAAGAACTCGTCGCCGTTTGGGGCACGGGCTACGAGCAAGGTCTTTGGTATCATGAAATCATCCACCGTGGAAAAATCCTCCGCCAAGGTTGGTCGAAAGGCTCTAACACCCAAGAAGTCCTGCGTTTCCCCGTGACGGAAGACTTGCGCGGTGGCTTCCAACTCAACACGCTTTTTGTCCAGCAAAACCGTGCATATTCCCAGAGCATTTCGCTCAACGTTCCCTGGAGCAAGCACGACCTGAGCATGAAGTTCGAGACCATGCGTAGCAAGTTGGAGCCAGGAGCGAAGGAAACATGGTCCATCCTCATCGATGGGGCAAAAAAAGACCAAGTCGAAATGGTCGCAACGCTGTATGATGCTTCGTTGGCTGCGTTTTCGTCGCACTCTTGGCTCGATCGATTTTCCAGATATTTTTACCGCGATGGCGGTCTTGCTGGGTATGAGGCAAGTTCAGATGTTGCAGAATTTCGCGCCTACGACAGCCATCTCGGGCTGTGGAATCAAGCTACTGCCGGCCTTCTTCCTCAAGAATGGGAGTGGGAGGAAGAATTATCCTTAGAGCAAGGATACCAAAGGCACTCTAACAGTGCTTTCGGCGGAGGTGGTGGCGGCGGTGGCTTTGGCGATGTAAGGCGGAAGGGTAGATCGAACTTCTTAGCTCAAGCCGCATACTCTATCACACCTGCATCCCCCGTATCCGGCGAGTTTGTTGTGGGAGATTATTCCATCACTGGGGGGAACCGCTCGGGATCTTCAGCTATCACGCGGGAGAGCATCGATTCGATTTTAAACAATCCGAATCGCCTAGGAGATGACGGGCTCGCTAAAATCGCCGCACCAGAAGCTCCTCCGGTCGATCCACCAACGAGGAAAAACCTTCAAGAAACAGCCTTTTTCGAGCCGCAACTGACCACGGATGAAAAAGGCATCGTCCGCATCAGCTTCACCATGCCTGAGGCTCTCACGACCTGGAATTTCATGGCCTTTGCCCACGATGCCACCTTGCGCTCTGGCCTGCTCCAAGGACAAACCATCACCGCGAAGGACTTGATGTGCCAACCCAATCCACCGCGCTTCTTGCGTGAGGGCGATGAAATCGAATTCACCGCCAAGGTCTCCAATCTCTCCGATCAACCGCAGCAAGGCACCGCTCGTATCAGCTTTGCCGATGCCATTTCTCTCACCTCGCGCGATGCCGAGCTTTCCTTGCAAAATGCCGACCAGCCTTTCGATATTCCCGCCAAGGAATCGCGCACCATTTCTTGGCGCATCAAGGTGCCAGATGGCAGTGGATTTCTCCATTTCAAAGTCACAGCCGCAACCGACAAGCTCGCCGATGGCGAAGAGGGCATGATCCCCGTGCTATCGCGCCGTCAACTCGTCACCGAGTCCATCACCTTGCCCATTCGCGATATTTCCACTCGTGAGCTTGAACTTAAAAAATTGTTAGAAAGCAGCACCTCAGACACTCTGCGCCATCAGTCAGTCACCGTGGAAATGGTCAGCCAGCCCGCATGGTATGCCGTCATGGCCCTGCCCTACCTCATGGAATACCCGCATGAATGTGCCGAGCAGACCTTCAATCGATGGTATGCCAATCAAGTGGGCAGCCACATCGCGGCATCTGATCCTAAAATACGTCGCGTCTTCGAGGCATGGCGCCTCGCCCCTAAAACCACCGAAAGCCCGTTGTTAAAAAACCAAGAACTCAAGATCTTGATGATCGACGAAACCCCGTGGTTGCGACACGCGAATCAAGAAACCGAAGCTCGTCGCAACGTCGGCATTCTCTTCGATGAAAATCGTCTGCGCAGTGAGTCGGATCGTGCGCTGAATCGACTCATCGAAATGCAAAATGCCGATGGTGCCTGGCCATGGTTTCCCGGCGGCCCCAGCAGTTCCTACATCACCCTCTACCTTGTGACTGGCACAGGGCGCTTGCAACAGCTCGGTGTCAAAGTGAAGCAAGAACATGCACTGCGTGCCCTCGAATGGCTAGATGCGCAGATTCTCAAACGATACAACAAAATCAAAGCCCAAGATCGTGACGACAATCACTTTGATTCCTTCGTCGCGATGTATCTCTACGGACGCAGTTTTTACCTCAAGCAACGACCCATTTCCTCCGCAAATCGCAAAGCGGTGGACTATTTCCTCGGCCAAGCCAAGAAGTATTGGGCCAGCGAAACGAGCCTGATGACCCGCTGCCACACCGCGCTAGGGCTGCATCGCTTCGGCCATAAAGAAATACCACAAGCCATCCTCGCATCGCTGCGCGAAAATGCCCGCAACACCGATGAGCTAGGCATGCACTGGCGCGCGAACGAAGGCGATTCATGGAATCAAGCGCCCATCGAAACGCAAGCGATGATCATCGAGGCATTTCGTGAAATTTCCGCCGATGAAAAAGCGGTGAATGACTGCCAAGTGTGGTTGCTGAAACAAAAGCAAACGCAAGGATGGAAGTCCACCAAGGCCACTGCCGATGCCGTTTATGCCTTATTGTTAGGCGGTGCGAACAAGCTGGCCTCAGACGCTCTCGTCTCCGTCAAGCTCGGCGGCGAAGCTGTCAAAGCCGAAAACGTCGAGCCTGGCACGGGCTTCTATCAAAAAACCTTTGCCGCAGCAGAGATCAAGCCGGCGATGGGGCGAATCACCTTAGAGAAATCCGACAAAGGCGTTTCCTGGGGCTCGCTGCATTGGCAGTATTTGGAAGACATCAGCAAAATCAAGCCGCATGAAGGGAATCCCTTAGAGGTGAAAAAATCCCTCTTCGTCAAACGCAGCACCGCGCAGGGCAAAACGCTCGAAGCTCTGACAGAGGCTGTCGCGCCGGGCGATGAGATCGTCACCCGCATCGAGATCCGCGTGGATCGGGATATGGAATACGTGCATTTGAAAAACCAACGCGGCAGCGGCACCGAGCCGATCAACGTCATGAGTGGCTATCGCTGGCAAGGGGCACTCGGCTATTACGAAATGACCAAAGACACCGCAGACCACTTTTTCATCGAGCGCTTGCCGCGCGGAACCTACGTCTTCGAGACCAGTTCCAAGGTGCAGTTGCGCGGCAAATACCCCAGCGGCATCGCCAAGATTCAGTGCATGTATGCGCCAGAATTCAACAGCCACAGCGCCAGCACGACGATCGAAGTCAAATAAGCCCGAGATCCGAAGTAGAGCACCAGAAAGTCGCAGCTAGGATTTGTGGTGCAAGGCCTGAAATGCCTTGCGCAGTAAATGATGGCGGCGGCTAACGCTTTGTACTTCGCATTTCGGGTTTATACTGCAACGTCTAGCTCACCACGGCGGGGAGTAAAGCTCCGAATTCAAACAAGAGCGTCACCCGCAGTTGGATGAGCCGGCTTGTTCGCGTCACGCGATATGTAAGCTTTCTCGAAATAGTCTGAACTCGCTTTGCGAGGTGTCGCCGCTGTAGGGAGAGTCGTATAAGTGAATCGTATAAATCGACCCTTGATGATGCAGCAGAAAGGCCTCGTCATCGACGAGAACCGACTTCATCTCCTGATGCTCAAACAAAAACTTCGATTTTGTGCGAACCATCACACAATCAGAGCGCCTAATGAAGTGAGGTTCTTCAATACATTCGTAGTCTGTAAGAAGACATTTATATCCCATCATCGCTATAGATGAAAACTCAAGCAAGTCCTCATACTCTTCCAAGCAACTGTCATCACTCTTGAAGAAGGTCACGGACGGGGAGAATCTTTTGATGGAATCTCCCTCAATGGGATACTTGCTCAGAGTTGCCAGCAGTCCTTGTGACATTTCCTGCATCACTTCTCTGTCGTCTAAGTAGGGCGGCGCTAGTCTCTGTCCACCAAGAAGTTCATAAAAGTCCTCTCGAAAGGTCTCCAGATACCATCCCCTAGGAATCTCAAAGGCAAAACCTAGTTTCTTGTCCGCGTAGAATCTCGGAGATTGAAATCTCTC
>JAIYDP010000471.1 GCA_027487435.1 Verrucomicrobiaceae bacterium | reverse complement strand
TGGTGAGCTCGCTTTCGATATTCATGTGGATGTCCTCCAGCGATGTCTTAAACTCAAAGCGTCCGGCCTCGATATCGGCAAGGATTTGCTGCAAACCATTCTCGATTTGAGAAAACTCGACATCACTTAGCAAACCAGCATGAAACTGTGCACGAGCATGCGCGATCGAACCCGCGATGTCGTGGGGATACAGCCTCCAATCATACGACACCGACTCTCCGTAAGTTTGCACCAACGATGACGTGTCTTGAGTAAATCTTCCTTTCCACATGGCGGCAAACGCTAGCCTGCGTTCCTGCTGCTGCAAAGCATATAATCTTACACACTACGCCATCGCAACGATTCATTCTTCTTCCGAGAATAAGATTTCCATTTCAAATAGACCACACCCGTCTTTACGACTCATTCATCCAACGATGCTGTCCCAAGGTATGATATGTCTTGCGCGGCAAATGATGGCAGCGAATGGCGGCGTTATACTTCGGATTTCGGGGGCATTCAAAAAAACCGAAATCACGACTATGATCTTGGCAGACCATGGCCAAATGATAGAGTGAATGTAGCAAACATCATCCATGCGAAAGCTCTCAATCATGAAACGATTTCTCCTCTCTTTCCTCTTCCTATCTTTGGTCACGGTTGGTTTTTCGCAAGATGCAAGAGAAGTCGCATCAGAGGCCTCTCTTCTCTTTGATGAACTTCAGCAAGATATTCTACAGCGTCGTAGCGAGGCTGGGGGCGATGAAACAAGTCGCAAGGCCTATGCATCTAAGAACCTGGCACTACAGGTCAAGTTTGTGGAAAATTTTCCCACTTCCACCGAAGCAAATCAATGCCGGCTTCATATTGCTCGGCTCGCTAGTTCGATGGGAAACGATCCAGAAGCTCTTGTGCTCGGTAAAAAGGCCTTGGCCGATTTCGATCCAGCTCTAGCAACCATGTTTGATAAGATCAGCCTGCTCTCTGCTGCAAGAAGACTCGGCGGCGAGGATGCAGAAAAAGAACTTATCCAACGCATCTATCGCAGTGCTAAGAACACCAAGGAAAAAATGTCTTTTCTGGTCGCGCATAAGACAAGCGTTTCTACCCAAAATTCGCTTCATGCCGATCCCTTGCTGGAAAATTTGCAAAGCCTCGCCACCAACGATGAGGACAAGGCGATCATTCAACTCGGGCTCGCAGATATTGCATATAAGCTCAGTTACAACAAAAACGATAGCGAATACAAAGCCTTGCTAGCCGCCATTGCAAAACAATACCCCAACACCGAGAGTGGTGCATTGGCTGCCAAAAAAGTTACGGCCTTCGAGCTCAAACCTGGTGACGATATCCTACATTTCTCCACTTCGGACCCTAACGGAAATATGGTATCCACCTCGGACTACAAGGGGAAAGTTCTGCTAATTGATTTCTGGTCTACAGGCTGTATGCCATGCATCGCCGAAATTCCAGAAATGCTATCCGTTTACCAAGAATATCATGATCAAGGATTTGAGATCCTCGGTGTTTCGCTAGATTCGAAGACGGATCGTAAGAATCTGATCCGATTTTTAGAGAAACGGCAAATGCCTTGGAAGCAAGCCTTTGAAGGAAACGGATTCGAGTCCGAAGCGGCGAGAATGTATAACGTCAAGTCCATGCCGACGCTCATTCTCGTAGGTAAGGATGGAAAGGTTTTTGCCACGAAGAATCTGCGCGGAGACGACTTAGGCAAACAGGTTAAAATAGCTCTCGAAGCCCAATAGTCACCCAACAGCAGCGCGGAGTGGAGCAGACGCATCGATTCTCTATCGCTGAAAAAAATCCGCTTACTGATGAATCGCGATGGTAGTGAACGACAATGGCGATAGTAGTACACTCTCACAGCAGAATAAACGTTGACGGGCCAGCAGTAAATTTTGTAATTCTATTCCTCCAACACACAAAACTATGCTCAAGGAATTCAAAGAATTTATTATCAAAGGGAACATGTTCGAATTGGCCGTCGGCGTCATCATTGGTGCTGCTTTTGGAAAAGTGGCGACCAGTTTCACTGATTTATTGCTCGGAACCATTACGTATTTCACAGGTACGACCGAGGTGGGGGCTATCAATATTTTGCAAAAAACCGTGGAAGGAAAGACCACAGCCGTGAACGTAGCACCGCTGATCAATGGACTGATTCATTTGCTGATTGTTGGCTTTGCGCTGTTTCTGGTCGTGAAGGCGGTCAATAATCTGCGTAAGACGGAGGCTGCTGCTCCAGCAACGCCATCTGCACCATCCGCTCAAGAATTGCTACTCACCGAGATTCGCGATTTGCTCAAAAAGTAAGTCATCGCGCGCTACCTGCATCTCTCCCCGAGATATCGACATTGATTACTCCTTTCATGGGGAAAAAAAAGCCCAGCACTGCTGGGCTTTTGTTTATGCGATAATCGAAGATCTGGATTAAACCAAACCAGCTTTCATCAAAGTGTTGAGCGCGCCATTCTTTGTAATGGTCTTGATCGCTTTGCAAGAAAGCTTCAAACGAACATAGTGACCGAATTCTGGAACCCAGATGCGCTTGTTCTGAAGATTCGGTGAAACTTTGCGTTTCACGACCTTGGTGACGTGACGACCGATACCGCCTTTTTTCTTGGCCAAACCGGAACGATGAATGCGACCGCCGGAACGGACGTGGGAACCTCTAATGCTGCAAATACGTGACATGACGGTAAAGTGTTGTTGTGGGGGGCGAAGAAAAGCCGATTCGATCGACCACGTCAAGCAAAAATGAGGATTTTTTTCAATGATTCACTATTTCTTTTGATATTCTTATTTTCTTAAGCGTTTTTGATGACCCAAATCTCTATGCGTCAAAGTCGCCAACAACTTTTTATGGCACCCGTAGTTTCTTTCAACATGATTCGATCCTTTCTCACCATGTTCGTGATGCTGCCATTTTCCGCTTTTGCAGAAGATCCAGCGTATCAACCCCTTCGCATTGCTAAGGATGAAATCGCTTCGATCAAGTTGGAGGTGTCCGATACGAAGCGCAACAGAACCTTGCCATTGAGAGTGTACTTGCCCAAAGAGGCAAAGCCGGTTCCCGTAATTCTTTTCTCCCACGGGCTTGGTGGATCGTGCGATAACAATCCATACCTTGGCAATCATTGGGCACAACGAGGATACCTCGTGGTTTTCGTGCAACATCCTGGTAGCGACGAAGACGTTTGGAAATCGCAACCTGCTTTGCAACGCATGGCCGCCATGAAAAAGGCAGCTTCGTTGGAAAATAGCACCGCACGAGGAAACGATATTCCCGCAGTGATCGATGCTCTGACCACTTGGAATGATCAAAAAGGCCATGCTCTGCAAGGTCGGATGAATCTTGATCGCATCGGCATGTCGGGACATTCGTTCGGGGCCAATACCACGCAGTGCGTTGCAGGGCAGTCCTTTCCAGGAGGACTGCGATCATTTACCGAGCCACGGATCGATGCGGCAGTGATGATGAGCCCAAGCCCTCCGAAGCTCGGGTCGCCTGAAAAGGCCTTCGGCAGCATAAGCATTCCTTGTTTGCTGATGACAGGGACTAAGGACGATAGCCCGATCGGAAATACCATGCCGGAAGATCGGCTCAAGGTATTTCCTCATCTGCAAAAAGCTCCGGCCTGGCAGGTAGTGTTTGAAGGAGCGACGCACATGGACTTCGGTCAGCGTTCCTTGCTCGGCAAGGAGATCAAATCGACGCGATATCATCAAGCGATCCTCGCGCTAACAACTGCATTTTGGGATTCCACCTTGAAAAAAGATGTCTCAGCAACGTCATGGCTCAAAAGCAACCAGCCTCGCTCCGTGCTGATCGAAAAAGATCAATGGCAGAGCAACGGCAAATGATCGTTGCTCTCCTGGGCTGGTTCAGAACTCAGGAAAGAAATCCTTGCGAATCTGGCTCGGGACTGCAATGAATCTGGGCGGATGAGCGAACACCGAGAAGCAGAGGAACAACCAGCAGCGTGGGGCTCGTTTGGGGCGTTGATGTTGATGCAGTTTCAAAACTCTTTCACCGTCAGCATCATCAAGTTTTTGCTCATCCCCCTAGGGGCATGGTTGGTGGCGACAGGGCAGGGGGGATTTCTTGCCAAGCACACAGAGCACGTGGTGAGCTTATTATTGGTTCTGCCCTACTTGCTGTTCTCGCCCACAGCTGGCTGGATGGCAGATCGATTTTCCAAAAGCCTAGTCATCAAGATCGCCGCTTGGTCACAGTGGGTTTTGGTGATCTTATTGTTGGGCGCGATCGTTCTTCGCTCGATGGAGATGTCGTTTGTGTGTTTCTTGCTCTACTCGTTGCAATGCTGCTTGTTGAGTCCCTCGAAACTTGGGATCGTAAAGGACTTGGTCGGCTCACGACGCTTGGCCTTTGCAACAGGAATCGTAGAAGGCTCGGTGATCATGGCAATTTTGGTAGGTCAAATTCTCGGCGGTCTGTGGTTTGATAAAAATCAACAGCAGAACGCAGATGGCTGGGTCTCGGTGCAAGCGGCGATGTATTGGATGGTCGGCATTGCGCTGCTAGGTGCCCTGGTGGCACAAGCGGTGAAACGTTCGCAGGCACTTGGCCATACGCCGTTTGAAGTACGTTTGATGGTTTCTCATATGCGCGACTCACGGGTGGTGTGGGCGGATCGGAAATTGCGCATTTGTGCCTTGGGGACGGCATATTTTTGGGCATTTGCAGGCTTCGTAAACCTTGTGGTCATTGCGATTGCCAAGGAAAACAGTCCAAAGGAATTAGGCACGGCGATATCGCACTTGATGTTTTTTGCGAGCTTGGGAATCGCAGCGGGAAGCATCGCAGCGGGAATGCTGAGCAAGCGAGGCATCCAGTGGTCGCTAGCGCCGATGGGGTTGCTGGTGATGAGTGCGGGATTGTTTTCCTTAAGTTTGCTACCACTCACGAGTGCTTGGCTGCCATGGCTGCTGTGTTTGTCTGGCGCGGGTGGTGCCGTATTTTTGGTCCCGGTAAATGCCTTTGTGCAAGATCATCCGCCAGCGGAAATTCGCGGCACGGTGATTTCGGTATCGAACTTTTTCAATAATGCAGGAGGAATTTTGGCGGTATTGCTCCAATTGGTGATGGCGATCAGTGGCATGAGCGTGCAGATGCAGTTTTTCTTGATGGGCTCGCTGACGCTGGTCATCGCCGTCGGAGCGATCAAGGAATGGATGGCGGAGTTTTTGCGCGCTTTGGTACTGCCGCTGGTGCGTTTGATCTATCGAATTCGCGTGATTGCTGGCGATCGAATCCCAGAGCAAGGCGGTGTGCTGTTGTTGCCGAACCACGTGACTTGGGCGGATTCCTTTTTCATCAGCGCAGCTTGTCGTAGGCCTGTGCGATTTGTGATGTATGATGGATTTTCGAAAATGCGCCTTGTGGGTTGGTTCACACGAGTCTTCGACGTGGTCCCGATATCAGCAACAAGAGCCAAGGATGCGATCCGCACCGTAGCAGATGCCTTAGAGCAGGGTGGGGTTGTGTGTTTGTTTCCGGAGGGCGAGCTGACGCGCACCGGTTGCCTTGAAGAAATCAAGAGAGGCTTTGAATTGATGGCGCGGAAGGCGGGGAAACCATGTGTGCCGCTGTGGATGGATGGTGCTTGGGGTTCGATCTTTTCTTTCGAACGCGGACGCTTTTTTTCCAAATGGCCCTATTCCGTGCCCTATGGCATGACGTTTGTCTTCGGCAAACCACAGGAAGCTCAAGAGGCGACATCGCACACGATTCGCAGTGCCATGCAAGCGGCGAGTGCGCTGGCCTTGCGAGAGCGATGCTCGCGTCGTGGTTGGCTCCAGCGTGATGATGCGACGGCGTGGTGCAATGGATTTCAAATCGGACAAATCCTAGCGTTGCCACGCGGTGGTGACTTTGTCATGTGGGTGGATGATGCCATGAGCCAAAAACTCTGCGGAATGCGTCGCTTCGCCGATGTGTTTGGTGGAAAAATTTCGAACACCGAAGCAGCAGTCGCAACACAAGCGGTGCGCGTGGGAGGCCGAGCAACACGTGAATTGTTAGAGCGGACGAAAGACATCACGGCGGGAGTGTTTTATGACTTTGAGCCGCAGCACGGCTGGCAGCGCGATGGAATCATTTATTGCCCTTGTTGGGAAATGAATGGCGTGACGATGGCGATGTCGATGCCGAATCCTTCTCTCCACACGCCTACCAACCAAGAGCAACTGGGGAGTCGGGCCGGCAGTGTAGGGAGATTGTTACCAGGCATCGAGGTGACAGAAGATGGTGCAACATTTTTCGGCCCGACGCTCGAGGCTGGTAGTTGCGCGGTGCCGGTGGGCACAAGGTTTGATGAACTTGGTTTTGTGTTCTTGCCAGAGTGAGAGCTTGCTCTTTGCGTTAAAGCAGGCATGATCTAACGCATGAAAAGTGATCTGGCAATAGTATTAGGTTCGGGACTGGGGCGTTTGGCCGAGCGTTTAGAGGTGGAGCGTGTGGATGATTTTGGCGACATCGGACTGCCCGTATCCAAGGTCAGTGGGCATGCCGGAAGGATGTTGCTAGGCAAGCGCATGGGACAGTCGCTGTGGGTCATGCAAGGGCGTGTTCACCTCTACGAAGGACATAGCGCACAGGCCGTGACGCACGGTGTGCGTTGGCTCTATGAACAAGGGGTGCGGCGATTCATTTTGACCAATGCAGCAGGCACCTTGCATCCCGATCACCCACCGGGCTCGTGGATGATGTTGAGCGATCACTTGAATCTCACAGGGACATCCCCATTGGAAGGAGGTGCCAATTTTTTTGATATGTCCGACGTTTACACTCGTGCATGGAGAGATGTTGCGCGAGAGCGAGCAGCAGAAATCGGTATGCCGTTGCATGAAGGAGTCTATGCTGGCTTACGCGGGCCACAGTATGAAACACCCGCGGAAATTCGGATGTTACGGCATTGCGGTGCCGATGCTGTGGGCATGAGCACGGTGCTTGAGGCGATTCAAGCGCGGGCTTTGGGATGCCAGGTGCTCGGATTTTCTTGCCTCACCAACTGGGCGGCTGGCATGGCACCGGCGGAACTTGCGCATGCGGAAGTCATGGAAACGGGCTTGGCAGCAGCAGCGCCGATGCTCGACTTCCTCGATGCGTTGCTGGAAGTTAGATGATGCATAGTGTTTTTCCCGACTTCACAAAAGCATCGATGGCGATATCGAGATGTTGGCGTTCGTGTGCAGCACTGATTTGTGTACGGATGCGAGCTTTGCCTTCTGGCACCACGGGGAAGAAAAAGCCCATGGCATAGACGCCATGTCTAAGGAGTTCGGCGGAAAATTTCTGCGCTAGATTCGCATCGCCAAGCATCACCGGCGTGATCGGGTGATCTTGGCCAGAGATGGTGAAGCCCGTTTGTTGCATCGCTTGACGAAAGTAAACAGTGTTCGCTTTAACGCGATCCGCGAGTTCGGTGGATTCCTCTAACATCGCGAAAACTTCCAAGGAAGCCGCAGCGATCACTGGGGCAATGGTGTTAGAAAATAGATACGGGCGCGAACGTTGGCGCAGCAGTTCGATGATTTCCTTTTTGCCTGAAGTATAGCCGCCCGAGGCTCCGCCAAGGGCTTTACCGAGCGTTCCCGTGGTGAGATCGATCTTACCAAAGAGGCCACAATGCTCATGCGTGCCGCGCCCACGGGCACCGAGAAATCCTGTGGCATGGCAGTCGTCGAAATGAACGATAGCACCATATCGCTCGGCTAGAGCATGGATGGCATCGAGTTGCGCAATGATGCCATCCATAGAAAAGACTCCATCGGTAGTGATCAGCTTGAAGCGCGCACCATCGGCATCGGCTTGTTGCAGTTGTTTTTCCAGATCGGCCATGTCGTTGTTGGCGTAGCGATAGCGCTTGGCTTTGCAAAGACGAACGCCATCGATGATCGATGCGTGATTGAGAGCATCGGAAATGACGGCATCTTGATCGGAGAGCAAGACCTCAAAGAGACCGCCATTGGCATCGAAGCAGCTCGGGTAAAGTATGGTGTCTTCTGTTCCCAGGAAGTGGCTGATGGTTTCTTCCAGTTGTTTGTGAAGGGTTTGCGTGCCACAAATGAATCGCACCGAAGCCATGCCGAAGCCCCAACGATCCAGAGCCTTGTGAGCCGCTGCGACGACGCGCGGGTGCTCCGCGAGGCCGAGATAATTGTTCGCACACATATTGATGACCTCACGCCCATCTTCCAAGCGGATCGTGGCGTTTTGCGGTGAAGCGATGCTTCGTTCATGTTTGTATAGACCAGCGGTTTGGATTTCCGCCAAGGTCTGATCCCAATGATTCGCAATTGCACGTGTGATCACAACGCAAGGATGGCAGAGTGATTTTTCTTTTGCAATGGGAAACAGCACAGAAAAATTACATGCACATCTAGAGATTTCGGGCTTGATTGAGTGCGGGAACCGCGTAGCATCGGCGCGGACATGATTGGTTCATTGACCGAATCACAAAAACAAAAGTGGATTATCCGCTTGTTGTGGTTGGCATCCTTATGTGGTTTGGCTTCCTTAGTGACATTGCTTTGGGAAGTGGGTTGGCCGGTGAGCTCGCAGCAACTGGTGGTAGCTCGCTATTGCACCTGGGCCTTGGTGGTAGCTGCGGCGTTGGCCGAGGGTGGATTATTGGCTTTGCAATACCAACGCGCGCATTTGTGGCGGCTCTTGGTGTTAATCTCGTTGCCGCTTTTGGCGTTTTTGCAATTGGTGCTAGGTGAAAACTTAGCGAACTTGATCGACGTGGTGGTGCCGAGAAAGTCGGTGCCATACATTGCGTTAGGCATCGTGCAATTGACCTTGGTGTTTCCTTCGGCAGTGCGTTTGCTGCGTTTGATGCGTGATCAAAGGTGGTTCCACAGCTTGCCGCCCGCACTGATCGGAGTGGTGAGTTTTGCGCTATTGATCGGCGTGGGGACTTGTTTGCTAAAAACACCAAACGCGAGCATCGGCGGGATTTCTTGGATCGATGCTTGTTTCACTAGCACGAGCGCGGTTTGCGTGACAGGGCTTTGTCCTCTGAATGTGGAGACGCAGTTGACCTTCACGGGGCAGGCGGTGGTGTTATTTTTGATTCAGGTGGGTGGTCTTGGGGTGATGACCTTGGCGTATTTTTTGGCGTTAATGGCGGGGCAGGGGATAGGTCTGCGAGATCGTGTAGCGTTGCGGGATTTGCTCAGCGAGGACAATTTAGGAAGGGTGGGGAACTTTGTTTGGCACATCATTATAGCAACGCTGGTTATCGAACTGATCGGGGTGTTGCTGCTGCAACAATTTTGGCAATCGAGCCATGGCTCGCCTTCGCAATTATGGTGGGATTCGATTTTCCATTCGATTTCGGCTTTTTGTAATGCTGGCTTTTCGACATACGGAGCGAACTTGATGGACGAGACAGTGGTGGAGAATCGCCCCGTGCAGGCGGTGCTGATGCTGCTGATTGTGTTAGGCGGATTTGGCTTTGCGTTGTTTAGTGAATTGACGCGCTATGTGCAGGTGTGGGTGCGCAGGATGAATAGCGGTGTGCATGAGCCTTTGCCGCGATTGACGGTACATTGTCGGCTAGCGGGGCTTACGACTTTGTGCTTGCTCTTGGGCGGATGGCTAGCATTTGGGTTGACCGGAAATGGCTGGTGGGAAGCGGCGTTTAATTCGGTGAGTTGTCGCACAGCAGGGTTCAATATCACCAACTTTGGCGCGCATGGGACGGGGGCATTGATGGTAGCGATAGCGTTAATGTTTGTCGGCGGAAATCCAGGTGGCACGGCAGGCGGGATCAAGACGACGACGCTATCCATCTGCGTGATGGAGATGCTGCGGGTGTTGCGTGGGCAAAAGGATTTGAATTTGTGGGATCGACGTGTGGCGCGCGATGCGGTGGAGCGCAGTGCGGTGATTTTGATGCTGGCTCTCCTCTGGTGTACGGTGGCGAGTGCGTTAGTGGGGCTATGGAACCCGGCGGCTAGTGCTGCGGATGTGATCTTTGAGTGCGTCAGTGCTTTTGGCACAGTGGGGTTGACGCGTGGGATCACCTCGAGCTTGTCTGACCCATCGAAGGTGGTGATCATTCTCACGATGTTTTGTGGCAGAATCGGGATTCTCGCCTTTTTCCTCACGTTTTTCCGTCGCGCAAAGCAATCATCTTATCGCCTACCAGTGACGCGGGTGCCGCTGGGGTGAGAAACGATCTAACGCAGTATTATAAAAAAAATTATGAACTTTTGTATTTTAGGACTTGGGGCATTTGGGACAAGCATCGCGAAAGAGTTATCACTAGCAGGGCATCAGGTGCTTGCAGTGGACAATAACGAAGCGCATGTGGATGGGATCAAAGAATTGGTGACCTTAGCGGTGCAAGGCGATGCGACGGATCGCGAATTATTGCTAGAGTTGGGCGTGGAGAAATATGATGCGGCGATCGTGGCCGTGGGAGAAAACTTCGAAGCCAGCCTGATGATGACGGCGCACTTGAAGCAAATCGGCGTAAAAAATGTCTTCACGCGGGTGTTTCATGAGGTGCAAGAGCAATTGCTCGACCTCATGCAAGTCACCGGAAAAGTCCGCGTCGAGGCGTTGGCCGCCGAATCGTTTGCCCGTTGTCTCTCCAACTCGGCGTTTTTGCGGCACTTTGTGGTGGATCGCACTCATGCCGTGGTCGAGTTGATTTGCCCACAAGCTCTGGTGGGCAAAACCTTATTGGAGTCGGAGATGCGCACGAAGTATCAAGTGAATTTGGTCACGGTGCGCCGGAAGCGTGAGGGCAGTTTTGCTCCAGGGGAAATCCCCGTGATTGATGGACTGCCTGGACCGGATTTCGTTTTCCAAGAAGGCGACCGATTGGTGGTGTACGGCTTGGAGCGCGACATAGGCAAGTTTTCCGCGTGAGCCAAGCCCTGACTCTGATTACTCGGTAAGGTTTTTTACGACACAATTGCTATTTCCTATTGGTAAATCAATGAAAGAAACGGTGTAATCTGCTTAGTCAAAATAAATTTATCCCCATATCGATTAGGTGATCATGTCTCTTTCAAAAAGCTACAAAGTAAAGGTCAGTTGTTCTTCGGTTGCATCTGCAGAGGACATTTTTTTCCAAAAACGGCACTTGGCAACGTGCGCAGAGGGCATTTTTCTTCAAAAACGGCACTTGGCGACGTGCGCAGAGGGCGTTTTTGTTCAAATATGGCATCTGCGCACGTCCGCAGAGGGCGTTTTTTTTCAAATATGATGTCTGCGCACGTGCGCAGGGAGCGTCTTTCTTCAAATATGGTATCTGCGCACGCATCTCTCATGCTCGGCGGGAAATCTGCGTTCCGCCTTGGCCTAGGGGGACAATGGAATCTTTTGCCTTCCGTCCAAATGGGACGTTTCATGGTGGGGCGCGCTTGCATCCCGTAGGTCGATTTCATTAACGGTGATGCCATCTTTCCGCAACTGACCTCGCGACCATTCAGATGGTTCCATACCAAGCAAGCTCCCCGATGAAGCGTCCCGTTGGGACGCATTGGGTTGGGTGGGGGATGTTACCCACGATTGCATCGTGGGCTTGAGATGAATCGTTCCGTTCGAGCCGAAAAGCTCGATCCGCCAATGGTTGTTTGGGGATGGTTGGCTTCTGAAAGATAAGGTCTCAATGTACTTGCCTGATTCATTTTTTCGAAATTTCACTGCTGCTTCATCGTAACTTCATAAACGCATGTTTTGCTGTGTGCCTGCCTGCTGATGAACGCAATGACAATATTTTCCTGCCGCCTGTTTTCGGTGCTAGATCGGATCTTACGACCCGATCCGCAGTGGATGGAGGATGTTGCAGGGAGGAAAGTCATTGGCTTGCTATTGGCGACTGTATTGGGCTTTGGTCTTTATGGCTTCACGGTGGGGGTGTGGAAGGCGCAGGAAATGGGATGGTATGTGGCGGTGAAGATGCCGCTGTTGATCATGTTGACCTTAGGTTGCAATGCGTTACTCAATGGGATTTTGGGAATGCTGTTGCATGGATCATTGAGCTTCCGACAATCGCTAATGGCCCTCTTGTGGGCAAATGCGACGGCGGCGGTGCTGCTGGCATCGTTAGCCCCTGTGACCTTAGGCCTGGCATGGAATGCGCCGGAGGCTAACGCCGCAAATACAGAAACAGCACATGCGGGCTATCTGCTGACGCACACGTTGTTGATCGCAGCGGTCGGGATTTTTTCCAATGTTCATCTCTATCGGCTCTTGCATGGAGCGGGGAACAAGGGATCGATGGCAACATTGATCGCGTGGCTTGCAGGGAATGGTTTGCTTGGTTCCCAGTTTTCTTGGATTTTACGACCCTTTTTCGGATCGCCAGGATTGAAGGTCGAATTTCTGCGCGAGAACGCGTTTGAAGGGACATTTTACGAGTCGGTGTGGCGATCACTACATCGCGTCTTGCGCGGTTTTGAAGTAGAAGCCGCATTTTTCCTTTTTGCTGCCGTGGTGATGACATGGATTGTGATCACTGGGGCGAAGAAAAAAATCTCACCAACAACATTGAAATACCATGAATGAGGAACCAACGAATATGAATGATGGAAATGAAGCAAAACCTTTCGTGCCGCCAACAGGCAGTGGGTTTTATAAGAAAACAGGATTGCCGCCGCCGTCTCTACCTGTGCAGGGGCTCGCGGGATCGGCGAGCGGTAATGTTGACGAACCACCACTGGGGCCAAATCCGGGATTGCGTGAATTGTTTGATGCTCTTTTGCGAAGTCCGCAACATCTCGCGGAAGGCTTTGAGACGACGAACTTTAAGCATGTTTTCTTGAAGCTGCTAGGTATCGCGATCGTATCACTGCTGACATTCGGCTTTGTGTTAGGATGCTTCAGTCGCAATGACCAATTGTGGGCCGCTCCGGTTAAGGTGTTAGGCGGTATGTTGTTCGCAGCGCTGATTTGTTTCCCGAGTCTTTATGTGTTCAGCACGCTGGCAGGTGCAAGATTTTCGCCGAAGTCGATGTTGCTGAGTTTGACGGGAGCTGTGGCGCTGGGAGGCATGTTGTTGCTGGGCTTGGCTCCAGC
>JAIYDP010000031.1 GCA_027487435.1 Verrucomicrobiaceae bacterium | reverse complement strand
TCTCTTTTAAACATTGCAGAAATCGATTGACCTCTTTCTTGGAAGCTTTGTTCCACAACGTGGGAAACCTCCTATTTGGGACTTGGTAAGTACATTTTCGAGCTTGTGTCAACGATTCTCAGGACACGGACATGTACGCGCCGAAAGGAATATCGCGCAATTGGACCCTTGAAGAGTACGTTTCCGACTTTTCAACATGGATGACCACGCCCTCCTCATCTCTGATAGGTTTTCTACGCTCATGAAGGTTTCAAAGGATAGTTACACTGAGGCTATCGGAGCGCAGCAAGTGGCGATGAGAGAATCATTTGAGTTGGTCCATCGAGTTGATGAGCTGTTTGCCATCTCAGCAACTCACTCAGTTGACCGCTCAGCACATGTTTTGATGACCTCTTTTCCTTGGCCGTGGACGCAACCCTCTTCGATGCGCCGCGCTACACTGAAGATCACAACCATCCCTCTATTGTGTCCCACAGCAGCGGACGCCACTCGCCAGACCAAGAGTGAGTCGCACTTTGCTTCCCTATTAAGATTTGCAGTCGAAGCGGCATCTTGATGACAAAACTTAAGCGTCTGGTTTCGTGGACACCGAAGAACTTTGTCAGACAGGCCTGTGCAACATCTCCGTCTTCTTGAGTTTTTGATTTCTTAGCGATTGTTGAGGCCCCCTCGGAATCAACGAGCGACTATCCGGATCCTGTGCTTGTACAGTATGTTTGGGGAAGCGGGCTCTGCGATTGTTGATGGTTAACTTCTGCAGTTATGCCGCACTCTCTCGAGATCTGTCGACCCTGATTTGGTTGCCTTTGTAGTGCCTGCTGTGTTGTGACATCGCAGTGACCCGGCGGAGTTCGAGCCTTTTGTTAACCTCGACGCTATCTCTGCGTCATTGAATGGGCCTCAGGCCGTTTTTTTCCCATCGTGTTGATGACTTTTCAGAGCGAATACGCGGAGCTGTCCCGCAGCGCTTCCCTCCCACCTGACGACAAGACGCGGAACTTGTACAGTTGCTTCGCAACCTACGACAAGTCGCCGATCATGATCTAGGCGTAAACCCCTCTCAGCTTGTAGTGGGATGCCAAACTGTGCTGCTGGTTCGAGCAAACGCTGAGTCAAGAAACGAATTGTATTCGGACCCTTCACCACTGTGTTTGTAAAGCCCAGAGGGCTCCCAATTTTCATTGTTCGTTAAGAGACCCATCCATCTTGTGGTGGCCAAATTTCTGCGGCATTGACGCCGACTTCACTCCATGGAGGACGATGGCAGGTTTGAGGTACGTCTGGATGATGTTCATAACGCGTTGACGGGGTGGTTTCACTTCTCTCCTCTACGTTTCCCACTTGCTGTATCGATAGTCCGGTTGCTGCTCACGAATTGTCAGGATCAAGGTCGACATCGGGGTGAACGACGGGGCAGAGGGAGGGGATTCGCCCGCGGCGGAGGTAGAGCGGAGCTTGAGGTGATGATTTCTTCGCTGGTGCCAAATTTAATCTTGCAGCATCCGGCAGGTCATTATCCTCAGCACCGTCAGGAAGTGTGTTTCTGAAATTTGCAAGTTTGCATTTTCTTTACTTCAAGTGGTCCTGTGTCGGCATCTAAACCCTGCAGAGAAACGCAGGAAGCGCACAACTGCCGATTCGAGGAGGTCGCGGCAGATGTCTCGCCACCTCCCGTCCTCAGCGTTGCTCGAGGGAAGTTTTTGATCTCTGCACTGGAGCTCTACGTTTCGCAGAAGAGGTCTGCTCCACAGCTTCTTCCTTCTGTGGCCAACGTTCGGTCGCGGAACGCGAATTGGGTTGCAACTTGCCTGAGGACCTGAAGCGTCTCTTCGAATCGAGAACGCAATGGACTACGCTTGCCCAAGCCCTCGATAAATTGATCATCGATGATGTCCCGGATGGTCTGAGAAACAATCTTACACGAGCGTGTCATGGCCTCGTCAAAGCCTTCGTCCCTCTCTCTCAAGTTCGAGAGGCTTGTCCCTACTTCATCGCCGCAATTAATGAGGGCTTTTTCTTCTCGCTCTCTAAGATCTTAATCTTCGATGCTAGTATTCAAAATGCTCTCGTTGCCGAATACGCAGCACAATTTGATCCTGTCATAGCGTCCATCAACGATGTTGCCAGTGTGCTCCATGCTCTTGTCGAGGCACGTACCGAAAGCGATCTTGCCCGAGCCCTCAGCGTTGCAAATGAGCTGCAGAAAGCCGTCGAGAAGTTTCCACAACCCGAACGGCAAGGAATGTTGAAAGTTCAGGAGCTTCGCATTTTCATCCAGGCATTTTCCAAGACCCGGCAAGCCCAGCGGCGACCTGACCCCGGCGACAGTCAACTTGTTCGAATTGTTCATGTCGGAGAATGCAATAGGGGAGACTACAGACGCCGAAAACCGACAGAGCTGTTGGAAGCAACCGCCAGTGGGGAGCGGACTATTGGGGAGGCTTTCCCCCCCCCTCCTCGGCTCTTTTCAACTCTTTTGAGAGGAGAGAATGATGAATTGCAACTAAATGGTAATCCTGAATGTGAAGGAGATGGGGGCAAGTACTTGGATGCTGTCTACCGTATCATGGAGATTGAGCTAATGAAGGGCCCAGCAGAACTGATTGAGGCAATCTTTGGCGAAGGTTCGTCGGTAGAACGGAGGGCGATAGAGTCTGCAAAATCGGGTGCAAGGGTTCGGGTGTTTTTCGGAGAATTTCGGAAGCAAAAGGGAGTTCTGGTTGCGTTTCAAAAGGTCAGGTTGTCCGTGCCAGCGCGGGTTGAGGATGTTGACCAAGAGGCCGCGTCGAGGAAAAAGCAAAATGTGTTGTGCAAGACTTCGTTCACCGTTGAGGCCGAAACGACATGGGATACGGCTCCGGCGAACTTGAAAGGACGCGAATTGGCTGAGGCAGTGAAGGCGAAGGACATTTTGTCCGGTGGCTCTCTCGTCGTTTTGTGGAGGCAGGCTGCAGGGGCTTCGACCGTGCGGCCTCGTCTGCTCATTGCGAAGACGTTTCGCGATGCTGCCGTGGACAGAAAGGGCAGCACTGTCTCTCTTCGATCCGAAATTGAGCCGCTTAGTGATGACTTTTACAGAATTGGGCAAGTCAATGTGCCATATTTCATGGTTCAGCTTCCATTAACGTACATATTTAAAGTTGGGCATCGCATTTTGCAGCAACTGCAGAAAATCGCCAACCCGCCGCCCATGGCGGCGGTACTCGTCGGTTCCCTCTTGCCCTCAGCCCGCCCTGAGGCGGAGCAATTCATGCGGGCGTCGCCTTCGACTTCTTTTGACGTCTCGTTCCTCTCTTCTGAGCGCGCAAAGGACTCTCCTTCGGCCCAGGCACTTACCGCTCTGCCAACGGCCTCCTTTGATGATGCTCTTCGAGTTCTGCGGGAGGCAAGAGAGAATGACTCTGGTTTTGCCTTGGACCCTCAGCAACTTGATGCCTTTGCTGCTGCTTTATCTAACCGCGTTTCTCTTATTCAAGGCCCCCCCGGGTGTGGGAAGACGTACGTTGGTGTTCAAATTCTAAGAGCGCTCTTGCCAAAATCCCGGCCCAGGGGACTCGAACAAGTGGCTGAAGAGTTCCGGCCTATTCTTCTTGTCTGCTTTACCAATCATGCCCTCGATCAGTTTATTACCTCGTGTGTCAAGAGCGGCGTGCCGTTGCGGAAGTTTTGCCGCCTTGGGTCCAAAAGCAAGGACGTTGCGTTGTCTGAACAGTCGATCGACTCGCTGCGCAAGGCTGGCGGTCGGGAGCAAGTGTCCCGTGAGTTGCACAATGCACGTCGTGAAGCCTTCACAAAACTTGAAAAAGATTCGACAACGATGCGTGCAGACTTCGAAGAAGTCCTTCCTGACAACATGGATGATTTCGAGATTTTGACTGAGCTCTCAAAGTCGAGAAGTGTGCTGACTGCAGGAATTTTGGGAATGATAAAAGGCCCAGCAGGTTTCACACCGACGCCAAAGGGCAGGTGGAAAGACGCTCTCAAGAATTGGATTAATGGGGATCGTTCGGGACGACTCAACTACGGGCTCACTGCGGAGAATTTGATTGAGGGGGGAAGGAGGGAGTACTGGCGCGTGTGGGAGCTGCCTGAGGAGCAAAGGCGAGAGCTGCTGGCTCATCATCGCAAAGAGGAATTGCCGTCACGAGCCGACGCTGTGTCCGTTCGAAACGTTGAAGGGCTAAATGATGTCATTTCGTACGCTCGAGCTGTAGAGGATATTGCCCTATTGAAGAGAGCGGGTGTCCAAATCGTGTGTGCGACTACTTCATATTGTGCTTTGAATCCTTTTCTGATCTCAACTCTTCGCGCTGAAACGGTTTTGATTGAGGAGGCCGGCGAGCTCCGAGAGGTTGACACCCTGCTTTCCATCGGCCCCGACACTCGCCGACTTGTTCTCATCGGCGACCACCTCCAGTTACGGCCCAAGGTATCTCGTTTTGAGCTCACAGCCAACATCCACAACGTCGAAGCTCGTATCAATGCTGACATCAGTCTCTTTGAACGGCTCGTTATTGCTAAAATGCCTTTTTCAACACTTTCAGTGCAGCGCCGTATGAGGCCTGAAGTTGCGGATCTGATCAGGGATTCGCGTTTTCTCAGTCTGTACCCTTCGCTTGTGGACCATGAGGAGATGCGTCAAAGAGGAGCACCCATTGGATTTTCCCCATCAGCCGGGGTTTGGTGGGTTTCGCATGATGCGCTGGAATCTGCGAAGGAAGTCGTCAGCAGCTCGCACAGGAATGACGTTGAAGCAGAGCTTGTCACCAATATCGTAGCCTATATCGTGAAGCAAGGGGCAAAGCAGTCCGTTGCAGTGCTCACACCTTACCTAGGCCAGCTGATGGAAATTCGGAAGCGCCTCCGCGAATGTCGGACCATTGTTGAAATTGGTGAAATGGACATGGCAGAGCTGCGGCGTCAAGATGAGACTGAAGTGGACGATGATGGCCTCGCAAATGTGCGGCTCAGCGACGTCGTGCGGCTTTCGACAGTTGACAACTTCCAGGGTGAAGAGGCTGATGTTGTGGTTTTGTCACTCGTCAGATCGAATGAATCAGGTCACATCGGATTTATGGGTGACATCAATCGTGTCAATGTGATGCTATCAAGAGCTAAGCGTCAGCTGCTCATTGTAGGAAATCATCAGACTATTCGTCATTGTAACAAACCGACCGCTATCCACATTCGTCGATTCGTTGAGTCCCTGGACAATGATGGTCGAATACTACCAACTATTCCTTTGCTCTGTCGCAACCACAACAAAGAAAATCGTGTGATGTGGCGGGATTCCATGCAACTGCGCACGCGCTATGCTGACGGAGGCTGTGAGAAACCGTGTGAGGCTGAAATGCCCTGTGGTCATTCCTGCTCCCGGAAGTGCCATCCTGATGATCGAGATCATGCAAACGGCAGGAGGTCCTGCACAAACCCGTGCCGCAGTACTCCTCGCTGTGGCATGCACAAATGCAAGAAAAAATGCTTCGAATCGTGTGACCCTTGCAACACACTTGTGGAAAAGCCCATACAGCGCTGCGGCCACATGGCTCGAGTCAAATGTGACACATTTGTCCGAGACTCGCGACTTGATGCTGAGGTTTGCAAAACTCACAGGTCCTCGCAGCACCCTCTGTGCAGTCATAGAGTTGAACTTTGGTGTGGGCTTTTGTGCCGTTTGGATGAAGGCCTCGATGCGGAGGTGTTAGAATCCGATCTCTTGATGGCTCACCTGCTGTCGTGCAGTGTCCCATGCAGGAAGGCATATTTATCGTGTGGTCACGATTGCAAGAAATCGTGTGGGGAATGCTTCCGGCGAGTATTTCACGGCATGGTTGGGCTTGATTCTATAGAAAAGCTGTCTGCTGCATCTGCTCGAGCTCATGATGGGACATGCGGGGTCACCTGCATTCGAAGGCTTCCGTGCGGCCACGAGTGCGGCCGCTCTTGCCATGAGCCGAATCCTTGTCCTGCCGATTGCAAACGCGATTGTCCGGTCAAATGCTCTCACGGTGCTAAAGGCTGCAATCGCACTTGCGGTGAGCCATGCAGACTTTGCTTTGAAGATTGTACGTGGCGGTGCGGACCTCATCCAGACGAAGACGCTCCTCAACCAATTAAATGTGAGGAAGCTTGCTCGGTACCCTGCCGCCGAAAGCTGTGCGATCAGCGTTGCGGGTTCAACTTGAAATGCGGTCATCGTTGTCCGTCAGTGTGTGGGGAGCTCTGCGACGGGGTTCCATGTCCCATTTGTGAACCTGACGTTGGTGTTTATAGCGCGATCGAAGGGGGGGAGATCCGTCTCTGCTTGATCGACTTTACCGAAGATCGTCTTCTTGTGCTGTCTTGCAAGCACCTGGTCTTGATGAGCGACGCTGACAACATGTTCCCCAAGATGCAGGCCTACGACAGCTCAGGGTTCTGCCGCACAATTGCTGAGACGAAAGCTGCAATGGGTGAAGGTGAGTTCTTCATGCCGAAGTGTCTGTTCTGCAACAACAGGATGGAGTCGGTCAACGGCCGGCTCAACAGATATTCCCGACTTTTCAAGATATTCAAATTTGATGTGAGCGAAAAACGGTTTGCTGCTCTGGTGGCCCCTGTCGTAAATGAAGCCACTGCAATTCTGAATGAGATTCGAAATGGAGTTAGGGTTTCAACTCTGGATGAAGCCGAAGTCAAAGTGGAGCAGCTGAAGAAGTTAGTGCGCACTCAGAGTCCTTTCGCGAGCTTGACCCGCGCGATTATCGTCTCTTCTCACGATGATTGGGAGCCCAGTCAAGAGGTTGTTCCATTGGGAGGTCTGGCAGCGCAGATCTCGGAGCTGGAGCTGTTCTTTAAGGCCGTCAAGGTGGCAACGGCTTCGCGGCAGCTTGACATGGGCGAATGGAACCGACAATTTACGGGCGTGCTTGCTGTCGTCGAACGGGGGCTGAAGGAGGCAGACGATGCAAATGCGCCTTTGACCCGCGAGCGAATTGTCAAGAATGCATTCGCAGCGCTGTCGGCGCTGCTGTCGCCATCCCGTTTGGATTGTTCAAGAGCTGATATACTGGCGAGAGTGAAAAAATTCTTTGCAGCCAGGACGCGGGAGGAAGTTTTCGGACGGTGCTGCGACGTGTGGGAGGGGTTTCAGGAGTTGAAAAAGAGGGCGGAGCATCTTAAGGTAGTAAGCCCCCTCAGCTTAGAAGACATCTTGAGGATCATGCCGAATCTGCGGGAGAGAGGGTTGGCATCGCATGTGAAGCGGTGCCCGAACGGCCACATCTATTTTGTCGGCGATTGCGGTGGTGCGATGGAGCTGGGGCATTGCAACGAGTGCGGCGCCGTGATTGGCGGAAGAGATCATCGGAATGCGGCTGGAAATGTTGACGTTCCGATTGCTCCTTGACGGATGCGAAGATAAAACCTCTCATTCTTCATCTCATCAATCGCGCCGAATTGCTTCTCAATTTGTTATTAGTTATGAATGCTTTCATTACCCCTCCCGCATGTCAGTCTTCTTGTTGTGTTCAAGTACACAAACGCATCACCGTCAGCGCCATGCTCACGACTCGCAGATTTCTACCTCTCGCGCCATCTTCATTCGACAATCTCAACGGCCGGCAGAGAGTCAGGACGAGGAGTCAGGGGGTTTAAGGTTTCGCGAGTTGTTTCCGTTGGTCGGCAAATGTTTTTCACTTGTTACAATTCTAATTCGATTCAACTCGGTACTTGGTGCGACACTCCGACATCAACGAAGCAATCGTGGCTCTAAAAAATGCGAAGCGGTTAAAGTGATGGGGGTTGCAAAGAGGTGGCGATGGCACCGAGCACAACCAGAGCGGGGAGGGGGGAGATCACCAATGCTCAACACTGGCATCATCATCGGCATCGGCATCGAGGGGAGAACAGCCGCGACAGTGGGGTGTGCTCGTATGCTCAACGTCTGGCGATGCCGGCCATGCCCATCACGCCGGATTAGGGGGCGCTGCAAGCGAGGCGACTAGTTGCATCACGAGGGGGTCGTCTCCATCAACAGTGCCCTTCAGTTGTTCTAAATATAGCCTCGCGGCATCGCGCACATCGCTTGTGCCTCGCTTGACGCAGTTGCACACATTCGCGATCGAATTCGACGCCGCCTCGCTGCGAGGCCCAAGCGATTGGACGCGAATTTGAATCAAGAGGAGATCAAAAAAGTGGTTCAGCGCAGCTCGCATGTTGCCGCTTTCAAACAGACAAAACGCGAGGTTGTTTCGCGAGGCGCGGGCGTCAGGGTGCGCGTCCCCAAGTGTCTTGACCTGCGCGGCGAGAGCCTCCTCGTACATTCGCGCTGCCTCCACCCGCTTCCCCATCCTCTCAAGAGCAAACGCGAGGTTGTTTAGAGTTCCCAGCGTGTGAGGGTGCTCCGCCCCGATGGTGCGTCGCTGGGCCTCCAACACGCGCTCGTAGACCCTTACGGCTTCTTCTGAGGACCCGCTGTTGTCCAGCGCGACTGCAAGGTTGTTTAAAGTTGACAGCACGGAGGGGTGGTCCACGCCCAGTGCCTCCTGCTGATGCGGCAGCACCTCGCGGTACAATCGCACAGCATCTGCGTTGAGGCCTTGATGGCCCATCACCGCCGCGAGGTTGCTCTTGGTTGCGAGCAGGGCGGGGTGAGCTGCCCCAAGCACCTCCTCCATCGGCGGGATGATCTTTTCAAACAGAACCTTCGACTCGTCGAGGCGCCGCGCGTTCATGAGCGTCAGCGCGAGGTTGTTCCGCGCAGAGAGCGTCGCAGGATGCGCCACCCCCAGCGTTTCGTCACGTGCCGATGCAACGCGTTTGTAAACTTCAATCGCAGCATCGTTTTCACCAAGGCGGCCGTGGATGGCACCCATAAACTGAAGCGAAGCGAGGGTCGAAGGGTGAGTCGGGCCCAACACGCGCTCACGCGTCGCAACGACCTGCGCGCAGAGGGCCTTTGCTTCGGCGTAATGCCCCATCTTCATTTTCACCCCGGCGATGCTGCCTTTGGCCGCCAGGACGAGAGGATGGTCCTCCGACTCGACATTCAACCGCGCGCGCATGACATCTTCGTAAATCTGCAGCGCGTCTGCGTAGCGCCCCATCGCCTCGTACGTCCCTGCGAGGCCGTTCATCGTCGACAAAGTCAACGCGTGATCCGGCCCTAATTTCTCCTGCCGCAGCCGCAGCACCCGCAACGTCACCTCCTCTGCCGCCTTATGATTGCCGAGATTGTCGTAAAGGTCCGCGAGATTGTTCAAAATCGCCAGCGTCTCCAAATGCTCCGACCCCAGCAGGAGCTGCGAAGTTTGCAGCGCAATTTTGAAAAGGCGCTCGGCCTCGTCGTAGCGACCCATGCGCGAGTGCACCATCGCAAGCAAGTGGTCTCCCTCCATCGCCTCCAGGCTCTCCGGCCCTCGCGTGCATTCCCTTCGAAGCTCCGTCGCCAGCGCGAGGGCCTTGTTGTAGTTGCCCTCGTCCAGATGCAGGCGCAGCAGCGCCGCGCGCAAACTTCGGCCCTGCTCTGCGTAGCGCTCGGCAGTGGCGATAAGCCACTCGCGAATTCGCGACATGACAAGCCCATCAACAGTTCCGAAAGTGGTCTCGCGCATCAACGCTGCAAAAATAGCGTCGCGGTCTGAGCGGTTGAACGCTTCGGCCTCTTCAACTGTAATTTTACAGAGACTGCGGGCAATGTCATCATATCGCGTCGAAAGGACATCAATGAGGTCGGTCTCGTCCGCGGAGGTGAGGACGACGTCAATATTTGCCTTTGTCACAATTGAGGTGAAAATCTCGAAGAGGCACCAGGCTCGTGTGAGCGCGACGGGGTGGCGCCAAGGCGTGAGGACGAGGAGAGTGTGGCCGAGGTCTTTGATGGCGTTTCGAAAAGTGCCACACCACCACTCGAACGGACGCGCAGACGTGTCGAACTGGTTGTTTGAAAACAAGTCGAACCAAAAGACGACGCGGGTTGGCGCTTTGGCTGCGAATTCGCGCAGGACGTCGATGACGTCAAGAAACTTGTAGTTCCACGCGTGCGACACGAAGACAGTGGCTTTCCCAACGTCTGCTGAGCCACCGTCCTTTAGGACATCACACCACGATTTGCGGATCTCCTTTTGGTTAAGCATCGGCTTGAAGATGCTGTTGCAAACATGCGACGTCGACAATCCGCGAAACGACTCTGTGCCACCATGCGACTCAATAAAATCCTCAATGACCTTGAGCGTGATGCCGTCGAGGGGAAATGGCGGAAGTGGAGGAGGGCTCGAAAGGTTTGGAATCGGGTCACGTGGAAGCTCTGACCCTTTGGCAGCCGTCTCGGCCGCAGCGTTCTCGTCGCTGGTGTGTCGACCTCCGCGAGAGCTCGCCGGTGGGCCCCCCAAGTCGTCGAGCTTCGCCACATCAAGGCGCTCCTGGGATTTCGAAATCGGGGAAAACGGCTTTTCCAGTTTGGCCATTCTGCACCCCATTGTGATATCTCGCTTTTACTGCAGCAATCAGTCTTACGTGATGACCGTAGGGCCCTTGCGGCCCGTGAATTCTTCAAGCTGAGACCAGCGAAGGGCCTTTGCGATGAGGTCTTGGATCATATCCTGTGGGCGTGAGGCAGGTTGGTGCGCCGCGACTGCTGTGTCTTCAACGAGCAGACCCGCGTCGTTGACGATCCTCTCCACGTACACGCGAATGGTGGCACCGCTAGACCCAGTGCCGGAGAGTCTAAAGATGATTCTGCATCCATCGTGGAATATGAAACGAATCCCCTGTTTTGACGTCACCGACCCATCGACAGGGTCCTTGTACTCAAACTCGTCGCAGATGACGAGCCCCTCGTCGAGAGATGGGCTCAAAGATTTCCTCAAATGAGAGAACATCGCGTCTGCAGAACCAGAGTCCACCTCCGATGTGAGACACACCGGTCAGAACTCCACCTCCTCGTAATCATAGCGGCAAAAATACGAGCGGCCGTACTTCTTCCAATGTCCAGTGACAAGCTCTTCGACAGAGATCTTCCGTCCAGCAGCAGCACTCGCTCCTGCGAGAATCTGCAACCAAGACAACACAGCCCAAATGCCGTCCTTTTCGCGGATGTGATCTGAGCCGGTTCCGAAACTCTCCTCGCCACAAATGGACAGAGTTCCCGCGTCCATCAGATTACCGAAGAATTTCCATCCGGTGGGCACTTCAAAAAATGGGACAGCCAGCGCCTTGGCAACTCTGGCAGGTCAGGAGGCGAAATCACAAACAAACGCATCCAGAGCGCCAGACGTTGGCATTGACCGCGCAAGCCCCTTGATGCCGCTTTTAAAGTAAGGGATGAAGTTTGCGTTCGCCGCAATGACCGCGACGCTGTCGGACGGAGTGACAAAGAATCCATTCGCCCCTAAGATCATGTTGCGGTCGCCGTCCCCATCGCTTGCAGCGCCAAAATCAATGCCCCCCCCTTTCATCATCTCGACCAAATCCGCCGCATAAGTCAAATTGGGGTCCGGGTGTGCGCCTCCAAAGTCCGGTTGGGGGGTGCAGCGCAACAGTGCGTTGTCGGGTACGCCTAAATCTCCAAAGATACGCTTCGCGTAAACGCCTGTCACCGCGTTCATAGCGTCGAAGCGAATGCTGAATGTTTGGAGGAAATTCTTGATGGAATCAAAGTCGAAGATGTTCTTAAGCACAGAGAGATATTCCTCTACTGCGTCAATAACTTCAACTTCAAAGTCGCCCGATGAGTTCTTATACGAGCCGATGACATTGATGTCTACGACTGCCATGTCATCGTCCGCGGCCTCAAGAATGCGACAGATCTTCTTGGATTCAGCAAAGATTTTGTCTGTGAGAGACTCGGGTGCAGGACCTTCGAATCAGAAAAGAGGTTGCATGAGCGTACCCCCATTTGATGCGTTGTACTTGATGCCCCAGTCCGCATCAGGACCGCCTGGGTTATGGCTAGCGGTCATGATGATTCCACCTAAAACTCGTGAGCTCCGCTTAGAAGACGAAAAAACCATAAAGAGACCGGTTTCTGATAACAGAAGAGACAGCAGGAGTGGACAATAGCCCGCCTTGTCCAACAAGGACTTTAGAAATTCCATTTCCGGCCGCGATCTTTAGAATTATGTGAAGGGCTTCGATATTGAAGAAACGACCATCGCCCCCAACAACAATCGTACTTCCTGGCACATGTGACAAAGACGCATGACTCAAAACCTTTCAGAGAATCCCCAAGCGCAGTAAACAAAGATTGAACCCAGTTGCCGAGATAGTTCTTGGATTGAAATACAGCAACCTTCTTTCTAGGCATTTAGACTAGTAGAGGATGCCAAACCTCAAGCCTGACGTGCCAGTTTTCTGCCCCTCTATGGGAGATGTTTGGACAGATAAAATTCTCATGAATTCGCTTCAGCTAAAAGACTTGTGGAAAATTGCTGTTTGTCGCAGAGGATGATTGTTGCTGGCTGCTATGACCCGTTCGTACTTGGTTTCGATTTTTCTTTCAAGAGAGTGATTGCGAACAAATCACATACGGCTCCCTTGAGAGACGTTGTTGTTTCATCGAATTACATTCTAAGCTCCTCTGAGGACGAGGGTTTGGCGTCTCGGCACTCGAAATTTTGCTCACTTCGCAGAATCATTGATCGCTTGAAAATGAGAGATTTCGGTTCTATCCTGTCCGATTGTACGTTGGGTAGTTGCCTCTGTGATGACTTTTTAGCAGAGGTATTGTCGATGAGGCTGGTACAGGAGAAGTACTTGTTCTGTGGTTGCAAGGATGGTAGCATTGCTATTCTCTCTTCAAACAAGTGGGAGAGTGTCGCTGTTCTTCCTGGTGCAGAGTATGATGCTCTGATGTTGCGTTTCACTTGTGCAGACCGGTACAGTCTGTGGCACCTCATCGAGGAGGTAAAGCAGTGCTCAGTGCTTCAGGAAAAGAAATAAATCTCTGGGATGTTGCGAAAGAGTCCATCACGTACAGCTACGCTTGTGAAAAAGGTACAATTGTTTTGCAACAACTGATGAAAGCAGATTGTGTTGCTGTTCGATGGAGCCCGAACTTCGAAAGAGTGCTTGTTATTCATGGTGAATATGCAGAATTATTGGATATGAGAGTAACAGAGCATTGGTTGCTGTCCTTTTTACAGCACAGGACAGGCGGTCATCATTTAAAGCGCGCAGTGAAAAGAAACTGCTCTCTGGTGACTTCCCTGATGTATCTGCTACGAGTCCTTTCTAAAATCCCAGGACTCGATGGTTTTAGTTGGAGGGGAGGAGAAGAAAGCAATGCTCTTTGATGTCCGTAAAGTCGACAGTGCGATGCGATCAGACGTGTTCTCTTCAAGGTTGTCTCTTCAGCCGTTGGATGTCTCAGGCTTTCAGAGTGAAGACAATCAGATCACATGAAACTTTCTCAGTTGTCGGAACCTCAAGTGGGCAGCTGTCATTGTATCATAAGGCCGACTGCCAAAAAACTGTTCTGTTATGAAGTAAGCTTGTCCTTACACCCAAGGTTGACGCCGATTGTCGAATTACTTGTGCAGACATATTCACTGAAACACTTCAGCAAAGCAAAAAGCGCAAAAGCAGTAAAGACTAATTCGAAAATCGAATTATTTGTCAGTCTTTAACTATTTGTGGTGCACAGCTGTTGGACACCCCCTCGCACTCAAGACCACCCATGGGCAGGAGTGAGTGTTCGTTTCCTTGCCTTTTTCTTTTGATTTGAGCCCTTCTCTGTCCACATCGCATCAACTGGGCACTGACAGGTTGTGCTTACGTCGCCAGGACCAGCTCGTTGCTACAGGTACATCAAGAATAAGCCGTACCCGAAGTCTCGCTACTGTCGTGGTGTCCCTGGTTGGGTACTTTTAGGTCGTTGTAACTTTTGTAGATCCTAAGATCAGGATCTACGATATTGGCCGGAAGAAGGCGAACGTTGATGAGTTCCCCGCTTGCGTTCACCTCGTTTCCATCGAGAAGGAGAACATCTCATCGGAAGCCCTTGAGGCTGCCCGTATTGCCGCGAACAAGTACATGATCAAGTTCGCTGGCAAGGACAACTTCCATCTCCGCATGCGCCTTCACCCGTGGCACGTACTCCGCATCAACAAAATGCTTTCGTGTGCTGGAGCTGATAGGTAATTGATTCTCGGTCTTCCTTAGAAGCAGGCTCCAGACTGGTATGCGTGGTGCGTTCGGCAAGCCTACTGGCACTGTTGCTCGCGTCATGATCAACCAGGTTATGATGTCGGTTCGTACTCTTCCCAAGTTCGAGGTGATTGCTGTGGAGGCTCTCCGCCGCGCCAAGTTCAAGGTACATCATTGATTATCATGCCCTTATGTGTGTAGTACCCTGGCCGTCAAGTCGTTGCGGTCAGCCGCAAGTGGGGTTTCACCAAATTCGAGAAGGGGCAATACGAGGAGCTCAAGGCCCAGGGTCGCTTCATCAACGACGGCGTCAACGTTAAGCTCATCAATGGTCACGGTCCTCTCAAGCTGTAAAGCTCTCGTGGAGTCTCAAGTGCGCAGGGAATAAAAAAACTAACTCAAATCTGGTTCACTTTACTTTCTTCCACTTGATTCTCTTGTCTCCTAGAATTTCGTTCTGCCTAGTTAGCAAACACCCACTCCCATCAAACTATGGACGCGACAAACCGAAGAGATGCGTCGCCCCCGATGTCAGTGAGGCGATAGCGCAATTTCTCGAGAGCAACTCTGTCCTTCAGCTCGATGCAAGTCTATTTCATAAACATAACCATCAACAGGCGCACTTTGATCGCGACGTCATAGAGTGCGTACAAGGCGCACACTTCCTGCCTCTCCTCCAGATCCTCCATCAGCATCGCGTAGTGCACCGCCATCTCCACGGGGCCTCTATTGTCCATCACTTCCTTGGCCCGTTAGCGCAACTAAACGCACGCTCGCCTGCACGAATGGCCTGAAGCCAATGATTGATTTGTCGTTGGAGGAGAAGAACCCCTTTGACACGCTCAACGCACGAACGGTGTCCCAGTCTCCGATCATCGCGCGAGACCGCAGCGCCGTCCAAATATAGCGCGGATCTGACAACTGCTGCATCAGCTCGAGAAATCTTGTGGCGACCGAGTACGCCTTGCGCATATTCTTGGGCGAGCTCAAGCGTGTTTCGTCCGCGTTTGGGTGGTAGAACATGCAGTAATAGAGAGTGTCCTGCATTGTTGCAAAGAGAATGCACCTGCGAAAGATGAGACACCCCCCTAGCAGGCGCCGTACATGCGAGGGAACTGCTTGTAGATCGGCTCGACTGCTGCGACCTTCGCGTCGTGGCCTTCAATCAGAATTTGCCGATGAAGCAAATCAATCTGCTCTTGGAGGAACGGCCGGTACGACGCCACTTCGCACCTGGCCAAAATCTCCTCCAGCTTGGCCTTTCGCTTTGACGGCTGCGGGATCAGAAGCTTCTGCACGACGCGACATCCAGTAAGGCGTACGCCTCGCGGACCATCGACAAGATGATTGCGTCTGTGTGCCCCAGCGTCCGGTAGAGCTCGTGTAGCTCCGAAATGAGCCCGCGTTGGCGGAGATATCGGAGGTAGAGGGTCTTGGACAATTCAAATCGCGACAAAATGGTCACGAACACAACGCGCGACAGCGTGTCCTCACGGCGTCAGACGAAAATCCTTGTGGTGCTACGCGAATGAAGAGAGTCACGGCAAGAACGAGGTCTGATACACCCCACACAATCTGAGATATCAAAAGAGTCATCAGCGACGAGGAACTGCCCGATGAAGCAGCTCAAGCTTGTCCTGGACCGAATAGAGCGCGTACAGTTTGTGGCGCTCCCCGCCGAGAGCCGAAATGAGGGCATCGTCGATGAGTTCGGTGCGCGTCATCACTCGTCGCGCGACCGCTTGTGGCGGCAGTTGTGACGACACGACAACTTGCGCGGCTTGGGGAGTGGCGGGAGGTTGGGGGGGCAGAGCTCCAGCGCCACCCAATGTGTAGGCGAAGAGCTCCTTTTTCAAATCTGCGCGCTGCTTGTCGACGGCGGCGAAGCGCTCCTGCAAGAGGACGAGCTGCCCTGCGGGTCAAAAGGAAAGCTAGCGACAACGTTTTGTGTCTTCGAGTTCACGGCGAAGCCTTGAGATGTCGTCGCCTTCCGACGCCGCTTGAGGTGACATCGAAGGAGGCAATGGCGCGCTCGACGGAGGAGGGGGGAGTGGAAGTGACGCACTTGGAGGTCGTGTAATAACTGGCATGGACTGCGCCATTGATGCAGGCGGGGGCGCATTGACTGGTGCTGGAGGCTCTGCAGGAGAAGGTGGCACTACGCGGGGAGTGGCAGCGGGGGCAACTGGCTGCAGATGAGGAACAGGGAGAGGCTTGGGAAGAAGGGGAGGACTCTGTAGAGGAGCAGGTGCAGGTAATGCAGCTTGCACACTCAACATGTCTAACAGGTTGTCATTCGGAACTGCAGGAATGTCTCTTTGCTGTTGAAGCGGCACTTTGTCATTAGATCAGAACTGGGCCCCGTACTGCACTCGTCGAAATCAATGAGAAGGTCATCTTCTACAAGTGCATCGCCAGTGCTCTCTGCGAGCTGCGAGTAGAATTTCCGCTTCCAAGCAAATTGCATGCCAAGGTCAGTTAAAAGTACTTTTTAATTTGGAGGTCACTAGAAGAGTTATGTTTGATGCGGTAACCCTGCAATGCTCGCACAAGTACCCCTCTCGCAGTGTCGCTCATTGTCAAGATTTTTGAGAGACTCTGCGGCCGAGTGGGTGCGCAAGTTCAAGACTTGCCCTTTCTGTCATGTCGTGTTCTGCGAAGCTTTGAGTGACCACACGTCCGCGATCTCATTGCCGTCTCATCTACACAGTTCTTTATCGGAGAATATTGAGAAGCTTCAAACCGATAGGAGAATGCGACACTGTGAGCCCGAGCACGGTAGCGCAGGCCCTGTTGACAACTAAAACAACAGGCAATCGATATCAGTGTGACATTTGTGGCGGTTCGTCCCAGCAAGTTGACATTATGATGTGCTCTGTTTGCGGACTTGCGGTACATCGCGATTGCTACAATCCCGTAGGATCTACAACCGACTCGAATGTGCAGTCCTTTGTTTGTGATCCTTGCGCAGCCAAAGACTACACAGCTCATGTAAACCCCCCCCCCCCCACTCACTGCAAGTCAATGCCTGATTGCAAGTGCTGTCTGTGCATCTCCCCCGCAGGATCCCTTCGAATGACCACGTCCGGCGGCTGGTGCCACATCCTCTGCGCGCAGTACATCCCCGAAATCGCCGATAGCTCCCCCTTCGACCTCTCGCAGCTGGCAGAAAATCGAATATCCCTTGTAGTCGGCCCCAGATGTCCGCTGACTAGAAGACGTGCCACGTTTGCGACGTCCCGAGAGGTGCTTGCATCCTCTGCGTTGAAGAGACCTGTACTGCAGCCTTTCACGTCACTTGCGCCAAGGCAAGGGGCCTCCTCTCTCGGCAGGCACTTCGTAAGTTTAGTTGGGAGTGGTGTTGATGGCGCAGCGTCTAAGAAAGGCGAGCGAGCTGAACGGCTTGCCGTCGAATGTGAGTCGCATTACAAAAGAGCAAAAGTCCGGACGAAGGAGGGTTCGGAGGACTAGCTTTACTGAAATATGAAATGTGTCATTGTGTTGTACAGGAGGTGTGATCAGCGAGGTGCGTTGAGGCGCTGCCGCACTCGCTCGGCTGGGGTCACAAGGCGTGTTGAGGGGCGAGTTTGCCTAAAAGGGGAGGCAACTCGGTCACCAATGACCGAGTGGAACATCTCAAATTGGTCGGCATATGCAGTGCAGTCGCCCAACCTGCGCCTGGGAGAGATTGAGGTGCCCCAAACAGCACTGGGGGAGGGGGTGGTCGCCCACCCAAAGTCGTGGTGATGGACAAGGTGTGGGTGGAACGGAGATCCACCTCTCTCCGGGGTATCAGAAGCTCTAGGCGTCGAGGTCTGACTCAAATACTCGTCTGCTGCACGAGGTGGAGAAGGATACCTCAATCGTGGAGGAGCCTCGCCGACGAAATCAATTCCAGCGGTAGTTCGAGTCTCCCCCCTCTTTCCTACGCGACCCTCTTCTCTTTGAATGCGATTTGCGGCCTCTTTCTGGTACCTGGTTTGTAAGGAAAACACAGAAGGAGCAGAACCATCTCTTCATGAATTCATCACTTTGGCAGTACATGTGTGGCGACTCCTCTGTTGGTTAACAACGGATAACCTGGAATTTAATATTATTCATTATCTCAACGAGAACACGTTTGTTCAAGTTAGCTTGTCGTACACAGGGGGATGACATCTCCTCTTAACAACAACTGCAATGTATACGGGGACACAACTGATTGCAGTAATAACAAATACCTGCGGAATGAGAAATACTCCTGAGCGGAAATGACTTTCCACATGAACCCAACAGAACTGACGAAGGCAAGATCTAGCTTGTCACAATCGCAAGAGAGAGTAACCAAAGTACGAGGGAAGCGCAAAAAATGACCCGATGTAGAGGGCAATGCTCAGGAGTTGTGCAATCACCATCAATTTGTGCCATCGATTAACCTGAAGCGACACCTTTAAAAGTTATCGAAACCAGCTGTATCAACCATTATCAACTCGGTTAGTATAAGCGCCGTGAAAGTGATCTCCACAATGTTCTTCAGCGAGCTTTCAAACACCCACAGCGACAGCAACATGATGGCGCCCCCCTGATAAATGCTCTGCGCGCACCAAATCAAAAAGGTTTTCAGACTGAGCAGCCGTCCCTGTCACATCAACAGCCTCAAGACATCACCCACCTTTCTCAAGTCCGCATACAGCTCGGGGTAGGTCAGCGCAATGACGGGCGGGACGTCCTCGTCGAAGACGAGCGAAAACACGGGGAGCATTGTGTATGCGGTTGTGTAGCCGACCATCAGCCAGCCCTGATGGCGTCAGCACGCGCAGCGAAGGGGCCACGCTGTAAATGGCCACCGTCGCGAAGTGAAACACTGCTGAAAAGACGACCTGCATGGCGTCAATCCTGCCCCCCCCCCCTGTGCTGGCGCCACCTGGATCATGGAGATGATGAGGCCCCTGTGCATCACAAACTGCGCAAGTGTCGCCGTGCGCGTGTCTGCGGCGTGAGCGACGACGACGCACTCGCACAGGAGTTCCGTCCATGCACAACTGCGACGTGAGTTCCCCCCCCCCCCCCCCTCCTACGCAAGAGCCGATTCAAGTGCGCGAACGTCGTGAGGGCAAAATCCGCCGCAAGCGACGCCTGCCGCCCCTCCTTCCCGACGATGCCCACCCCTACGCTCGCAGCCTGGACACTCAGCCTGCGGGTGGAGGGGGGCACAACTTGAATCATCGCAACGTCATTGCCCCCGTCGCCAACAGCGCACGTTGGGCGCTTTTGGTACTTGTTAATTAACTTAACAATGCTTGCTTTTTGCGTCGGGCTGCAGCGGCAACACACGACGGCAGGGGCAGCGCAGCACCCCTCGATGAATTCGCGCGGAAAATTCTCGACGCAGAGCTCCAGCGATCGTCTAACGGGGGGGGTGGGGTTAGCGAAGTCGCGCGTTGCGACGAACCCCTCGATGATGAGAGCTTGGTCGGGTTTCTTTTTGAAGCGCTGGAGCTGCTCCACGGCCTCCTCCTGCGACATTTTGAATTCAAACAAGAGGGGGGGGGGCACCTTTGTCGTGGCACTAAAATTGAAAAGCCTCTGGTTTCGGGCAACGAGTTTTGAACTCACGGCGACGCAAGCGGCGGTCTCCAGTTTGTCCCCCGTCAGCATCCACACGCGCACACCCTGCAGGGGGGGGGGGGGTCAAACAAATATTGAACGATCTCTCACAGCATTTCGCAACGATTCCAGCGTCGACGGTACACCCTCCTGCCAAAGTCAAATTCAGCAAAGGGGGGGGGGGGGACCTGTAGCCTGTCCTCAACGCACGTCAAGCACAAAAGGTCAAGGTCGCTCTCAACCCCCCGCAGCGCAGCCGCAGCAGCTGTGCGGTCGCCTCTTGCCGCGTTGAACCTCCCACCGTGAGCGGAGGGGGGGGGGCGAGTGCCTCGTCAAGAACGAGGCGTAAACGTCGTCTGTTAAATATTTCTGCGCGACCACAAGCGTTCGCAACCCCTCCCGGGCCATGTTGCCGCCTGAGGGATAAAAAGAAGAGAAATTGAGCTTTTAGAGGCGCACATTCCTCCTCCAGCCAGTCGGAGGGCATGACGAGGGGGATCATGACGACATCAGCGCCCTTTGACAAAAATAGAATGCGATGGGTGTCTTGTTCGCGCAGGATGATGCCCCTGAGGTCATTTTGAGTTCGGCCTAAAAGCGGGAGGATACATTCGCTTTGACTCTGATGTGAAGGGAAATATCTGAAGAATCTCTAAAGTGATGAGATGATGGCTCATTAGCGCAGACCGTAGAGGCGGATGGTGCCGTCAATTAAACGGATCGTGATGGTCTTTAGCTCGCGGCTCACAAGGGACGCCCCGGCCGCCTCGGCGAACTTAACCAGCGCCACCTCCTTTGTTTGTTAGCTGTTTCAGAGGCTCCCGCAACGTCAGGAGAGGACGCTTGGTACGTCATCACCCCCCCCTCCTCCTCAACAGGCGTGACGTTGTGACACAGGGCCATCGCCTGGGGCATGACATCAGAATCTCTAAATACAGACGAGGATTGAGTCTTTAAGCCTCAGCGACACCTGCGCCCGCGCATTTGTCGCTCGGCTCTCGCGCAGCGCCTCACTCATTCGAGCGCGCCTGTCACCTCAAAAAAAAAATCAATCACTCAGCCGCACACGTCATCGATCGTGTCGGGGCCAAAGGACGCGATCTGAGGAGTCAAAGTGTTGCGGCTGGGACGAGACCAACCCCTAGGATGACGCGCTTCAGAGACATGTCGTTCTGCGTGAGCGTCCCGGTCTTGTCCGTGAGGAGAAACTCCACTCGACCACTGGGGGGGGGGGGGTCTAAGAATGCGCAGAGGGCGGGTGCCGCACAGCTCTTCCGGAAGAAATGATGAGCGGACGATAGCGCCGGGGATGGATGCGTCGCGCATGATCAAATTTGAATGTACCGTTTTGGCCATGTCGAGGCTGCGGGGAGGGGAGGGGGTGAGAGGACGGAATGGATTAAAAAGGGAGGTTCCACACGCACTTTATCCTCAGGGAGATCGGGATGATGGAGGAGAGGAGGATGAGGAGGCGAAAAAACGTCTGCAGCCACGCGCCGATGAAGCCCCTAATGACGACCATGCTTTGTTCGTTAGCCTTCGGGAAGGGGGGGGGGGGGGACATTGCCGCGAGGCCCGGGGGGAAAGGGGGCGGGGGGGGGG
>JAIYDP010000051.1 GCA_027487435.1 Verrucomicrobiaceae bacterium | reverse complement strand
CCCCCCCCCCCCCCCCTCTCACGCGCGCAGCCTTCCACAAGCGCGACCCCCCCTTCCTCCTCCACATCCTCCGCGCGCTCGAACCCACCGGCGCCGTCGCGCTTTTTCAAACCGACGCGTCCGGCGATTGGGGGGTCAAAATTTTGTAACGCGCGCATCCCCCCCCCTCTTCGCGCGGCGGTTTTGTAAATTTAGTTAGTGTGAAGATGTCCGTTGGGCGGCGCGGCGGGTGTCGGAGGGGGCGTTGCGGCTGAGGGACGCTTTCTAAAGAATAAGAATTTTGAGGCGGCCTCTGAGCGGGTGGCCTCCCGAAGAGGCCCCCGCTGCGGCCACCCCACGGCGCGGCAAGACTGCGGCGCGATGGCGGCGCCAACGTCGAGGCTTCCTCCCGCTGCCGAAATTCAAATTCGCTCAAATGCGGCCCCCACCCCCCGAGTTTCTTCGCTTTGAGTCCACATTGCCGCTCCTACCCCCCCCCCCCGTGTGGAAGCTCGTTCAAAGCCGCGCACCCCCTTTCTCCGCCTGAGGATTCACAAAAAAATAAATAACTCAAACTTTAGAGCTCTGTTAGGCCTTTTGTCCAAAGACAAGAATGACCCCCCGTGCGAGTCCCCACGGCGCCGATTGGCGCCGCGCCCCCCCCAAACCCCCGCAGCCCCTCCCCGCTGCGGTCTCCGTCGTCAATTCTGACCCCCCCCTCCCCGCCGTGCGTTTGACCGCCCCATGCGCGTTACGACCCCCCTGTCGCAGTTCATTTCCATCGACCCCGCCACCGCCTTCCTCGACGACAGGTCCCTCGACCATGCGCGCGTCCTGTTCCGCGAGCTCGACGTGTTCGGCAAGAGCGGCCTCGACGAGCTGCAGCTCTTCGGCCTCCTCCAGCGCTTCTCCACCGTCGCCGTCGCCGATGTCTTAGAGCTTTTCAAATACGTCGAGGCACGCCACGCCATGTTCATTTCCTTCCAAGAGTTCGCAATCTTCCTCTCCCTCCTCCTCGCCAGCTACGTCCGACCCCCCCCCCCTCAGCCTCACCCCCCCCCAGGCGCAGCTGCAGCACCGCTTCCTCACCCTCCACGCGGACAAACTGTTCGATTTTTTAGACCCCCTCTGCAGGCGGCGGCTGCAGCGGCGCGAGCTTTGGGTCGCGGCCAAGTGGCTGGGGGTGCCGACGTCGTACGTCTACGGCGCCATTCGGAAGCTTGAGTTAAAGGATAGGAAAGTTGAGTCGGACAGTGGCGGGGCTGACGGCGCGAGGACATTAACAGGGAGGAATTTAGAGTCATCCTCGTGGACGCGGCGGGAACGCTGGCGCAAGACGAGGCGACGGGGCGGCGCGGGTGCGTGATTTGTTAATAATTTTGGGTCTGTTAAATGACGCGATGCGCGGGAGAGCCCACTACTACAAGATTCACAGCCAGACAGCTTCTAGACAATTCTACATGGCGTACTTGCGCGTCCACTCCCGCGCCGTCGTGACGTACTTGTCGCGATCCTGTTTGAACACGGCGGCGATCTCGGGGACAAGCGGGTCGTCGGGGTTGGGGTCTGTCAGCAGCGAGCACACGGACAAAAGCACTGGGGGGGGGGCAGGGGGGTCGGGCGGGGGGATGCCTTTAGAGATTGTGAGGGCTGGACTCCACTGGTCCTTCAAAATGTCCAAACAGATGTTGCCATTACTATTTATATTCGGGTGGTAGATCTTGGTCGTGAACTGCATCTGCCGCCGTCACGGCGGGGGGTGCTTCCAAACCTTTGGAGGTTTGAAAGGGTAGTCGGGGGGGAAGTGAATGTTCAAGAAGAACACACCACCGGTGAAGGGACTGTCGCCCTGCATCGTCAGCCCACTCCTTCCGCGTCTCCAACCGGCCCCATAATTGTCGCCTGCCAGTGGAACAAGTCGTCGCCGACAGGGCCTGCAGAGCAATTGGAAGGCGGGTCTCGTCCCAGGTCTTGTAATTCCTGGCCTTCTAAGCGAAAAGGACGCCCGAAGGCGCGGCTACTTTGTTCAATCGCTTCAGGGCCATGGCGTTCTGGAGATACCAAAGTGGCCAATTTTGTTTCCAAAATTAAATTAAAAGCGTGGTTTCTCTCTTTTATTGGTCTCAGACGCCTCCGCACAGTGTCTCCCATTCTGTCGTGCGCGGCGCCGCTGACTCGGCCCCAAAGCCTCGCCATGGCCGCTCTCACGACGCGATCGCGTCCACCGCCGCCGAAATCTCCGACGCGAGCTGCGCGTCGTCGAACGTCCACTCCATGCGCACCTTCCCCACCTCCGCCACCGACACGCTCACCGACCGCACGACGACCCTGTCCGTCTCAACCGTGAACGGCACCTCAACCCGCCTGGCCCCTCGTCAGCACCCCCCCCCGACACCAACCTCGCAATCTCGTCGCACAGCGCCCGCAGCGACACCCTCCCCCCCTTTTTCACCCCCCTCGTCGAGCAAAAGCACAAATGCAGCTTCGGCGCCTCCACCCGTCAGCCCCCCCCCCTCCCCCCTACGCGCAGCGTCTGAAATGCCTCCTCGACCCCCACAACCCGCGCCCCCTGCAGCCTTAGCCCCCTAAAGTCGCTAACAGACCTCCTCGGGTTTAAAAAAAACAACCCCCTCGGCGTCAGCCGTCAGCTGCGGCCGCAAGATGCGCTTGCCCACCTGCGCCGCCCCCTCCGAGGGGGGGGGGCGTTTGGGCGCCAAAAGCTCGTCCGCGACGAGCGCGCCGAGGGGGTGGACGGCGCGGATGCGCACGCGCGTGGCGTTGGGGGGGTCAAAGCAGGGGATTCCGAGTTCTTTAATTATCTTCTCGCGCATCACCGCCCTGACGGGTTAAAAGCGAGCTTCCACGCGCACATCTTCGCCTTCTCGCCGTGCACGAGCATGACGTTGCGCGGCCGGACTTGACGAATCAACCCCAAAATCCCTAACGGGCGCGTTAGCGAACGCACGAACCCCCCCCCACCCTTTGCGTCCGCATGCGCGCTGAAGCTGAGCGCGCGCACTTTACAATTCACTTCCACCCTCCCCCTCCCGTCCAAATCCAGCGTCTGCGTCCGTCAGCACCCCCCCCCCCCCCCTCACGTAGCCCGTCTTCCCTATACGCGTATACAGCTTATGCCCGACGGTGCCCGCGGCGCAATAGCCTGGGATAACAACGAGGTTCCACTTGTTAGACGCCCACTGGCGAAAGACCTCCAGCGAGAGGCCGCCGTGGAGCATCCCCGGCGACGCGAAGAGGACGAGGGGGGTGGGGGTGGAAATGAGCGCGCGGTCGAACGGTTGGATGCGCGGGAATGCGAACATGTTTCTAAGGGGGGGGGGGGTCAAGGAGAGTTGGCTGCGGGTGGGGTGGGGGGGGAGGCACCGTTGGGTAAAAGTCTCTTTAATTTTTTCGTTAGTCCAGCTGATGAAGGTGCGGTAGATGGCGTTGGCGCGCTGCGTCAGGCCGGCGCTAAAATAAACGGGCGTTGTTAGCCCCATGCGCTCCCAATACGATTCTATTAATAGACACAGCTCCTGCGCGCGCCCAAGCGCAAAAACAGGAATGAGGACCTTCGCTTTTAGATTCTAAAAAAGAAACATGTCCTGCCCAATTTGTACCCCCCCCCCCTTACTTTCCCGCCATTTTCGACGCACTCGTGGACGCTTTTCAAAAAGTCCCGTTCGCGCCATCGCTTCGATTCGCGCACGGTCGTCGCGTACCTGCGCGCGGCTCAACTTCACCCCCACCCCCCCCCCTCACGTCGACTCGGTGATGAGGAGGTCGGGGCAGAGGGGGGGGATGCGCGCAGGCGCCAAGTGGCGGTCGGGGGTGGAGTTAAAGTCGCCCGTGTAAACAACGCTTTTATCTCCGATGGCGATGTGAAACATCGCAGCGCCTAAAACCTCGTCTGTTAGCGCGTCTTTTAGCGCGGGGGGGTGGGGGTACATGTCCCGCGTAGTAGGGGGTGATTCTGAGGTCGGCGTCGACGTGGTGCGTCTCTTCGAGGGACAGGGGGGTGACCTTTTTCATGCAGTCGCGCACGTTGTCGGTGCTATAAATATCTCGCTCGCCCAGCCGCTCAGAAATGACCTTTCGGTAGTCCTCTAAGAGGATCGGGCAGATGGCTCGCGTCGGGTGCTGGGGGG
>JAIYDP010000255.1 GCA_027487435.1 Verrucomicrobiaceae bacterium | reverse complement strand
GGAGGCCATCAATGCGGTGATGGCTAGGCCAAGCAGGCCGTTGGGGAAGTAGTGGAAGATCATTGAGGGCAGCACTTGGTTGTAATTGAGTGCGCCACTTTCTTTTACGGGTATGGAATATCCACCCGCTACGGCATCGCTGGTGAGACCGAAGGCGATCATGCCGGGCAAAATGACGATTGCAGGAAAGAGCATTTTGGGAATCGCGCCGACGATTGGGGTGCGGCGCGCGGCACCCATGCTGTTCGCTGCGAGGGCGCGTTGTACTTCCGCGAAGTTGGTGCACCAGTAGCCGAAGGATAGCACGAAGCCTAGGCCGAAGAGGATACCGTACCACGGCACGCCCATAGGGTTAGCTGTGGTGCCTGTTTCCGCCCAGGAATGCAGGGCTCCTTGCCCTTGGGGGGAGGCTTGGAGTTTAGCGATAAGTCCATCCCAGCCGCCTACATCTTTGAGGGCAATGTAGGCAAGTGGCGCGATGCCAAAGACGATGAGGAAAAATTGCAGCACCTCGTTGTAGATGGCAGAGGATAGCCCGCCTTTGAGCACGTAGGCGAGAACAATCCCAGAGGTGACGAACAGTGCCACGTAATAATTCCAGCCAAGTAGAGCATTGAGAAGATCGGCCAAGGCGTGCATGGAGATGCCAGAGGAGGCGACGGTCATGAAAGCGAAGGAAGCTGAGTTGAATACCCGTGTTGGCTCGTTGTAGCGCATTTTTAGGTATTCAGGCACGGATTTCGCCTTCGATCCGTAATACATGGGCATCATGAAGATACCGAGGAAAACCATGGCGGGAATCGCGCCCACCCAATAGAAATGGGATGTCATGATGCCGTATTCAGCCCCTGATGCAGCCATGCCTATGAGTTCCTGAGCACCCAAGTTTGCGGAAATGAAGGCCAAGCCAGTGACCCAGCCTGGTATGGAGCGACCGGAGAGGAAGAAATCTTCGGCACTGTTGTTGTATTTTTTCAGCGCGAAACCAATGCCTATAACGAATGCGAGGTAGATCAGCAGGATTGACCAATCGATGAAATTCAAGTCAGGAGCCTTGATATTGAGCGAGACTGCGCCACTCGCGGTGGAGGCAAGATGGAATAGGGAATCAATTATGGGCATAAGAAAGAAGGTTTTTTGATTAGGTTAGGTAAGGGCTAAAGGTGAATCTGTGCGGAATCTGGTGAATCTGCAATCCATTTATATACAATCGTGTGTTCGTATGTTTCTAAGGGTCTGATTACTGCTGAGGGGAATCCGGCTTGATTCGGCGCGTCAGGAAAATTTTCGGTCTCTAAGCATAGACCACTGCGGCGGCGATACGCGATACCATTCTTGCCAATCATGCTGCCATCAAGGAAATTTCCGCTGTAGAAGTGCACACCTGGTTGATCGGTGGAAATGGTCATGATACGACCAGATTTGGGATCTTTCACGCGTGCGGCGAGTCGCACAGTAGAACGGGGATCAACGGCGGGTCGCAGTATCCAACAGTGGTCGTAGCCTTGGCCAAGGATCAGATTCGGGTCTGCTTCATCGATGCGATCGCCAATCGCTCGTGGTTGCTTGAAATCCATCGCTGTATCTGCTACGGGTGCCATCGAGCCTGTAGGAATCATGCCTGGCGTGGTTGGGAGAATTTGATCGGCGAGGATCTGAAGTTCGTGATCGAAGATCAGTGAGGTAGGATCACCCGAAAGGTTCCAGTAGCTGTGTTGGACGATGTTGACGATGGTTGGTGCATCAGTGGTGGCGTTTGCCTGCCATATAAGTTCGTTTTCATCGGTCAGTGTGTAGCTGACTTTTACGGAGAGATTGCCTGGATAGCCTTCTTCGCCATCGGGAGAAAGGTAATGAAAATCGACACGGTTTCCGCTCTGAGTGCCGGACCAGAGGACTTGATTGAAGCCGCGATTTCCGCCGTGGAGGTGACAGGGGATGTCTGCTGGCGCGTTGTTGGTGGCAAGCTTGAACGTCGTTCCATCTAGGGAAAAACTACCGTTAGCGATGCGATTGCCGAATCGCCCGACAGTAGCACCGAAGTAGGCGGTGTCATTGAGCCAACCTTCTAGGGTATCGTAGCCATGATTCAGATCGGCGATATTGCCGTGAATGTCGGGCACTTCTGTGGAGACAAGGATGGCACCAAATTCCATGACGCGCACCTTGATGTTATTACGATTGGTGAGGGTGAAAATTTTCACTTCACGTCCATCGGGCAATGTTCCGTATGTCTCCACGAGCGAGTATGTTACTTAGTGTGGTTTAGGTTTTTTGGATGGATGCAAGGATTGCACTGTGTTGGGTCGTAGCGTTTTTCTTGGGTGGTGCGCCAACGCAAAAATGCCTTATGTACGAGCGCGGCGGAGTTGTAAGAAATATCCTACAAATTGCCAATAAGAATTTCAGTCTTCGCGCGACATGCTTGATGATCCAGAACTTGGCGGGGCGCATATTTTGATGGTTCCTATGTGCTTCGCTCCGGGGCGAATGAGGATGTTCGCAGCTGTGATGTCGCCGTGGAGGATGGCGCTTTTTTCCAGAGTTACGCCACCGCTAGCGATCAGTGAACCGTGTAGTTGGCCGATGATCAGCGCGCTATGGGTCTGGATGGCAGCGGCGCTGTGGATGTAGCATGTGGAGTGCAATACGAGTTGCTGACAAAAGATTTTGCCGATAATGGTCGAGGAATTGTGAAATTCGAGTTTGCCTGTGCAATGGATCGAGCCGTGCAATTCACCTTCGCAAAAAAGATCATGGCATTCAATGGCTACGCCGCGGACAATTGCGTGCTTGTGGATGTGTACATTGCCGCTGGTTTGTATGCGTTTGTGCCATTCGGTTTCGATTTCATAGTCGCGCAGGTTGATGTAGGCCCCGCAATGGATGCAATGGGATTCTTTGATGCCTTGGGTCATGGTTTGTGCCTTCTTGCAACTGTGGCAGGTGATGACTTTCGCGCTTGTGAGATCTTGCGCGGTTTTTCCCAACAGCTCAGGGGCAATCGGCGCAGTCTGATTTTTGCTGGATCTCTTCCATGGCAAATAGCGCGACCATGGAGAAATAAGAACAGGAGCTTTGATGTCTGGCCCACTCGTTTTCTGCTTTGCGGTGGGAGCTGATATCCGCACACGAGGCCGTTTATGAATCACTACGCCTTCGCGAATGGCGATGCCGTAGTTGCAGTTTTGACAAATGGTGGAAATGGCAAAGAGGCTTTCCATTTGTCGATGTCCACAAGCAGGACAGCCGATTTGTTGCTTGGGAATGGAAATGTTTTTGCGGAACATATACGTGCATCGACTCTACGATGGTGGCCATAGAATGAAACAACAAAAGCGGAAAACAGCATGTCTTCCGCTAGTGGAGAGGTGGGGAGAGGCTTTGTTGAAGCTTATGCCTTAGGAGCCTCGGCTGGCTTAGCGGCAGGAGCAGAAGCAGGAGCCGTCGTGGGCGTGCCAACGGTCGCTTTGCCAATGAGGATCGCCCCTGGCTCCATCGAGAGAATTTTCGTTTTGATGTCGCCAACGACTTCGGCACCGGCTTTCAGATCGACTCGATTGGTCGCGGTGATGTTGCCGTGAACCTTGCCATGCACGATAACGCAACTGGTGCGAATTTCAGATTTGATGCGCGCATTTTCTCCGACGGTGAGGTTGCCATCAGAAGTAATTTCTCCTTCGATGCGACCATCCACGATCAAGTCATTTGTGAACTTTAAGGTTCCTTTGACTTCGACATCTGTCGAAAGAACGTTGCGCGTCGGCGCTGCGGCTGGCCGAGGTGCTGCCACGGGCGCGGGTTGTGCTACTGCTGAAGTGAAATTGGGAGCCGCATCAGTAGGTGCTGGTCCTGGTCCTGGAGTTGGAGGCAAGGAGGGCAGAGGTGTATTGTCTCCGGGTTTTTGTCCGCTGAATTTTTGAAACATAGCTGTATTCTGTAAGTGTTTTGGTGGGTAATAGGAGTTCTAGAGAAAATTTACGTTTAGAGATCTACTGGCATCAAGGCTCTGGATTGATCGGCAAAGTTGTGTCTGGGGCAAACAGAGATGGGGTAGAACCTGGTAAGTTGACATCAAAGAGAGATTTATCGATGGTGGGCGCGCTCGGAGATTCGGGAAGTGCAATCGATGCAGGCGGAGCAGGAGGCGGCGGCTCGACTTCGAGTGGAAGTTCAAAGGTTAAAAAGTCCATGCGCTCTTGCGCTGTTTGTTTGAGGTCACTCGTAGCGTAATCCGTGGTGACTTTTTGGTAATAGCTTTTGGCTTTGTCTTTTTCGTTGTTTTTGGAAGCAATGTCGCCAAGTGCGATGAGCGCGGAGGGCACAAGGAAGGACGACGTGGCATCGTTGACAACCTCTTCATACACCGAAGCCGCGTCGGCGGTTTTTCCTTGAGAAAGCAGCGAATTTGCGAGTGCCTGCCGTGCCATGTTGCTAACGGGCTTGTTCGGATGCTTGGCAATGAAGTCACGGAGAGCGCTGATGGATGCGTCTTCTTGCCCGGATTCCCATAGCTTCCTAGCGAGTAGGAATTCTGCGGTGATCGCAGCAGGTGAATCGGGGAAATCGGTGCGCACGGATTCTAGGCTGGCGATATCATTTGCAGCTACAAGCGCACCAGCGGCCTCATTATTTTTGTCTTCACGGACGGTATTGGTAACGTTGTAGATCAAAATTCCGATCGCAACCAACACGGTGGTTACGAGGAGAATCTTTTGATTTTTTTCAAGAAATTCTTCAAATTTGCTTGGGCCTTGAAGGATCTCTCCCAAAGGTGTTGCGTCGGGTGCGGTAGGGTCTGTCATTTCTTGGACGCGGATACTGCCGACAGACGCGAATGAAATCAATGCGAACTTTTACTTTTTTTCCTGCATTGTGGATGGACGAATGCATTTCGTAACAGTAGTTTCTGCGCAGATGGCAAGAAACCTCTACGTGGTGGCAGGAGAACACAGCGGCGACGCTCATGGAGCGGGCTTGCTGAAGGCTCTGTGCGGCATGATTCCCAACCTGCGGATTGCGGGTGCTGGCGGACCGAAGATGCGAAATCTCGCTGGGGAAACGCTGACAGACTGGGTGGAGGATGCTGCGGTGATGGGAATCTGGGAGGTTTTGAAGCATTATCGATGGTTTCGGAAGCGCTTTGATGCGATGCTTGCAGAAATTTGCGAACTGAAGCCGGAAGTGCTGCTGTTGATCGATTATCCAGGATTCAATCTCCGCTTTGCGAAAGCGGTGCGCGAGAGGTTGCCGAAAACGAAGGTTGTCTATTACATTAGCCCTCAGGTATGGGCCTGGAATCGTGGGAGAATCCCGGGAATGGCTCGCTGTTTGGATGAAATGATGTGCCTTTTTCCCTTTGAGGTCGATTTGTTTTCCCAAGCAGGCTTGAGGACTACCTATGTTGGGCATCCTTTGGTGGATGAATTGGCTTCGGAGAAGGAAGATGTGTCACGAGAATCGAATTTGGTGGGATTGTTTCCTGGAAGTCGCGAGAGGGAGGTGAATCGCCTGTTGCCTCCGATGTTGGATGCGGTGGCGCTGATGATTCAGCGCGGGAAAGCAGTGCGTTTTGAGGTTCCAGCTGCCTCGGATCGTTTGGCTGCACTCATGCGCTCGATGGTGAAGCAGCATGCGATGGAACAACACATCAAAGTAACCGATGGGGGCAGTCATTCCTTGATGCAAAAAGCCGCTTGTGCGGTGGTGGCTAGTGGTACCGCCACATTAGAGGCAGCGTATTTTGGGCTTCCTTATGGTTTGGTTTACAAAGTGGCATGGCCGACGTATTGGCTGGGAAGGATGTTGATCAAGGTGCCGTTCATTGGTTTGGTCAATATCATTGCCGGACGTAAGGTCGTGCAAGAGTGGATTCAGTCCAAAGCAAGCGCCGAGACAATCGCCTCTGCCTTAACTGACTGGTTGGATCATCCACAGCAAGCCGCGGAGTTATCGGCGGAACTACGTAGCATTGCTGCGATGCTTGGTGAGGCTGGGGCTCATGCTCGTGCAGCGCGTGTGGTAGCCGAATGGCTCAACGGAGCAAGAACGGAAACTTTGTTCAAAAAAAATTGAACAAAGCAAATTTATGCAATAAGCTGTTGCCGTAAGGAAGTAGAAAACGACAGATGAGTGAAGCAGTTTTACACGAGATCGAGCGTACAGTCGTCAATTGGTTCGTGGATGGTGTGCACGTTTTGGGTCTGCCAAAATCCTTGGGGGAGATTTATGGATTGCTCTTTATTTCTCCAGAGCCATTGGCGTTGGATGATTTCGTGCAAAAGCTGTCGATGAGCAAAGGAACCGCAAGTCAAGGTCTGAAAATGTTACGAAACTTAGGAGCCATCATGGAGGCTGAACCTAATGGTGGACGCAGGGTCTTGTATCTTCCGTGTACAGATTTGAAGAACCTTGTCGGTGGTTTCATTCGTGAGCAGATTCGTCCGCACTTGGATAGCGGTAAAGAGAAAGTCGAAGAAATGAGGAATTGCTTGGAAGATATCGATGAAAAGAATGAGAGGCATTTTTATGATGCACGCATTGACAAGCTCGATGGATGGATGAAACGAGGCAGATTCGTGGTTCCGATGATACAAAAATTGTTAGGTGAGTAAAGATATGGGAGAGAGAAAATGGTATTGTGTAAGAACGCAGACAAAGCGTGAGAAGTTAGCGGCGGCAAAGCTCGATGAGCTAGAAAACGTTGAGGTGTTTTGTCCGTTGTTGCGTTACCGCAAAGCGACTCGGCGCGGGAAAATTTGGTGGGAAGAAGCTTTGTTTCCCAGTTACGTACTGGCGTGTTTTGATATCGAGACGGATCAGCGCAATGTCGAATTTTGTCGGGGCGTGAGTGGATTGGTAAAATTCGGCACGATTGTCCCGCACATGTCGCAATGGTTCATCGAAGCGTTGCAGAAAGAATGGAATCAAGTAGCAGAACAAGGCACTCTCACGGTGAAGCCGCAATTTGAATTGGGCGATGAGGTCGAGCTTGCTTCGGGGCCATTTCAGGGGATGAAAGGGATTATCATAGAAATTCAGCCTAGAGCCGAGCGCATCAAGTTACTGCTAGAATTCCTCGGGAATGAGCAGCAAGTGGATTGCGATTTGTTTAGCATTCTGATGCCTCGTCGTCCTATTCCAGTGGTATGATGCGGTGATAATGCCATTCTTGCCGTTGCTGTTTTGCTGAGCGAGTTGGCATTGCGAAACCTTGGTCACAAAAAAAGATCGATTTTTTCTTGATCCATCGCATCGACTCGAATACCAACTCCCCACACCACAAACCTAGGAAGGGTGGCAGAGTGGTCTATCGCGTCGGTCTTGAAAACCGAAGTTGGGCAACCAACCGTGGGTTCGAATCCCACCCCTTCCGCCATTTTTTGATTGTTTGTTAAACCAATTGGTTGTTGATCTCAGATTGATCTTTCTCGTCGCGGTCAGGTTTTACCATTGCTAAGAGCGTGGCTTTTGTCTTTGCTGTGGTTACGATATGGCATCTACGTTTTCGTTTTCTTCCCTCAATCCCGCGCAACGGCAGGCGGTAGGAGCATTGGATGGTCCAGTGCTCATTCTTGCTGGCGCAGGCACGGGCAAAACGCGAACGGTTACTTGTCGGATTGCCAATATGTTGGAGCGAGATGTGGCAGCAGAAAACATTCTGGCGGTTACATTCACCAACAAAGCCGCTTCGGAAATGCGCGAGCGTATCGGCGGTATGGTATCGAAGGCGGCGGCGGATGCGATGACGGTATGCACCTTTCATTCTTTGTGCGTGCGGTTGCTACGCGGTGGCATTGATCGCTTGGGCTATAAGAAGAATTTTGCGATTTATACGGGCAGCGATCAAGTGGGGTTGATGAAGCAAATCTTGGTGCGCAAGGGCGGGGCGAATTGTCCGCTTAAGCCCGAGCAGGTCTTGGGTGCCATTTCCAAAGAGAAGAATGCAGGGCATGATCCTTTAAAAATGGAGGATGAATTTTTCGCCCAACTGGCGACCGCATATCAAAATGAACTGCGCGCCCAAAATGCCGTGGATTTCGATGATCTTCTGGTGCTTGGCGAAAAAATGCTTGCGGAACATGATGACGTGCGCGAATGGGCCAGAGGGGTGTATCGCCGGGTAACGGTGGATGAATTTCAAGATACGAATGCGTTGCAAATGCGCTTGCTTCAACAGCTCGTCGGTGCTCCTTATCATGTTTGTGTGGTGGGCGATGATGATCAATCGATCTACGGTTGGCGTGGCGCGGAGTCTGCGAACATCTTGCAGTTTGAGAGATTTTTTCCGAATCCGCAGGTGATTTTGTTAGAGGAAAATTATCGAAGTACCCAAGCAGTCCTTCACACGGCCAATAGCCTCATCAAGCACAACATCGGGCGTCGTCCCAAGACTCTGATTAGCACCAAGGTGGGCGGCTCGCCGGTGCGAATCGTAGCGATGCCAGGCGATGATGAAGAAGCTGTTTTCATTGCCGAAGAGATCATCGAGGAGAAAAATCTTTCGAAAAAGGCATGGGAAGATTTCGCGATTTTGTTTCGTACGAATGGTCAGTGCCGCAAGCTGGAAGAGGCCTTGCGCGAGAGAAAAATTCCTTACCGCATGGTGGGAGCGCAGAGCTTTTTTGATCGTCGAGAAATTCGCGATGTCATTGCTTATGCCCAGGTTCTCGCGGCACCGGAGCAAGATGTGGCACTGCTGAGGATTCTAAACGCACCGAACCGTGGCATCGGACAGACGACTGCTGTTTTAGCGACAGATTATAGCCGTGAGGTGAACAAAAGTGTCTGGGAGGCGTTGTGCGATCCTGCGTTTACTTCGCAAGTTGGGGCGAAAACTCGCGGAAGCATCGAAGACTTCGTTGCGTTAATTTCCGCAGCAAAAAATCGCATCGAAATCGCGAAAGATAATGCAGGGCATGTCTTGCGCGCTCTGATCAACGAGATCGAATACATTCCCTGGTTGATGCGTGGATGCAAAACTGAGAAAGAGCGTGATGCGCGAGGTGAGGGGATCCATAGCATCATTCAGCAGTTGGATGACTATTCTGCGCGAGGCAAGAATCTACAAGCGTTCCTCGATGCCGTTACGCTAAGCTCCGATAAAGAAGACGATATCGAAAGCAAACAAGGTGTCACGCTAATCACCTTGCATGCATCAAAAGGCTTAGAATTTCCGCATGTCTATTTGGTGGGGCTAGAGGAGGGAACCTTGCCGCATAAGCGCAGTATCTCTGAAGGCACACGCGATGAAGAACGGCGCTTGCTTTACGTGGGAATCACTCGAGCACAAGAGAAACTGACAATGACCTACTGTGCCCAGCGCGTGAAATATGGTGAAACCGTGCGGACGCAAGAGAGTTCGTTTCTCAATGAACTGGACGGCGAATATCTTCAAATGTCATCCTACGAAGACATCATGGGACGTCAGGCATCCGACGATGAATTGAGCAGCTTTTTTAGCAGCATGAAGTCGATGTTAGATGAGTGAATCACTTAGGTGCTTTGATCACCTGATACCATGCCTTGTCGCCTAAAAGAGGCGTTCCAGCCTTCGATTTTACCGAGATCATATCGACGAAATGCAAGTATCCTTCGCGGTGTTTGCCGATGTTGAGTGTCAGCGTTTTGCCATCGGTAGATAGAGTCATTTTTTCGATCTTCATCGGCTGATTATCGACTTTTGGTGAGCCGTAGTTGGCGAAATAATTGTAGGTGTGGCTCGAAACGGAAATGCTTGCAATCGATGCTGGATCAACCGCTTCTGAAAATCTCAGCGCGAAGCCGTCTTTGATCGCTTTCATTTTATCTAACGAGAAAAAGGGTTTGCCCTTCCACTTGACTCGTGCAATGCCGTTGTCTCCCGCCCATGATAAAGCGGTTTTGCCGACATACATCGTGCCGTCGTTACCGAAGCAAATACGATTGTTGCCTTTGCCGAGAGGCGAACCAAAAAACAGCGGCACTAATGCGGTTTGAAAGGTGCCGTCCACGGTGTCATCGATCACACGCACCAAGGTGGGTTGGTTCATTTCTCCAATCAACGTTTGACCCACCATGCCTTCTGGTAAAGCTCCTTTTGGCGTAACAACAGGCCATGTCGGGGAGTTTGCTAGCTCGCCTTGTGGGAAATATCCCGCAGCAGGTTTTTGCATGGCCTGCAATTCTTTGACCGCCATTTTCATGGGGTCGCGTCCATTCCATTTCTGTTGCCAAACCAGCGATGCCGGGTGGCCGTAAAATCCATTAGCCTGCACATCATAGAGCGGGCTGGTGGGGCGCCAGTCACCTTGATTGTCCGTGATCAAAAGCCGCCCGGCTGCATCAAAGCCAATGCCATTGGGCGAACGAAAGCCACTGGCATACGGTTCCATACGCTTGCCGTCGGGAGAGAGTTTCAGCACCCAGCCTCGCCATGGCACGCGCGAATACATGCGACCAGCTTTGTTTCTGAATTTCCCCCATGTCGCTCGATCCGTCATGCCGACGCGATCAACTTCCCCAATGAGAGAAAAGGTGCCGCGAATTTCTTCTGCAATGGGTGCTCCATTCGAGGCGACTCCTAGTACGATAAAAAGATTTCCCTTGCTATCTCGTGCCGGTCCATAGGCGAACTCGTGATAGTTACCCGACATCCCAAAGCCGTCAAAGACCGTTTCGTAGTCGTCGGCTTTGCCATCTCTGTCAGTGTCTTTCAGCCGAGTGAGCTCGGCACGCTGCATCACCAATATGCTGCCATCCGTTTCTACCAGCAACCCAAGTGGCTCGTGAAGGCCGGTGGCGAACAGTGACCACGTCTTGGAAACGGGATCAAAAATCATCACCTCGCCTCGATGAAATGCCACAGCAAGTTTGCCGTCTTTCATGGTTTCCATCGCCCCGACTTGTGGGTCAATGCCTTGTGGGTTGGGAATTTTATCGAAGGAAAACGACTCTTCCCATGGTGATGCGAAAGCCGAGGCGAGGAGCGAGACGAAAAGTAGAGCGGATTTCATGGAAAAGAAATGGAGAGGGTGAATTGCGATGATGCAGAGGCTGGGATGATCAAGTTCTGGCCTTCAACTCGGCCTTGAGCACAGGTAATGGTGACCTTTTTGTCTTTTGGGAATGCGATAACCAGTGGTGCGGTGAGTGCGGGGGTGACGGTGAAAGTTCGCTGAAATCCTTTGCCGCTAGGGATGGGGGAAAATGCCTCGGTGATCTTTGTGGCGCCGATATTGTAGCGGAAAATGGGCAACTCGTTTTTTTTCTGATAGCCGTGGAATTTGATCGCGCCTTGCAAAACGCTATGAAACAGAGATTTCTCTTCCACATAGGAAATGACGCCTTGAATCTTCGCGACGCTGCTGCCGTTGCCTTGCCAATAGGGATAGCCATCGATGAATCCACCTTCCCATGCGTAGCGCAATCGGCATTCTCCTGCATCCCAGCAAAGCGATGAATCCTGATCCACAGCAACAGCGATGGCTGCTGGCCCTGCTTGAGGCATGAAGATGCGCTGCACCGTAGGGCGTTGCGCTTGTGTGGGCGAGGCCATGTAGGGATCGCCTTTTTTTTGTTTTTGTTCTTTTGCTCCTTCGGATGCCTTCATGATGTAATCGTAGATGGCGCGTAGTCCTTCGTCCCCGACGTGCACCATCGAGGGCATCTCGATCACGTTGGGGCGTTTTTTTCCAGGGGCAACGCACCATTTGACGAATTCATTGGGCTTGTTCAGATACAGGTTACGCATTTCCACGAGGGACGGGCCGACAACCATTTGATCGAGAATATGACACGCCGCGCAATTTGCTTTGAATAGTGCCTCTCCATCAGGCGCGGCAATCAACGGAAGCGGAATCAACCCCACAGCAAAAAATTTTATGCACTTCATCTGCGCTCAGTGTAAGCCGTATTTTTATTTTGCCAATAGCAGAGAGAGCCAAAAAATAGCTGACCGAAATCAATTCGACGCGGCATCTCGAGGAACGTCATCGCCCACATCAAGCAGGGCATTGCTACGCTGCTGCAAAAGTTCCTCCTGAAGTGCCAATGAAGCTTGCTGTCGCATTTGTTCCTGCTGCTCTTTCGGTGATTTTAATAAAGCGCCTTCCATCGCACGGGCGATTTCCCTTCGCAATGGTTGGTCGTTTGTCGCTGTGATCCATGCGAAAGCTGCGGTGGGGTCTTGGGTGAGCCATTTTTGCGAAATCTCGCGAATGCCTGCTTCCCTAGCCATGCCTTGTGGGAAATTCGATACCCAAGCGGCGGCATCTTTCGGTGATTTGGCAGCCCAACGCTGGATCACTTGCACGATCGCAACATCAAACTCACGCCCTGCGATGCCAGATTCAGATAAAAGGTTGGCCGCGCGTAAGGGATCTGTCTCAGCAAGGGCGAGCGCGATGTGGCTTTTTGCCGCCGCGATTTCGGACTCGGTTCCCAGAGAATCCGCCCAAGCGAGAGCTTCGTCGGGATTTTGCTCGGTGAGGCGAATGGCGTAGTGCTGGATCAATGGAAGTTTCTCCGCACTACCCGCTGCCAAATGGGCGAAAGCCTTGTGGGCGAGTTCGGGATCGGTTTCGATGGCGTTCCAGGCAATCTCTGCGAGGGATTTTTGTCGCTCCGGCAAGGATGTGATGGCAAGGGCCGATTCCAAGGGAGTGGGCGACGGCGTTTTTTTATGGCTGCTGTGCTTCTGGGCTTCAGGAGTACGATTGTTTGATGAGGATCGAGCAAGCGCAAGTTCTTGCTTCTCTGTGGCTTGCTGTGCTTCGTGGTTTTTGTCACAGGCCGCAAACAACAAGCCGACTCCAACAAATACGGCGGATGCATAGCAACGAGGTAGCTTTGGGTTTTTCATGGATGATGTTGTGGGCATCATAGAATTTCTTGAACTCGATGCAATTCGATTTTTTACGAAACATCTGCAACAACAAGGGCGCTGGGTTTGCGACTCGATTGTAAAATGCGTTGGTCGCCTGAGTCGCGCATCGTCGTGCTCGCGCCGCGTTATGCCAATTCCAGTTCCTCTTCCTTTTTGATCGCTGTTGCTCGGCTTGTTACCCTTTCTTTAACTGTGCTTTCTGCAGCTTGAACTCGGACTTTAATTCTCGATGCGTGATTCGATTGGGTCCAAAAAGTTCAGGTGCTCCAAAAAATGCAAACAACCCGAAAACACCAACTGCTGTTCCGAGAGGGATCTTGATCAGGGATATGATACAGACAATGATCCCGAGAATGCGCCCCCAAGAAGTTCGTTTAAAGAGGCCGACTACAGCCACCGAATAAAAAACGGCAAGTCCGACAAAAACATATCTCATGATGGGTTCATAATCAGCGTTGGGAAGCACTAAGACAATCGCCAAGACCATCAAACCAAGTGCAACAAGAAATGTAATAGCGTTAACATTACACGAGCGATAGTATAGCTTCTTGAGTTGCTTGAAATCTAATCCTTGAAGCTTTTCCGTAATCAAACGGTTTGCATATACGTCGGTTTGTGGGGCTGAATAGGGATCGGTTTCGGTCATAAATTGATTTGGCTAACGATAAGGCGTGGTAGATCGTGGAGATGGCATGACACGCGGCAGAGTGATACCGCAAACCACAGTATTGCGCAAATAAAACTTGCAGCCCTAGCTGTTGTCACGACTGGCTTTTCGATACTACCGTTTAATCAAGTGCTTGATTGTTTTTCTCAGCGACTTTCGATTGCTGGCTTTCTGATGAGTAGGGAAATTGACATGAGCAATAGACCTAACATTCCAAGTAAAACAAAGTGCGACCTTTGAAAGTGATAAATCGAATAAGCGCCAGTTGAGAGGCAAACCGAAAAGTGTTTGTGCATTCAGCATCGCGTTTTGAACCAACAGTCCATCTACAGCAGTGAGTAAAGCACGGATTCAAAGAGGGATGTTACCAGGCGTTGGATTAGCGGGATTGTTGTTAGGCCTTTCCTGGTTGATGGGAACAAGCTCCGACCTTTCTGGAAGATCTGCCGGTAGCTTGAGATGAGAGACTAGGCCGATGGCGCGAAGGACGCAAAGTGCCCACCAGCCTGGATCATGCTGCGAAGGAAGCAAACCGAGCTTGGCGGAGCCCGGAAACGCATGATGATTATTGTGCCATGACTCACCCATGGTGATCAGACCGATGTGAGGGACGTTGTAACCTTGGATCGCGTGTCCGCTGACGTGCCAATCGCGTTGCCCGGAGTTGTGGGCTAAATAACCGACAAGCCAGTGACCGAACAATGAAACCGTTATGCGAACGGAAATACCCCAAACGACATAAGCCGCGCCGCCTAGTGCGTAGAAAAGAACAGCCCAAGGAAGCTGCTGAAGCATCCATGTTCGCTCCATGAACTGATACATTCTGTCGTTGCCCACGCGTGGCTCAATCTCGAACTTGGGCGGGTGGTCGAGCCGAATATCGCAGTGAATCTGCCACAAGAAATCGCGCCAAAGGGGGTTCTGGTGGATGAAATAGCGGTGACAAGATTCGTGACGTTGAGACCAATCGCGAATGTCGTGCATGTAAAGAATGCGAAATGGACCGCCCATGCCAACCACCGTCCCAAGATGCACAAAGGCATATTCAAGCCAACGGGGGCACTCGAAACTGCGGTGAACGAGCAAACGATGCAGACCAATCGAATGCCCAAGGCAAAGTGTCGTTAGGGTGAAAACGAAAGACACGAAAACGGCATCGTAGCGAAAGGTGAGATAGCCACCGATCATGGCAAAGAACGCGTGAAAAAGAAACCAAAGCGACTTCACGGGGGCCCAAACGATGCGACCCTCAACGGGATTGGTGCGATCGCTCTGGCGCAGCATTCTTGGGATTTCGTGAGCGTTCATTGAGTATGATGATTGATACTTGCCGAACGTTTAGCTCAGCTGCCGCGGGAATGGAATCCTGAATTCAAAAAAGGACATCGCCCGCAGTTAGGTGAGCGGACTCTTTAGCCCTGATGTTTGATTGCATCCATCACCAGCCACCCTCCACGACGTCTTTCCATTGTCGCCGACCAGGGCAGATAGCGTCCCCCGCTGGCAGTGAAGACCTTCAAAGACGGGTGATCAACTGAGACTCTTGTTGCCTCGGTTGCTGAATCCGCCAGTCGCCGAATCGTAACTGCACTCTGTGCACCATCAGCAGGATTCGTCCATTGATCCACTCCTACGCCCGGTTTGGAATTTTCCATTACCCATATCTCGGTCGATTTTATATCCGACTCCCAGATCGGCAGACTCATTGCAACCTCACGCAAATCATTCTCGTTCCTCGGATTCAGCGGCTTTACGTCGGGAATGAAATGACCTTTCGTAAACGCACCCATCTTCCAGTGATCTTGGGCTTGAGATGCAGATCTCGCGTTGTCAGATCGAACAGAACAGGAAGTGGCGCAGGATGCGAAAAATAGAGTGGCGAAGAACAATTTGATTCTCATATTTCTTTGGAGTTAACGCCGAGTCCTCCTTCGCCTGACCGGGGGCGAGGGTGGAACACAGGGTCGAGGTTGTAGTGGTCATGGTGGCTGGAACTGGCTGCGGGTCAGGCATTAGGAGTGATGTCTTGTTGTGCTTCTTGGATTCTCAAGGAAGTCGCGAATCTCCGCAGCGACATCAAATATACTCTTGCAGTGCTTGATCTCAACAAAAGAATCGCACCGCTGCACAAGGAAGGCTCTGTCTGTGTTTCGATTACGTCCTGTTCCTGAGCGATCTTCGTATGCAGATGCCCAATCCATAAAATCCGTGTTCTCGGAATGCAAGTCACCGCCTAGGTCGATCCTACTGCCGTAACGCTCACGCTCTCGTAATTCAAGGCGACGCAATCGCTCATCTTTGGGGGGATCAAGGAAAACGCCGAAATGAACGGTCGGTAAATCGATCTCCCACGTTGCGATCGATCCGCTCAAAATCCAATCAGAAGTCGCGTCTATAGCGGCGGTTATGAACTGCCTTCTTTCGTCAGGGGAATACTGCTCTAGAAATGGCGGATCGGTGGGTTTGTGGAAGAATGTATCGGAGTCAAATACAGGCAGACCAAGCTCGGCACCGATTAACTTGGCAGTGGACGTGCAACCCGCACCGGGACCTCCGCTGATGAGAATGCGCATATTCTTAGCACAATGTTGAGTAATCCTCCGCCTGACCAAGGGCGAGGGTAGAACACGTGGTTGAGGTTGTAGTGGTCATGGTGGCTGGAAATGGCTGCGGGTCAGGCGTTAGGAGTGAGGGCTTCTTTGCTCTTTGTTGGAATGAAAGTGACGATGAGGCGACGGCATTCAGGAAAACGTTCAATGCTCAAATCTCCAGCAAAACCAGAAAAGTGGGACGCTATCTCAGCATCACTCATGAAATGTTTAATCACTCTGAATGTCGATCCATCACCTAGATTTCGCTCCTGAATATGGTTCCCATCTGCATCAAATACTCCCGTTCTGGAATGCTCACCGGGAAGTTGATCGATGAACATAAGAAGCGATCCAGAACTAACTCGATGTATGGCTCCGGAGAGAAACGGCTCCATCTTGTTAAGTGGGACATGAGCCAACCAATCAACCGACAGAATCGCGTCAAAAACACCTGGAATCTGATCCAGACGGTAGGCATCTGCCTGCAAAAGGGATACACGCTCCCAAGGCAAATTCTTCTTATGGGCCTCATCGAGCGTCGATTGATTGTAGTCGGTGGCCACGACGGCAACTGCTGTCTCCGAAGCAAATTGGGTCCAAAATCCTGGCCCGCAAGCGATCTCTAAAACATGTCTTCCGCGCATAGCATCACGGACTCGCTCTATGATTGGTGATAAACTTCGAACCTTCGTATCATCGTCGTATCCCATCGATGAATCATACACGGAGGCTCTTTGCGCGTAATAAGTCTGCATTTCTTCAATCATCATATTCCTTGGGCGACGTAAATCACATTCCTCCGCTAGGAGCTAGGGCGGATGTCTCGAATGGGGTTGAGGTTGGAATCACGGAAGAGCAAAAAAATAGGGCGGTTGGTAGGAGATACTGTGTCGCGACTTGTTGGGATTGTTCTACTCATGACGCGTGGTTTTTGTAAAGCACCGTCCGGCGTGCTCGACTAACCCCCACTGTCCGGTTGTCGTCTTGATACCACTTGAAATCGCTTAGGTTGGTGGGAGCATTGGGAATATCTGAAATCCACTGTAGATCCGGCAACTTGACTTCACCAAGCCCGTCGATCCATTGGTCGATCTCATCGGCAGGGACAGTCGCAATCAGTCGTATGTTCCACTCGGTCGGACCAATCCCCATGCCGCTATCTCCATCGATGAACGATATCTGAAAATCAATGTCGTCGTAGTTGCGCCGAAATTTCACGTAACGTTCGAGAAATTCCTTCTTCTCCGCAACAGTCGTGAAGGCGGTGCTGTCCGTATTGGTAGTCTTCCCCTTGCCGCAACTGACGAGGATCTCCAGAAGTAATAGCGCTACGAATGCCAAGGGTTTCATTTTTGCAGAACGACTCGGATTAGGTGACGGCTTGCGCGAAGCATGGATGTCGCGACAGATGCCATTCGAGCCGTTGTCAGCATGCGTTTTGTTCGGCGTCATTCAGGCTGAACATCTTGAGGTTTGGTTACGCGACGAAGCCTTGCAATCGAATCAAGGTCGGCACATTCGAGTACTGCCTCACATTCGTAACGGATGCGTCCACGCGTGGCATGCGATACCGAAAAAATCAGACTGACGTGAAGCTGATTCCCATCCCAGCGCGTTGGGTAGGGGTGACGGTGCAGGTCGGTTTCAGTGGCATCAATTCTGCCTAGCGCGTTCTGCACGAAATCAGGAACCTCCAATCGTCTGACGGTGCTATCAGTGACGTGAAAGCTGTAAAGTCGTTCCGTGTGACCGCTGTCGGAATCCGTCAAAGCGACGAAACTGCTTGAGTCGTTCCATAACACCTTGCACTTTTGGCGCGCCTCGTCATATCGGTTGTAGCCGCCTACATCGCGCACCTGGATGATGCGCTTGTTAGAACGTGTGTCGTAGATCGCAAAAAGATAGTCCGCCGTGCCTCCGATGGCGTCCTGAACAATGCGCACCTCGAAATGCCCACTCTTCGAGCGACCACCTTCAATGATAGCCTCTTTGGCGTGCGCTGTCATGCCGACTGTTAAGCAAAGGATTAGTAGAAGCAATCGCATCATGCCGAACGATGAGTGATGGCGCGCGGGAGTCAAGCTTGAAAGCGGACAAGGGCTTATTCCGCGTCGCCATGAACGGCTTGTTCAGATTGTTGTCTCTGAGCTTTCTTGATTAGGTGATTTGGATTCACAACGAACTCATACTTCAGACCGTCTGGATCAGTGAAAAATGTAGCATAATATCCATCGTTGTATTCTGGGCAGTCGCATGGGGCATCCTCCACAACGCACAACCCTGCGTCGTCCAAGGGCTTCAAAACCTCACGGTAGAAGCGATCAACGTCATCTCTGTCTTCTGCACAGAATGCGATGTGATCATGATGCCCGACCGCTCCACGCCGATGCGGAACGTCCTTGTTGGGGGCGCAGACCTGACAAATGCTAATCTCATGAGGGGTGTCGAGATCCCATCTCTTCCAATCTTCATAGCCATAACCCTCACCGTAGCTACTTCCGGTGAGTTCGTATCCAAAGTATCTGAACATCGCGGTGTAGAATGGTGATGATCGCTCCACATTGGACACGTTGATGATCATGTGGTGAAGTAGTCCTCGATGTGACATGGTGTTAGATTCTTTGTCGAAAAGTAAAGCTCATCCACGGCTAGGAGCTAGGGAGGAAGTCTCTCGCGTGGTTAAGGTTGTAGTTACGGGGAGGCATTGAAACTGTTCGGCTGGTAGGGAGTGTCATGACGCTTCTTGTTTGGCGATTCTTTTGATGTGGCACAGGATTGTCTCAGCAGCTTGTTCTGGGGTCAGAGTGCTTGTGTCAACTTCGATATCATACATACGATTGCTGTGCACTCTTTCGAACTGGCTGGCAGCGAGTCCAATCTTTCTGTCGCCCCGATCAAGTTCTCTTCGCGTTACGACTTCAACTGGGCAATGCACACCTACAGTAATATAACGCAAGTCGCCCATTGAGTCCAAACACTCCATATACTTGTCTTCGCGCAAAATCGCGGTATCTATAATACCGAAAAATGGAGGGGTAATGAGAATAGGAAGCGCCCTGTGAAAATTGTTGATGCACGTCTGAAAGCACTCATCAAGATTTTCTGTCACGACCTTATTGCTCCAAGGAATAGCTCCGAGCAGCATATCAACTTGAAGGTGTATGTATGGCACCGATGCTTGCATCTGAATGGCTCGGGCTATACTCGACTTGCCAGAGCTTGAAGTGCCGTTGAGAATGATTGAATACATTTGTTTTATTCGCCTAACGATGAGCGCATGCTCCACTACTAGCGAGGACGGAAGTGCAACACGGGAAACGGGGTTGAATTAGAGTGAAACGTATCAAACACAATGGTGGGTAGTAGTTGCGCTAAGCGTCTTGTTAGGCTTCCCTTATAGTTCATCCTCTTGCCTGTGATGGACTTCATATCGCCAACTCTAGGATCTGTTCGCCGCTCGATGAGGTCAATTCATCCTGCCCGGCTGCAAGCCACCCCTCGATCGCCTCTCGAAGATTTGATTCCAATTCTTCCTTTGTATCGCCCTGAGTGACGCATCCTGGCAGTGCAGGAACCTCGGCCCAGTATCCTCCGTCTTCTGCCGTGTGTATGATCGCTTTGAATTTCATGGGGGTATTATACCTGATCTCGACACGTGTGAAAGTTCAATTTTTTGGCCAAGTTCAAAGAACAGGCAATCCTACCAGCGCGGCGAGTGTCGATCACGTTGTTGAGGTTGTCATTACGGAAAATCATCGAAACAGGGCGGCTGGTAGTGGTTGTCATTACGCGGCTTGTTCGCCTTGATTTGTACGTGGAAGCTCACTCTTTTACAATCTTACGGATGAATTGGCCTACATTATTAGGCATCTTAAATTTTGGATCCGTCTTCTCTGGTGTTCCATGATGGTCTAATGAACCAATTCGGACGAGTCCGTCCTCATCTCTTATTTGAAAAATGTGAATTCTCTCGCCAATCGTGGTTGGTAAGTGTTCCCTAGTAAGAGGGAATGACCAAGCCTTGCTCTTTGCGTCGTATGATGGAACCTTCAAATCAAACCATCCGCGATATTCTCTGAACGACTTCTCAATAACAACTTCACCAATCCTGGAAACTTGGTCTTTACTTAATTTTGGATCTGCATGTGCCTTCACTAAGAAGGCACATAGAACAATGAATCGCAGAAGAGTTTGTATCATAATTTTTTGGCGTACGACGAGCACATCCACCACTAGAAGCGGGGGCGGAAGTGGATCGCGGGGTTAGTGTTGTAGTTACGGGAAATCATGGAAGCAGGGCGGCTTCTAGTGGTTGGATGATGCTGCTTGTTCGTTTTTTGCGGTTAGCTGCAGTTTGATGACGAAAAAAATGCTGAATCCGGCTAGAAAAGCGGCCAATGGCCAGTCATTTCCACTGCCACGAATACCAATCAAGAACGGCAAAATGAATAGCCAAAACAACTCGGACGTGGAGCCTTCATCGCGCAAGAATACAAGAACCCGCCAGCAGAAGGCAAACAAAAGGGGAATCGCGACAAAGCTCCACCAACCACTGAAAAGAGCCCAGATAAACAACTCGAACGGGAAAAGCAAAAGCTGCCAAAGGATGATATTGAACGAATCAAATCCTGTTCGAATCAAGAACGGCGCGAAGACACCCAACGTACCTACAACCCAAGCGAGGAAAACGCGCAACGGCATCGACGCTATGGTATGATAAAAGACCGCTGTTGGTTCAACTCGCATATATAATCATTCTTAAACGAACGTCATAGGTGAAGACCTACGACACTTATGACCAAAGACGCTTCATAGGACGCTTACCCATTTATGGATTTTTTAGTCTAACAGAAATTACAATGTTACAGCGCGAGGACTGACTCATGAGACGCATCTGACCCCTGAGATGAATTACTTTGTTATTACTTCTTGAATAGACCACTCACAAATCTTTTTTAATAATGGTAATTCTTCCTTAAATACTAGCTGCATTGTTAGTGGGACTTTTTCAGGATATCTATATTTTATCTCAATTTGACGATTTTCATTAAACACAAAAATTAACATTCTTGTTTTTTTACTGTCCATTAATTCAATTGTTTTTGGTCTATCCTCATTCATCATTGAAAGTATCCTTACTATATCCTCTTTTTCTAATTCAAAGGAGACATCTGCGACAGATTCATTTCTAATTACAATATTAGGTTTAATTTCATGATCCACAGAATAACCAATCGTGAAGATCCTTAACTGTATTGTAGAATCCTTAGCAGTTGCAACGATTTTACATCTTTTCTTGTAGATTGAAACCTTATTTATATCAACAATTTTCAATTCTTGAGCATGAATTATTTGAGATATAATTAAAATAATATAAATCATCTTCGTTGTTATCATAATATTTAATTTATTACTTAAATAATTCTTGGTTTCTCTGGGGGCATCTCTAGGGTCAATCCTCGCATTGTGAGATTTTTTCTAGTTCTTTGCATTGCTTTTGGATGGTTTCACCGGTTTATCCTTGCTTGATTCAACGCCTTGCGGGTTGACCATGCCCCATTCCTAGACGCTCCGCAATCCAAAAGTTGTCGACGCTGGTGTGGCCACCCTTCCGGATCTGATCCGGTATCATTTACTTTTGAGTCAACGCGATTTATCTGTCTTCCGTCCCAACGGGACGCTTTATTCCAGCCCACGGTGGAACAACCGTGGGTGATCGTCCCACCCACAACCCACTGCGTCCCAATGGGACGCCTCATTGGGGAGTTTGATTTTGTGGGCTATGATTTTGGTATGGCATCATCGTTGACGAAAGCAATCTTTGTGATTGAAGCGAGTCCCACGATGAAGCGTCGCGTAAAAGGCCAGCCTCACGCGATTTTGCCCGTTACGACGCGATGGATTATCGGGGGCCGCTGAACCCACGGCTGCACCGTGGGCTTGGAATGAAGCGTCCCGTTGGGACGCGATGGATTAGCAGGGGTCGCTGAACCCACGGTTTCACCGTGGGCTAGAATGAAGCGTCCCGTTGGGACGCGATGGATTAGCGGGGGGGGCGCTGAACCCACGGTTGTACTGTGGGCTTGGGATGAGTCGTCGCGTAAAAGGCTAGCCTCACCCGATTTGCCCGTTGGGACGGGGGAGGCAAGCTTTTCCTTGGCATCGTTACTCTATGGCGGGGCGGGATGCGGGGATCTTGAAGCTCTGGCGGGTGGCGGCGTTGGCGGGGTTGGTGTGGGGCCAGGCTTGGTCGGCGGCGAGCTGGAGGTCGATGCGCTGGTCTTGGAGCTGGTCGTAGATGGCTTCGACTTGTTGGCGGAGTTGACTGGTTTCGTTGGTGGTGGCGGTTTGGGCTAGGTCCTTGTCGAGGTAGGCTTCGCAGGCGTTTTTCAGGGCTTCAAGATCGTCGTCGGTGATGCCTTTGAGGGTGTCTTGCGGGGGGATGGTGCCGGTGCCGCTGGGGGCGGGCTGGGGGGTGAGTTTTTCGAGAAGTGAGCCGCCGATGAAGAGCAGGCGCTCTAGGGAGACGTTGGTTGGCTCGTTGACGAAGTAGGCGCTGCGGGCGGCTTTGCTGCCTTCGCCACGGTATTTGCGCTTGGCTCCGGTGCGGATGGGGTTGATGGCATTGAGCAGGGTGGTGCGGGCGATTTCTTCTTCTTGGGTGTCCATTTTGCGGGCGGCTCTGCGTCCGACGGCTTTGAGGGCGGTGGCGCGGAGCAGGTCGGCGGTTTTTTCTAGGGTGTCGATTTCCTCGGGTGGGCATTCGCGGGCGGTGAGCGGGGCGACGTTTTCCGAGAGTCGGGCGGCGAGGAGGATGGCACGGACGAGTTCGATTTCGTCGAGGTATTTGGCGTTGATGATGCCGCGGGTGCGGGTTTTTTTCGGGGCGGCATCGTCGTTGTCTGGGGCGGGGCTGGGGCTGGCGTTTTCGTTCATTGCGCGGATTTGTTGCTTATTAATTTTTGTAAGTCGTTGATAATCAATGATTTGTGCAGATGAAAAGTGGCTTGGCGGGGTTGAGGATTTGTTTAGCGAGGTTAAGTATTAGTGCAGCGAGGTTCAAAATTAGTGTGGCGGGGTTCAAGATTAAGGTAGCGAGGTTCAAGATTAAGGTAGCGGGGTTCAAGATTCGTGTGGCGAGGTTCAGGATTCGCGTGGCGAGGTTCAGGATTCGTGCGGCGAGGTTCAGGATTCGTGCGGCGAGGTTCGGGATTCGTGTGGCGAGGTTCAGGAATACGCTGCAAGAATCACGGGGCAGTTTATAGAGTTTTTGTGCGGATGCAAGGATGTTTGTGAAGATCATTTTGCCCCATGGCAAACGGTCTGATCCGCATCATAGCCGTGCAGCGCATCTGAGAATCATGGACTGGCGTTTCAGCCGAAAACCGAACTTGCTTCGGTGGAAAGTCTGCGGCAAATTTGCGGTCCGATGTCTTCTCCTGTGCTCGATGCTACCAATGCGCTTGGGCAATCGTCTTTCCTCACGCAGAAAGAGATCGCCGCGTTGACTGCGGCGGGGTTTGCGACGTATGCGGATCTGTTGCTGCATCTGCCGAAGCGTCATGAAGACCGCAAGAAGTTTGATGCGTTTCCTCCCCATGCGACGGTGCAAGCGGTGTGTTTGCGCGGATTGGTGTGGGATGCTCGCCCGATGCGTTATGGCAGTGGATTTTCCAGCTACGAGTGCGTGATCGTCGATGGTTCTGGCGGGGTTTTTGGTTCGGGGAAAATGACCTGCCGTTGGTTCAATATGCCGTTTCTCAGCAAGGTGCTCGCCGCTGGGCAACTGTTGGTGGTGTATGGGAAGGTGAAGAATCAGAAGGGTCGCTTGGTGATGGATCATCCTGAGTTCGAGGTGATCAAGGACGATGGCGGGGAATCGATTCATGTGGATCGTCTGGTGCCGATTTATCGAAACATTAGCGGCATTGCGCAACGTCGATTGCGGGAAATCATGCACACTTTGGTGAGGATGGTGGTGCCTGCGAGCATGGATGCGCCATTTGACCTTACTCCAGAACGGGCGCGCTTCGCAGACCTGAAAGCGGCGCATTTTCCGGAGTCGATGGAGCAAGCGCACGTGGCGATGCGGCGCTTTGCGTTAGAGGAATTTTTCCTGATTCAGCTCAACGTGGTGTGGCGGCGGGCGAGGCACTTCGACCATGCTGGGCGGGTGTTAGGCAAGAAGACATCGCTGTTGAAAAAATTCTATGAGTCGTTGCCATTCGATCTCACCGATGCGCAAAAACGCTCGATCCACGAGGTAGCGGCAGATATGCGACAGCCGCGTCCGATGAATCGATTGCTGCAAGGGGATGTCGGATCAGGCAAGACCTTCGTGGCGATGGCAGCAATGCTGTTGGCGATAGAATCCGGTTGCCAAGCGGCCTTGATGGCGCCGACACAGATTCTGGCGGAACAACATTTCCTGACGTTTCGTCGATGGCTGGAGCCACTGGGCGTGAGGTTGCAGTTGCGCACGGGGAGTAAGGAGGATGCCTCGTATCTCGATCTCGAAGGGCGCGCGCAGATCATCATAGGCACGCATGCCTTGCTTTATAATGCCGAGGATTTCCCCGATTTGGGATTCGTGGTGATCGATGAACAGCATAAATTCGGCGTGGCGCAGCGAGCGCGCTTGATTTCTCATGGGGTCAAGCCGGATGTGCTGGTGATGACGGCCACACCGATTCCCCGGACGCTGACGATGACCTTGTATGGCGATCTGGATGTCTCGGTGTTAGATGAACGTCCTGCCAATCGAGGCAAGATCGTCACCGCGATGCGCACGGCTGCGAAGGTGAGCGACATCACGACGTTTTTGTTAGAGCATCTCTCGGCGGGGCGACAAGCGTATTTGGTGTATCCGTTGGTGGAGGAGTCGGACGCGATCAAAGCCGAATCTGCGACAGCGGCATATCCTAAGTGGGTGAAACGTCTCAAGCCGCATCAGGTGGCGTTGCTTCATGGGAAAATGAGTGCGGAGGAAAAGGAGTTGGCGATGTCGCGCTTCCGAGCCAACGAGGTGCAGGTGCTGATTTCCACGACTGTCATCGAAGTGGGAGTGGATGTGCCGAATGCGAACATCATGATCATTCATCATGCGGAGCGCTTTGGCTTGGCGCAGTTGCACCAGTTGCGCGGTCGCATCGGCCGAGGCTCGCACAAATCGTTCTGCGTGTTGTTGACCGATTCTAAGGATGCTGATGCGTTAGAGAAACTGCAAGTGCTGGTCGATAGTGCAGATGGGTTTGTGATAGCCGAGGCCGATCTGCGATTGCGAGGGCCAGGCAATGTGCTAGGCATGGAGCAGAGCGGGGTGGGGGATGTGAAGTTTACGGAATTTCTTGCCGATACGGCATTGCTTCGCGAGGCGCGAAAGTTGGCCGACGAGCACATTGCGCGCGATCCATTGCTTGAGGGCGAGCACGCAGCGCTGCGACGATGGATCGATACGAGCGTATTCGATGTAGCAACGCGTGCTTGATTATTGCGGATTTCTAAAGTATTTCACCGCATGCCATTCTGCCTGCGCCACTTCGCCCGCTCCATCATAGCGGTATTGTTGATCATTTCTGTTTCCTTTGCCCGCGCAGTGGAGGAATTGCGCACCTTGAAAGACTGTGTGCTGGTGCCTACGGAATGGGCTGATGGTGATAGTTTTCAGGTGAAAACAGCCGATCAAACCTTGATGACCGTAAGGCTTTATGGTGCCGATTGCGTAGAATCACATGTGCGCGATGCCTCCGATGAAACGCGACTACGCGAACAGCGGCGTTATTTTGGTATATCGAAAATTTCTGCGAAAGCACCCGAAGCCATCGCAGTGGCGAAAGCCTACGGGCAACAAGCTACAGATTATGTAAAAAGTGCTTTGGCGAAGCCGTTCACCGTTCACACAGCCTTTGCCGATGCTCGTGGCGATAGCAAATTCAAGCGAGTCTATGCGTTTGTGGTCACCGCCGAAGGAACAGATCTCGCCGGGGATTTGGTTTCGATAGGTTTGGCGCGTGCGTTTGGCGTCTATCGTAGCACGTTTGATGAACGCAGCGCGGAGGAGTATCGAGCTTATATGAAGGACCTCGAACTGCGTGCGGCGACAAGCAAGAAAGGCATTTGGGCGAAAACGAACTGGGATACATTGCCTGAAGAACGTAGGGTTCAACGTCAAGAAGACGAGGAGCTTCAAGCTGCAATCGGCAACGCGAAAGTCGATGTGGGCGAAAAAATAGACCCCAATCGTGCTCCGCAAAGCGACCTGATGAAGCTCCCTGGCGTAGGAGAAGTGATGGCGAAACGCATTATCCAGGCGCGTCCCTATAGTAGGATTGAAGACTTGAGAAAAGTCTCCGGCATTGGACAGAAAACGTGGGAACAATTGCAGCCCTATTTGGTGATCGGCAAATAAAAATCAAGCGCTTGGTGGGTTTTCCTCCCCGCTTTGATGAAGCGATTTCCAATATTCGAGTCGCTCTTTGATCTTGCGCTCGTAGCCCTGCTCCGTGGCGTGGTAGTATTTTTTCCCTTCGGGCAAATACGCTTGCGGCACGTAGTTTCCGGGGTAGTCGTGGCTGTAGAGATAGGCGAGTGCGTCGTCCTTGGTGCCAGAGGCTGAGGCGAGTTTCTTTCTCGTCCTCGTTCGCAAATGCGGCGGCACGGCCAAGGTTTGTCCCTTGGTGACGTCTTCCATGGCTGCTCCTATGGCGGCATAGGCACTGTTGGATTTCGGCGCTGCGGCGAGATAGACCGTGGCGTGGGCTAGGGGAATGCGCCCTTCTGGCATGCCGATAAATTCAAGCGCGTGGTGGGCATCGATGGCGATACGCAGCGCCCCAGGATCGGCTAGGCCAATATCTTCGCTGGCAGAAATCACCAGCCGCCGAGCGATGAAACGTGGGTCTTCTCCAGCGTGGAGCATTTTCGCGAGCCAATACAATGCCGCATCCGGATCAGAGCCGCGGATCGATTTGATAAATGCACTGATCGTATCGTAATGATTGTCGTCGTCGTAGGCGATGGATTTTCGTTGGATCGATTCTTCCGCGATGGCAAGGGTCAGATGGATGATGCCATGCTCGTCGGGTTTGCTGGTGAGAATGGCCAATTCCAGAGCGGTCAGCGCCTTGCGTACATCGCCATCGGCTTTGTCGGCGATGTGCCGAAGGGCGTCTGCTTCTGCGTCGATCTTTCGGTCGGCGAAACCGCGAGGGTCATCGATGGCTCGTTGTAACACCGGGATAAGCTCATCGGTGCCGACTGGCTCGAGTTGGAAAATTTGTGATCGTGAGGTGAGCGGTGAGTTGATGTGAAAAAACGGATTGTGCGTTGTCGCGCCGATGAAACGAATCGCGCCGCGTTCGATGTGAGGCAACAGCACATCTTGCTGGGATTTGTTAAAGCGATGGATTTCATCAATGAACAAGATCGTGCTTTGGTTGCGCATTTCTCGGTAATGCCGAGCTTGATCGATTTTCGCACGGATTTCTGCAACGTTCGACTCCACGCCATTGAGCGATTCAAAACGTGATCCAGTCAGCCTCGCGATCACCGTAGCCAGCGTCGTTTTTCCCGTTCCGGGCGGCCCGTAAAAAATCAATGAGGTAAATCGATCCGACTCGATGGCGCGTCGCAGCAATTTTTCTGGCGCGAGAATGTGCGACTGCCCGGCGATTTCATCAAGGTTGCTCGGCCGCATGCGCGATGCCAATGGCTCATTCGAACCGACATCCGGCGCGTTCGGTTGACGCGAGCTTGGCTTGGCAAAAAGATCGGACATGGAAACGATGGATGCTACATCGACTCGAGGCCACTACTACGCGTGGCAGAGCAGAATCGAGTTCGCGCTAAAATGGTCGGAAAGCATGTCTGAGACAATCACCGCCGGTGTTCCTGGCTGCACGAGGTTTTGTTCGCGCAAGACCGAAAGTGCGGATTGGATGGTATCGTCGATCGTCGGAGCGAAAGGCAACTGAAAGGCACTCACTCCCCGTGACAATGAAAGCTGACGGCAGACCCTTTCGTGCGGCGAGAAAGCATAGAGCGGACTCTTCGGCCTCAGCAACGCGCAATGGTTGGCGATGATGCCGCGTCGCGTTAGTAAAATCATGCAGGCACCAGCCAACGAGTCAGCCAAAGTAATGGCAGCGCGGCATACTTTCTGACGTTCATCGCGCAGAACCGCCAAATCGCCATAGCCCAAGCCTCCCGACCGCTCGATGCGGTGCGCAATGGTCAGCAACGCATCCAAGCAACGCAAGGGATACGCTCCGACCGATGTTTCACCAGAAAGCATTAGCGCATCGGCCTCCTCGAATGTCGCATTCGAAACATCCGTCACCTCAGCTCGCGTCGGCGTTGGCTGCGTAATCATTGACTCTAACAATTGCGTAGCGACAATCACACGACGTCCCAACTCATGGCAGCGGCGAATGATGCGGCGTTGCAAGATTGGCAACTCCTGAAATTCCACTTCGATTCCCAAGTCGCCACGAGCGATCATGATCACGTCTGCGGATTGGATGATCGCGTCGATATTTCGTATCGCCTCTTGGTCTTCCACCTTGGCGATGATTTGCGCGGAGCCTTCCAGCTTTTCGATGCAGCTTTTCAGTTCGCGAATATGCGCCGCATCACGCACGAAAGAACCAGCGATGTAGTCTGCATCGCACTCCACGGCGAGCGCCAAATCCAGATGATCTTTCGGAGTCAGCGCTGGCAGATTCAAGCGCACGCCCGGCATGTTGATGTGCCGCCTTGAGCCTAGCTTGCCCGGTGTTTTCACCTCGCAAATGATCGCGTCAGGCCGCACGCTGAGGATTTTCATCAATAGCGATCCATTGTCCACCACGAGAGTGTTGCCCTCACTGACATCATCCATCAGGCCATCGTAATTCACCGTCGTCGAGATGGGAATCGTTGCTTCCGCCGCTGCCTTGCGGAACTCCACATGATCGCCTTCTTTCAATTCATACGGCGTAGCCACATCGCCGGTGCGAATCGATGGCCCAGTCAGGTCAAATAAAACGCCCACATGAATCTGCCTCGCTTTTGCCTGCTTGCGCACTCGACGAGCCATTTCCTTTGCCCATTCGTGCTTGGCGTGAGACATATTGATTCGGAAAACGTCGGCGCCCAGATCCATTAACTTTCCGATCATTTCATCCGATTCTGTCGCTGGGCCGAGAGTGCAAATAAACTTTGTGCGGGGCTGTGGTTGCATGTCCCGAAACTATATCACGATCCTCGACTGTGCAAGAAACTCATGCAATTCTTCAACAATAGCGGTGAAATTTCTGAAATGCTAAAAAAAATGCATTTCTTGTTGACGTTGGCGTGCTAAATGCTAAAATTCCAGCACCATGAACGAAATGGATCAAAAAACAACAACGTCGAAGCCCTTGTTTCGGGGCATAAACCTCCTATCCGCCATCACCAGTTCCGCTTTGCTTCTATTCGCATCGTGTACCACAAACGACGGAACTGCGGGAAATCCTTTGAGTTTGGCAAGAGACATTCGAGCACAGCGAGCAAATCCATCAAGTTCTCCGCCAGCACAATCCGAATCGGCAGTCGGTGGTAGTGAGGCTTTTGCAAAGCCAGCCAAACAGCGTCCGGGCCTAGCAACGACCTGGGGAGAATCGGTAAAACAGCCTCTTGGCGATATTCGCTTTACCAGAGCGACTCCGTCACCAGCGGGAGTGGATGCGATATTTTATAATAACCACGAAGGGCTTGAAGCCATGGATGCAAAAGACTGGAAGGTTGATGGCATACAACAAGCCGCAGGTGGTATCATCGAATGGGGCATCAAAGGCAGTTTGGGGATGCTTCCTGCCTATAAATCATGGACAAAAAACGGCTATCGTCGCTTCGTTCAAGGATCGCACGGTAGTTCCTACAGCATCGTCATCAAAAATCGCTGCAAGTGCCGTGTCCAGGTCGTCGTCAGTGTGGATGGGCTCGACGTGCTGGATGGCCAAGCCGCTAGCGTCAAAAAAACGGGCTACGTCATTGCCCCTGAATCCTCGATCACGATCAAAGGCTTTCGCACCAGCTACGATGCGGTGGCGGCATTTCAATTCAGCAGCGTCTCGCAATCCTATGCGAACTTGCGTCACGGCGAGACCCGCAACGTTGGCGTGATCGGCCTAGCGGCTTATACCGAAAAAGGTTTCGATCCATGGACCTGGATGCCGAAAGAAATCAATCAACGAGAAACGGCTCAGCCCTTTGCCACAGCCCGATAGAATCATCATTGCGATCACCGAGCTTTGCCCTGAACCCCTGATTTTGCCTTTTTTATGAAAACTACCACCGCTTGCTTCATTGCGATCTTCTCTACATTCGCGCTTCACTCGTGCATGTTTTTATCGAAAACAAAAAGCAAAGGGCAAAGCTCTGACAATGAAATTTTGCCGATCCGTGGTGTTTCTCCCCCCTACACCACGGATTTTGCTACAAGTTCTCAAGCCGATGCAGGCAACGAAAATCAGCTTGCCATAACGTCAGCGCCGCCCACGGCAACGACCACAATCAGACCCTATCCACATGCGACAGCCATACCCGGTAGGCCTGGATATGTTTATAGTCCCTACAGCAGACGGGTGATCGATGTTGTTTCGATCGCATCGGGAACGCTCGTCAATGAGCCTCAATCGCCTGATTGTGCGAAAAAATACTTCTACGTGCCGTGAACGGGATCGTCACGGAGCCTCTTTCCAGGATGACTTACTGATTTGCCACCCGTCTTGCGTTTTTTTCCAATGCATTTCGATGGAGTATCGTCCGTTCACAGGCTTGATCCACCGTCCAATCGAGACTTCTGCATGGACGTGAAAACGTACCTCAGCACTTTTGCCATCGACGACGATTTTCATGTCATCTTCCGGTTGAAAGATGATCTTGCTAGCATTCTCGGCCGCCACGGAATATCCGCTTTCCAGATCATTGCGGCTTAGCGTGCCATTCGCCTCCGCAAATGGCGTTTCGAGTTGCACTTCTTGAGTGAAAAATCGACTCACTCGATTCGCCTTCATCACCCGTGCTGCGCGCCCCGTATCGGCAGGGACTTCCAAGGTGGAAATCAACGATAGAACTTCGCGTTTCACGACTCGCTCGGGGCGGAAATACCACCAAGTGTAGATGCCAAAGATGACACTGCAGATGCCTATGTAGATTAAGATTCGTTTCATCGCGTAAGTGCCCAGAAAAATGTTATTCGTTTTTCGTGAGGTCGGTAAACAAGCCACGGCAGGCATCTTCTATCAGATCCACACAGTCTTCGAAATCTCGTTTGCTGCCGCTGTAGGGATCAGGCACATGATCTATCTGGTGCTCACGGCAATGGCTGGTCAAGCGGCGAATTTTGTGCCGATGCTCACCGTTTTCATCAAGTTGGCAAACCTCCCATTCGTTGTGACTGTCCATCACTAAAATATGGTCGAAGTTCGCTAAGTCATGTGCATGGATTTTCCGCGATGTGCCAAAAACGCGATAACCACGCCGAACGAGGCTCGCTTGCATGCGATGATCTGGTGCTTTGCCACTATGAAAGCCTAACGTTCCTGCGGAATCGATAACAAATTCACTGCTTTTGCCGTGATCTCGCACCAACTGGTCAAAGATGATTTCCGCCGCAGGGGAGCGACAAATGTTGCCCATGCATACGAATAGAACTTTGGTTGGAGTGGGAGGATTCATCGTGAGGAAAAGTCGATTACACTTCGAAGTAGGTATAGCCCGATAGCCCGTGACGGAAAAGATCCATCACCTCTCTGCGCTCTTTGGCAGAAATATTGCCCTTGCTTACAGCTTGCTCTGCAAAGTTGCGGAATCGGGCAAGCAGTTCCTTGGTGTCGTATTCTACGTAACTCAGTACGTCAGCCACGGTATCGCCTTCGACCTCGTGCGTGTAAACCGCGCGACCATTTTCCATGTGTACCCCGACGACGTGCGTATCACCTAGCAAATTGTGCAAATCTCCCAACGTCTCTTGATACGCACCGACAAGGAATACCGCGATGTAATACGGTGTGCCGGGCGTGAATTCATGGAGAGGTAAGATTTTTGCCACATCTTCGCGGTCGATGAATCGATCAATTTTCCCATCGCAATCGCAGGTGATATCGGCTAGCACCGCACGGTTGCGCGGACGCTCATCGAGGCGATGAATCGGCATGACGGGGAACAATTGGTCGATGGCCCAAGAATCGGGCAAGCTCTGGAACAAACTGAAATTGCCGTAGTAGAAGTCGGTGAGTGAGCTCGATAAATCACGCAGATCTTCAGGGATGTCCTCCATGTCAGTCAACAACTTCGAAACACGAGTCAAGATATGCCACGACCACGCTTCGCCGAGACCGCGCTCGCGCAATGTGGCGTTTCCATGGAAAAATTGGGCGCGTAACTGATCCCGATAGTACACCGCATCGTTGACGCATTCTTGGAGATTTTTGCGGCACAGCACGCGATTCACCTCGATAAGGTTTTTCAAATGATCATGAGGATTTTCTGGCGTAGCAGGCTCTTTCTCGGAGGTTTGCACGCTGGTGACATCAAGGATATTGAATACCAAAACGGAGTAGTAGGACACGATGGCGCGACCAGATTCCGAGATGATGTTCGGATGAGGCACTTCGGCTTTATTGCAAATCGAAGAAATCACCTCGATGATGTCAGCGCAATACTCGGAGATCGAATAGTTGCAGGAAGAAGTGAAGTTGGTATGGGATCCATCGTAATCCACGGCTAAGCCGCCGCCGATGTCCAAAATTCCCATCGGTGCACCTTCGCGCACTAAGTCGCAGTACATGCGTACTGCTTCCGTAGCACCTTCTCGAATCGAGGCGATGCTCGGAATCTGCGATCCTTGATGGTAATGCAGCATACGCAAGCAATCCAAGGAGTTCACTCGTTTCAGCGAGTCAACGACTTCGATGACTTGCGCGGCATTCAGACCGAAAACCGATTTGTCGCCGGCGGAGTCTTGCCAGTGTCCAGCACCGCGAGTGGATAGACGCACCCTTACGCCGAGAAACGGACGCACGCCGATGGCTTCACTGCGCTTGAGAATGGAATCCAGTTCGGATGGCATTTCTAACACCAAGATCACGCGCAGTCCCATTTTCTGCGCATGCAAAGCCAGGTCAATGAATTCCTCATCCTTGTAACCATTGCAAACGATGTAGGCTTCCGGATCATGCATGTGCGCCAGTGCCGCGATCAGCTCAGGCTTGGAGCCCGCTTCGAGTCCGTAGTGATACTGTTTGCCGAACTCGGTGATTTCTTCGATCACCTGCCGCTGCTGGTTCACTTTGATCGGATAAACGCCGCGATACGAACCTTGGTAATTGATGTCTTTGATCGCTTTGCGAAAGGAGTTGTTCAGCAAGGCGATGCGCGAATGCAACAAGTCTCGAAAGCGCAACAATACTGGCAATGCGGTGCCACGATCTTGCAAACCATCGACGATTTCTTTTAGGCTGATCGAGTAGCTTTCGCCATCTTCCATGAGTTGCACGGTGGCTTCACCATCTTTGTTCGCAGAAAAATAACCATGCCCCCAATCGTCGATGCCGTAGAGCTCAACAGATTGCTTCACTGACCATCCTCTTTTGGGTGTTGGCGTTGCGTCGCGTGCGGTGCTTTTTGTTTTCTTCTTGGAGGATGGTGTGCTCATAGTTGGTGCGGTGGCACTTATCGGGTAAGATTCACCTAAAGGCAAAGGAAAATACGCGATTCTTTGAATTTTTTCCCCATGCCTAACGAACCATCATTCCGCGGCGAAAATCCCTTATGGAGTTTCCGTTTCAGGAGCGAGAGAGTCAGCAGGGAAACTCGATTTTGGCGCAGCTTCAGGCTTTGCTTTCGCGGGTGACATCGATTCCATCAACGATTTCCCCATTTCTTTTTGGTGACGCATGGATAGGCCTATCCAAAAGGCAATCGCTGCTAGTATCAAAAAGCAAAGAAACATCATCGCGCTCTGTACAGGAGAACCAACGGACACAGCAGGCTTCGGCGCAGGCTTGCGGACTGGGTTCGCTTTTTTCACCGTCTCCTCGGGGTTTTTTGGCGCTTCCTTGGTCTTCGGTGCTTCGACAGCTTCAGCCGCCAATGACTCTTTTTCGTCATCGGATAGCTGAAATTCAAATCGCACGTCACCTAATTCGATAACGCAACCATCGGTGAGAGGGATGACGTCTTGCTTGACCCCATCAATCTTCGTGCCGTTGGTGGAACTCAAATCTTTGATGCGAAACCCACCACTCTGGCGCTCCATCACCGCGTGAAATACGGATACGGACGGACAGTTGATGGGAATATCATTCTCCGAACCTCGCCCCATCGACACTTTAGCTCGATCCAAAGGAAAGCGGTAAGGCTGGGGCTTATGTTCATTCACGGTAATGGTGACTCGAGGCATAGTGTTTGTAGATACGCATTGTGATTTCAAACATTTCGAAAACTCGGAGAAAATCTTTGTCAGTATTTTCGAACACGGAGATTTTCTCTGAAACGAAGCCCAAGTGCTGCGACTTCAGCCTGATTGGGGATGGATGATATGAAAATGATCGAGGCCATGTTTCTCCAATTCGGGCCAATAGCGTTTCTCGAGACCTTCGGCTAAGATTTCTCTTTCCTCGAGAGTAAGTTGATTAAATTTTTCTTCGCCCAATCGTTTGATTAAATCGCGATCTACCATGTGGTCGACAAATTCTTGCCAAAACGTATCTTCGCGAAAATCATTGAAAAAGTCGGCATAGTGGCAAATTGTATCGAACGGTAGAGTGAGATGATATTGCTGCGTTGTTTCATCGTATTCGACGAGATCGTCGTAGCCATGGCTTTTGACTTGCGAAAAAATCTTTTCTTTGAGGCGAAGGTAAGAATGAAGTTCGACGGAAATTTCTTCGTTTTCCTCCCAATCTGCCACTCGCTCTGCCAGCGTGAGCATATCGAGAAGAGTTCGAACTTCTCGGTCACTAAGATCTATTTTCACTTCGTCGAGAGTAAAGTGAGCGCAACATTCGTCAATGACATTTACACGGACCTCCGCGCTGAATCGACAATATCGAATCTTGACCCACAGCAACGCTTGTGGTTTTGTTTTGGCACACTCCATGAAGCATCTTTGCGTTGTTTTTCTACTTCTTTCTTCGGTTTTCGCTACGGTGATCGAAGTCGTGCCCGTCTATCAGCCTGTCAGCCTACATGGATCCGATGTCGATGATGAGGTCGATGCCGATTCCGGCGAGTCATTGCAAGCCGCCATCATGTCGGTGCCTATGGCCTTGACGGGTGATTTTCCAGAGGCTCTCGTGCGTTCGGTGGCCATGCCTCTGCGCTTGCAAAGCAATAATCAAAATTACGACATCAAAGAAGTCAATCTTTGCCAATTGTGTGGGGTAAAACTCGAAGCAGAAATCCTCAGTCCCCAAGAATTCAAGGTTGAAGTGGATGTCTCTGGTTTGCATTTGCCAAAGGAAATCGATCTTACCTCACGGCAAGTCGTGAAACTCGTTGCCGCAGCCATTCGCCGAACATTGACGGAGTACAATAAGAATCAGAAAAAAGACCTGCAAGTGACACTGCGGATCACAGGAACTGTGGATACCAACGCGACATTGCAGGATCTCAATTGCCAATACACCGTGCCAGGCGCGATGAATTGATTGACGTTTTGCTTGCGGCGGGGAGGCAACATGCGACATTCTTTCGCCATGACACCTCAGCTTGAAGATCTCTTTGCGTTTCTGCGTTTTCCTAGCATTTCAACCGACTCACGCCATAACTCCGATGTGCGTGCTTGTGCCGAATGGCTTCACGCGAAACTTGAGAGCATGGGCCTGAATTCTGCGGTGCACGAAACGGCCCAGCACCCTGTTGTCGTCGCTCGCAATACCCATAGACCTGAGCGAAAAACGGTGTTGATATACGGGCATTACGATGTTCAACCCGTGGATCCTCTTCATTTGTGGGATAGTAAGCCCTTTGAACCAGAAATCCGCGATGGCAAGATTTGGGCGCGCGGCACTTCGGACAATAAGGGGCAAATGCTCGCACACGTCTTAGGCGTTGAGCAAACTCTGCACGAACAAGGTGATCTTCCGGTCAATTTGATTTTCCTTTTTGAAGGCGAAGAGGAAATCGGTAGCCCGAATTTAGCAGGTTTTTTGCGCGAACATCGCGACTCTTTGGCTTGCGACATCATTGCAGTATCGGATACCGGTATGGTGGCGCCAGGACTGCCTACTATGGGGTACGGTCTGCGGGGGATCGCCTGTGCGGAGGTGACTTTGCGCGGTCCCAAAGGCGACTTGCACTCGGGGGTGTATGGCGGCGCGGTGGCGAATCCTGCTACGGCGATTGCGCGTTTGGTCACTAGCTTGCACGACTCCGAAGGCAAAATACTTGTCGATGGCTTTTACGATGATGTTCGCCCGCTCGAAGCGTGGGAGCGCGAAATGTGGAGCCTGATTCCCGGCGCCGCCGATGCAGATTTTTTGGCAGTCACAGGCTCGCCATCTGCCTTTGGTGAACCAGGTTACAGCAGTGCAGAACGCATCTGGGCGAGGCCGACAGCCGAGGTCAATGGCATTGGAGGAGGCTACCAAGGAGAAGGCTCGAAAACCGTTTTGCCTGCAGAAGCTTTTGCGAAGTTTAGCTTCCGTCTCGTTCCCGACCAAGATCCTGCCGATATTATGGAAAAAGTCCGCCGTCATTTTCTCGCACATTGCCCCGCTGGCGTCACCTGCGAGGTGGAGATTGGCCACGATGGCAAACCGTATATCGCAGACCCGCACGCACCTTTTGGCAAAGCTGCCCAGCGCGCGCTAAGCAAAGCTTTTGGTCGCGAACCGGTGCTCATTCGCGAAGGCGGTAGCATTCCTATCATTCAGACCTTTCGAGAAATCCTCGGACGTGACACACTGTTGCTGGGCCTTTCCATTCCAGGCTGCCAAATCCATGCGCCGAATGAAAATTTCCCTGTCGCCAATTTCGAAGCAGGGATGTTGCTGAATCGATATCTGCTCGAAGAACTCGCCCATTCGGAAGCGTAGTTTTGCATTCCTCTGGGCTGGGAATTTCCATGAATTGTGAAATTCGACTAGCTTTTTGCGTTTTGCTGTGACATGTTGTGCCTGTTATGGCAACTGGCACAAAAAAAACACGATTTTCCCGACGTCTCCCCGATCATGTAACCGATGAATTGGTCAACGTCCTTGCGGAAGATCGTATCTTTCCTTTCAATCAACTGTTCGAACTTACTTTTGAAAAACTCAAGTTACGTAATGCCGTATCTGGTGGAGAAGAGATGTTGCGTTTGCGCGCATACGAAAAATTGCAAAACCTCGTCACTCGTGGTTTGGTAGAGAAAATTGGTAAAGAATACAAAGGTTCCAAGCGTGTGCGCGAAGCTCATTCCGAGTTCGGAGCTGTGGAAGAATAATCCCGAAATCCAAAGTATAACGCCGCCATCATTTGCTGCGCAAGGCAACTCAAACCTTGGGGCAGCATCGCCGGATGCGCCTACTGCGGCCAAGAAACTCCTTGCTCATCAAAGCCTGACTGCGACCTGCTGGTGCTCTACTTCGGATGTTGGAATCATTTCTTATTTCCCTAGTGCGACGAGATCATTGATCAAGCGTCGCATTTTTTTCGTCGGGTTCCATGGTCCTCAGTGGAGAAATCTTTTCGGTCATGCGTGGATCGCAACGCAGTTCTTTCACCGTGATTTTCGGGTGATCACTTCTTGGTGCTCAACAGGCTGCTCGGAGCATCGCTAGCGACAGCAGCTTGGTATTCGGCTTGCGCGCGAAAGAACGCGAAAAGAGCATCGACTTGCAGTAGCTCCGCTTCAAACGACGCTTGCTCACGAATTTGGAGTGTCAGCAAATCCGTAGCACCTTGAGTAAAGCGCTCGCTCTCTGCGGCTTCCAACTGACGAGCGAGATCGACGTTTAATTTGGTTTGGCTGAGCGCCTCGGCGGCGGTGCAAAGCTCTTGGTAGGTGTTGTTGGACTCGGCAATGATTTGATCGCTAGCGAATTTTCGTCGTTGTGCAAGTTGCACGATGCCGGCCTCGATGGCTGCAAGCCTTCCTTTGGCTTCATTTCGACCAATTGGCACGGTGAATCGCAATAATCCGTTAAGTTCGGTGCGCTCAATGTCTTTAGGCACACCACTGCCGATGGCTTGATTGAGTTCCACGGATAGGTCGAGATTCGGCTTGAGATTGTTGTTGGCCAGTCGCTTGTCGATTTCACCTTTGCTGACAAGAAGGTCGATTTCTCGAATCTCGGGACGACGAAAAGTCGCTCGGCCACGGTCGGAAATGACTTGCAGTTCATCAACAACAACGGGCTTGGGAAAGTCGGGAAGCTGCTCTCTACGTGGTAAAATTGGCTCGCCGGTTTTTGTATCGCGATGGAAGAGCGAGAGTTCGATGCTTGTCGCTTCGAGGCGGCGCTTCGCATTGATTACTGCAATTTCTCGACTCACTACGAGACGCTGATTGTCCACCAGCACGATGGGCGCGATTGCGCCAACTTCGGCTTGTTTTTTAAGAAATTCGTCGCGCTGTTTTGCTATGCGTAAGACATTTTCGGCAACGACGAGCCTTTTGCCAGCGGCAATCCAGTTAAAATAGGCAAAGCGTGCGGCACGGTGGAAGGTGATGTATTGGCGAAGGATCAATGGATCCGCAAGCTCGCGATCCACAGCAGCTTGACCAATGTTAGCCCGCCGCGCATCGAATGTGCGGTCGCGCATCAACGGTATTCTCGCTCCTATAATGGCTTCCCCGTCGGGCGAAGTTCTGTCTTTCCTGTCATAACTCGCGAGGGATCCTGTGCTAAGTCGATAGCCTCCGTAGATACTGCCACCTGTCATGAGTGGTTGATCGATGAGGAAATTCATCGTGGCTCCATCGTAATAGTCGATGGGGCGGAAATTCAATGATGCCATCAAAACTGGATCGAAGGCACCTTGTGCTTGGCGGATCCTGCCATTCGTAACATCTTGCTGAAGCCATGCAGCGAGCATCGGTGGATACTGGGTGCGCACGGTAGTAAGCACTTGGTCAATCGACAGCGTTTCCTCGGCTTTCGCGACGTGATGCATCACGCAGGCAACGAAGCAGATGTTATGAATGAGGCGCGGAATTCTCATTTTTTCAGTTTTTCTGTTTCCTCTTTCAGGCCAGTGCCGATGGCAGGAAAGCCGTTGATTTGTCGCCAGATTTCGAACCAAAGAGGCACTTCGTCGAGCATGACCCAGGTATTGGTTTTGACGCCTTGGCGAAGCCAGCGGTCGCCATCAGGCCATGCGACTTTTACGGGTCCATTGCCATCACCGCGATCAACGATATCTTCGGTCGGAGCGATGAGGATGCGGAATTTTCCTTTTCCGTCATCTGTGGCGTCAACAAACATCACTTCGCCTCCGAAGGTTCCAACGGCAAGTTGTGGCCAGCCAATGGATTGAATCGCGGGCCAACCTTCGAAAACCAATCGGACTTGGCTGCCGGGGGTAATGACGCCATTTTCCTCTTTGCGTGTATGAATAAGCGCGACGTCGTTGCCATCGATCCATGCCTCAACGAAGCGTTTTTCCGTGTTGGGAATGAGCACACAAATCAGATCTCCTGGTTTAAGGTAGCTACCATCGGTGGTGGGGACACTCAGGATGATGCCATCACGAGGCGCTGTGACGGTTTGCCGAAGATTTTGACTAAGACGAATTTCAAAGGATGCGAGTTCTTCTTGTGCTTTTGCCATGTCACTACGAGCGGATTGCCGCGAGGCGGTCGTGGAAGAAATGAGAGCATCAAAGTCGTTTACCGTGCGCTTGAGCGTCGCTTCAGCAGAGAGTAAGTTCGCGTTAGAAGAGTCCCGACGCAGGATCGCGGCTTCGAACTCCCGACGTGAGGTAAGGCCTTTTTCATGAAGAATTTCGACTCGAGTGTAATCGAGCATCGCAGTTTCAGCAGCAATTTTATCAGCACTGACTCGTTGACGCGCAGAATCAAGTGCTTGCTCTTTGGCTAATGTCTGCTGCGCGATTTGCGATTCAAGTGCTTCGACTCTTGTTTTGACGAGATCCACACGTCCTAACGCAGTGTCTCGTTGCGAGCGTAAATTGATCAAAAAATTGGGATCGTTGTCTTGTATTTCAGCGATCATTTCGCCGGCTTTGATTTTTTGTCCTTCTGAGACGTGCAACTTGCTAACCCGGCCTGACACGAGGGATTCCACATTGACGCGACGTTCTAACGGATCGTAGGCAATCACTTGGCCAGTTCCCCGCACAAATTGCCGCCACGGCGCAAATGCAACAACGAGAACAATGACCAAAAACGCAAAGATGAGCAATCGACTGAACAAGTGAGGCAGTCGATTCGAACCAGTCAGATTGATGGCAGGCAATCGGGTTTTATCAACAGTGCTCGTTCCAGAGGAGGTAGATGATTTCATGAAGGAAAAAGATTAGAGTTCGATGATCTGGTCACATAGTGCCCGAACTTCTGGCATGCGAGTTGCCACGACAACAGTCCATGAGCGATTGCGGTCAAATACAACTTCCGTAAGCTTAGTGAAGCTCTTTTCGTCAAGGCCGTCAAAAATTTCATCAATCAGTAGAAGTCGCGGTTGTTGCACAATGGCGCGAGCGATCAATAGCGCAACCCGTTGTCTTGTGGAAAATGGAGTGCCACCCACTTGAAGCATCATGTTCATGCCATCGGGATGTTGCATACAGTCGTCTAGCATGCCCACATCAGCAAGCGCGGAAAGGATTTCATCTGTGGTAATTTCTTGACGGCCAAGACGCATGTTGTCAGCAACGCTACCAACGACGAATTCATCCGGGCGAAGCAATAACATCGAGTTGCGAAGGGAGTCCAAATGCCAAAAGCGCATATCCAGACCATCGAAACTAATGTATCCCGATTGTGGAGCACGCAGCGCGAAACAAAAATTCAGCAAGGAGCTCACACCACTTCCCTGGCATCCAAGGATGCAGGCACGAGCGCCTGGAATAAGAGAGAAATGCAGATTTTCAAAAACAGGATGCCCCTCATGGTAGGCAAAAGTAAGATTCTGAGCCTCCACTTTCATCCCTTTCGGATCTTGCCGCGGTGTCGATTTTTCGCCGCTTTCCGGTTCGGTTTCGAGGTCAAGCAAATGCCCTAGTTTATCGATGGCGGCCATGGTGTCATACCATTTTTCAAGTTTTTTGCCGATCTTGGTAATCGAAACGACAATGCTGCTCATGATGAGTTCGCTGGCGACTAGTTGGCCGAGCGTCAGTTCTTGTCGTAACACCAAGGTTACTCCGATGACGAGAAGTGCGACGCTGGAAACAACGGAAATCAAGAGAAGTGAAGAAATTTGCCAAATGACGATTTTGAAGTGAGCACGGCGAGCGTAAACGTATTGCGTAGCTAGGGCATCTGTGCGTTCGTGAGCCATTTCATAACCCCCACGGCCTTTGAACATATTGGGAAACGCGGCTACTTGCTCAAACCAACTAACAAGATCATATTTGCAGATCGACTCGGCAATCGCGGTCTTCACAGCTTTCTTACCAAGCGGCCAGGTAGCTATGATGATTGCTGTAATCACTACCGCGACGAAGACCACCAGCAAGGGATGATACAAAGCTAGTAGAAGCAGACCAATGAGTGTCGCGGCTACCAAGTTGATGCCTTCTAGTAAGAACATCGCTGTATTTTTTTGCACCGTGACCGAGTCGAGAAACCGGTTCACCAGCTCAGGAGCATGCATCGAGTCGAAGGCACTGGAAACGGCACGCGGAATCCGATGCGCGAGATCACCTGCGATGCGAACAAAAATTCTCCGCTGGATTAGTTCTGCCACAAAATACTGGAATCCGATAACGAATGCTTGAAGTACAAGGCAGGCCGTAAGCAGTTGGCCAATGATGATGAGCGCCTGAAAGTAGGGCATCGTTTGCGAGCCAAACGTTAGGTTTGTGACGACTGCATCTACGACCAAGGGCAAAGCGAGGTACAGCAACCCGGAGAAGAACGCGAATACCAAAAGAAGAGTAATCTCACGTCGTTCAGGACGTAAAATTCCCAAAAAACGACGGAAAGGCGGCATGTGGTGTCCATGGTGACCGCTGTCGTGAGAACCATCGTGATGGGCATGATCATGCGCCGACTCCTTTGCCGTGCTGGCCCACTCTGCCAAGAGTTTCGGATGAACGATGCCGACTTCGATCTCTTGGTTGACACTGCTTAATCCCAATCTCCTAGCGAGTGCGCCGCGAGAAATGATCGTCGTTTGTTCTTCTGGATCGCCTTGTTTGATGAGCCTGATGCGAAATGTACCTGCTTGGAGAATCGTTAAAAAAAGCTTTTCTTTTTCGCACCATACGATGACGGGAGAGTCCAGATGCGCCTGCCAAACGGCTTTCGCAAGAGGCATACGCGCAACGGTGAGTCGCATGCCTTGCTCATCGAGTCTTGACATGCATCGAGCTAGGGGATCGGGAGCGTCTTCGGTCGAAACGTTTTCCAAAACTCGATGGATTTTTGCAATATCGTCACCCTCTGTTTTTTTCGGGACATTCATCTTGACGTAAATGGGGTTGATAGGTTTACGCCAGATCGTTTCTTTCTCCCAATGGAATCAATTCAGCAGAAAGTCTGAAATGTTCTATCACGCAGAGGCTTGATTGACAATAGATCGTGTATTCTCTTTGCACGATGCAAGTTATTCGCAACTACTGATTTGTCAAACGATTATGTTTTTTTTGTCGCATGATTTTCGATAAACTAGAGAAAATCCACGTAAAATCATCAATCGCTTGATCTGATATGATACATTTTTTGTCATCAAAATGTTAGCCTCGGCGTAAAAGATTGCACGCGCTGACAAGGGCTTTGAGGCCAGCCATTTCGATCGATGGGTCAATGCCGGCGCCCCAGACAATGACACCATCATGTGATTGAACTTGAACATAGGCTGCGGCATTGGCATCAGAGCCACCACGCACGGCATGGGAGCGATAATCTGTGACGTTGAAATGTTTCAAGCCTGCTTCTTCGAGCGCATGGACGAAGGCATTGATGGGGCCATTGCCGCGACCAGTAATGACTTGTTCTGTCCCCTCATGCACGATGGTGGCACGGCAAAGCACTTGCCCCCGCTCGGCGATGTGGTGGTCGAGATCGTAATCCGTGACCGCCAGTGGTGAGTCGAGATTACAAAAATGCTCGTAAAATGTGGCTCCAATTTCATCGATGGATAGCTCGCGGCCTTGTCGATCGGCTAGGTCATAAATGTACTTCCCTACTTGAGGGTGCATGGTTTTTGGTAGGTCGAGGCCATGCTCGCGATCGAGAATGTAAGCGACACCACCTTTGCCGGATTGGGAGTTGATGCGAATGATCGCCTCGTAGGAACGTCCGATATCGCGCGGATCAATGGTGAGGTACGGCACTCCCCAAGGCTGCGCAGGGTTGGCAATGATTTCTTTTTCTCGAAGGTCGAGACCTTTTTTGATCGCATCCTGGTGAGAGCCGGAGAAAGCCGTAAAAACCAATTCGCCTGCATAAGGTTGACGCTCAGGAACAGTCAAACGGCAGCATTGCTCATAGACATTGCGAATGTTGGCCAAGTTCGAAAAATCAAGCCCTGTAGCGATACCATGGCTATTCATATTGAGAGCGACTGTCACAATATCGAGATTTCCCGTGCGCTCGCCATTGCCAAACAGAGTGCCCTCCACTCGATCGCCGCCAGCTAATAAACCCAACTCTGTCGCAGCTGTTCCTGTGCCTCGATCATTATGCGTGTGAAGTGAGATAATCACGCTGTCACGATTGCGGATGTTGTTGCACATCCATTCAATTTGATCTGCATGCACATTCGGCAAACACCACTCAACGGTGTTCGGAAGATTGAGGATGATTTTTTTCTCGGGCGTAGGCTGCCATACGTCCATCACAGCATGGCAACATTCGAGTGCAAAATCCAGTTCTGTGTCGCTAAAACTCTCTGGCGAATATTGAAACATCCAGTCGGTTTCGGGATACATCTCGGCGTATTGCTTCACCCACTTGGCTCCTTGAATGGCAATGCCCCGCGTATCGTCACGACTTGCATTGCCAAAAGTCACACGGCGTTGCAATGTGCTGGTGGGGTTGTATAGGTGGATGATTGCTTGTTTCACACCGATCAAGCTCTCATAACTGCGAGCGATCAGGTGTTGGCGTGCCTGCACCAGAACTTGTATGGTCACATCATCGGGGATACGGTTCTCTTCGATCAATACCCGTACGAAGTGAAATTCCGTATCCGATGCCGAAGGAAAGCCTACCTCGATTTGCTTAAAGCCGATGCTCACAAGCAGTTCGAAATATTTCAGTTTCTCTTCGACAGACATTGGCGTGGGTAGGGCTTGATTGCCATCGCGCAAATCGACCGAGCACCAAATGGGTGCTTGGGTGATGGATTTGTTAGGCCATGTTCTCTCAGGCAATACGACTGGAGGAAATGGGCGATATTTATCAATGGCATCCGTGTTCATGTGAAGGCGCACAGACTAGATGACGGAACGTTTCTGTCAAGTAGCGCAACAATCTCGCCACGCCGCTCTACTTACTTTCCAGAAAAAATGCCATATTTGGGGCTAAATAGCCACGCGAGGAAAAACAAGCCACCTAGAACCATCACGATCGTCGGCCCAGGCGTTAGGTTCAACGGCACAGCCAAAAGAACAGCTCCTACGGCTCCTAAAGCTCCAACGATTCCTCCGCCCCAAAACAAATGCGTTGTTCGATTGGTTAGCAACGAAATCGTCGCCGCTGGTGTCACCAATAGCCCTACGGAGAGAACGCATCCCACCGCCTGCAATGATGCAACGAGCGATAAGACCATCAGGGCGAATAGAATGTACTGCACGAAACGAACGGGCACCCCCTGAGCGGCTGCAACATTCGCCTCAAACAGAGTTACCAAGATTGGCCGCATCAACAAATTCGCCACCAACACCGTAAAGGCGCCAATGCCAAAAATGGTCCATAAATCGACATCTGCCACCACCATGATGTCGCCAAAAAGCCAATGTTCCAATTCTTGTCGGACACCCAAGCGCGGCAATAGGGCGACACCGCCAGCAAAGGCTGCTGTATAAAACACCGCCAGCGCCGTTCCTTGTTCCACGCGCTTTCCTCGCGCCACCGCCACCGATCCAAGTCCAACAAATAACGCTGCCATCAATGCCCCTAAAAACGCATTCCAATGCGTCAGCGTTCCCGTGATCAAGATTGCCACCGTGATCCCCGGAAGCATGGTGTGGGATAACGCACTTACCGAAAGCGCTGAGCGTCGCAATACCACAAATCCACTAAAAAATCCATTGGTAAAGCCCACCAACGCTGCCACGATGAGTGCTCGTTGAAAAAATGGATTATTGATCACCTCCCACATCGCACCGACATCATGGTTTCGCACTACTTTTTTTGCAAGAGTCTCGATAGAAAAAATGACTCTTGTGCATTTACTTGCCCTGATCACTCAGCAAAGACCGCGATGCTTTGAGGTAGTTTGCACCAGAAAGCATTGTCAGGAATAAGGAAAGATACATCGTAATCGGCATAAACCACCCATCGGGTTTCGCCAACCATCGTAGCCATAACCAAGGCGCGGCGACATCAGGAAATGCTTGCCAGCGTAACCATACCAAACCCGTGATCAAATAAGTGATTTGCGCACTCGTTTTCCATTTTCCAAGACGATCCGCGGCAATCACCACGCCGCGCTCAATCGCGATTTGACGCAATCCTGTGACCAAAAATTCTCGCGCGATGATCAATGCTGTGATCCACATCGGGCATAAACCCACCACGGACATGTGCAAAAATGCCGCACAAACCAAAATTTTATCCACTAAGGGATCTAGCAACTTCCCCAACGATGTCACCAAATTCAGCTTCCTCGCCAAATGCCCATCCAGCCAGTCCGTTGCCGCTGCTACCGAAAAACATATCAGTGCGAGCGTGGCCATACCCGCACCGGGCAGTGATGCCGCTGCCACATAGAACACCGTCAGCAGCAAACGTCCTAACGTTATGGAATTTGGTAAATTCAATCTGCGCGAAGTTTAAGTCAGTGCTTACGGTTTTGGCAAGGAAAGATCATCAATCGGAAAAACCATCGCCGAAGCGACCTCATTCTTCCGATTCCGAAACGGCTAGTACCGCTCGGCTCTCCTCGATCAGCCCAGTCACTTGCGCTAGCATATCCCGCACGTCTTTTTCCACATCCCTGAGCCAAGCATCATCCGCCAGTCCCTCTTCCAAGCAGCTTTGAAGCGCCAATAACGCATCGCGAAATTTCCGCCTCGCCGCCTTCAATCCCACCAAAACATGACCCGCCACAGATGGCGCAGGTGGCCACACTTCCAGCGCGTCCATCAACGCACTCGATAACTTCACTCCCGCAAACATCACCGACTGATGCAACATGTCCATCGGGTGATCCTCCTGACCAATATCGGGAAGCCAGTTGTTTTCCTGCATATCCCGATGCATGAGCTCACTCCGTTGCAAACACGCATTCACTAACGGATGGCTATCTTCTGTGATGAATCCTTCCTCTGCATCCCAATCAACATCGTCTTCTTCATCTTCCTCACTTTCCTCGCCATCTGCATAATCTTCTTCAAATACATCGTCAAAATCCTCAAAATCATCGTGCTCCTCCCAGCCCTCTTGCGGAACGATGTCATGCCCTTTCGCGTAATGTTCTAGCACCTCGGCGACCCAGTCCTCTTGACCTTCTTGCACTTCTGCGTCCGCTGCATCCACCGTCTGGATGCCGAATTGCTTACGCAATTTTTTCCGCTCATCGGCAAAAATTGTTTCGTAGTCATCATCGTTCATTTCATCCTCCAAGCGTAGTGCCACGCGCTCGACAAGCGCATTCATATATTCCGCATACGCTTCAGCCTCCGCTTCCTTCTGGCTTTTAGGCGCATCTTCATCTTCCTCGTCCTCCGTTTCATCCACAGCCATCACAGAAACCTCATCGTTCATCCGCAACTCCATCTCTGGTGATTCAAAAACAACCCGACCATTTGCCGCAGAATACCATTCCAAGTACAAAGAATTCCCCCAATGCCACGGCATCTTGCGCCCTGCTTTGTAGTATTCTTCTACTTGCTCCATCGGAATTTCAAGCACCTTGACTTTTCGCGATGCCGTCATTTCCCCAATTTTTCCTTCTTGCAAGGGCGAAAATTTCCCTTCCATCGGGCGAGTCGGCTTCGGATTGTGTATCGTCAACTCTTGCCCGCGCAAATCTGCATCTGGCACACCATCTAATACCAACAGCACTGGATCTTCCATTCCATGCAGCCACAGCCGACCAAGCACTTTCCCCGCGACACGGAAATCAAATTCCGCGCGTGTTACGCTCTCGTGAATGCGCCATGCCATGCATGCATTTTGCTCTCAAACTGCCGATTACGCAAGCATGAGCTTACAAAAATCCTCGCAACCATTTCTCCGCCGCTGCCCAGCATTGCTCGGGCTTTTGTCCCATAGCGCGCATGCTGCGCAAGGATAACGCATCGTGTCGCTTCGCCAAACGCTTCCCTTCTTGATCCAAAACCAACGGATGATGCAAATACTCCAACTCCGGCAAATCTAACGCGATTTGCAGAATCCGATGCACATGAGTCGCCCCTAACAAGTCCTCGCCGCGACTGGCCAAGGTTACGCCTTGCGCCGCATCATCCACTACCACGGCCAAATGATACGCTGCACCAATGTCCTTGCGCGCTACCACCACATCACCAGAATGCTGGCCATCCACCGCGATCTTGCCAAATCTCCGATCATAAAAATACAACCCGCCCCATCGGCGCGCTGCCTCACCCACATTCAGCCGCCAAGCATGGGCATCGCCACGCTCCAGTCGCTCATTTCTCTCGCTTTCGCTCAAATCTCGACACGTCCCAGGGTATATGACGCCCTCCATTTCATCGCCCATCTGCGGTGCTTGCCCCATTCTTGCCCACTCTGCCGCGATCTCCTTGCGCGTGCAAAAACACGGATACACCAACCCCGCCTCGCGCAATTGCTCTAACGCCGCCACATACGCCGCCCCCCGCTGACTCTGCCGCCACACCGGCTCCGGCCAAGCCACTCCGAGCCATCGCAAATCTTCTTCAATCGCTCCATAGTATTCCTCTCGCACCCGCGAAAAATCGATATCCTCGTGCCGCAGCAACATTTCGCCCCCGCCATGCATCGCCATTCGCCACGCTACCCACGCCGCATACGCGTGGCCCGCATGAAGCCACCCCGTGGGACTCGGTGCAAATCTCGTGATCACGCCACAGGATATAGACCGCATTCGCCGCATTGACAATACTGCTTCCTAACTTCACTTGAATGATTTCCTCATTTCTGCCGTATTTCTCTTCGACATCATTCTTTTACCAAATCAAATCAACCTACATGAAAATTCTCGCCTTTCTCCTATTGACTCTCACCGCCTGTGCCTCCGAGTGGACATCGCTCTTCGATGGCAAATCGCTTGCTGGCTGGAAATCCCTCAAAGGCACTGAGCCTGGAAAAGGATGGAAAGTCGTCGATGGCACATTGCACCTCGATGGCTTTGGTGGCGATATTGTAGCGCCAGAAGAATACGATGAATTCGAACTCGTTTGGACATGGAAAATATCCCAAGGGGGCAACAACGGCATCAAATACTGGGTCGTGCCCATCGACAATGGGTTCTTCGGTCCGGAGTATCAAATGATCGATGATCAAGGCCATCGCGACGCTCGCGTCGGCAAAAAACGCTCTACCGCATGTCTTTACGATATCCTCCCCGCCGCCGAAGACAAACTGCTTAAACCAGTCGGCGAATGGAATGAAAGCCGTATCGTCACTCGTGACCTCGTCATCGAGCATTATTTGAATGGCAAGCTGGTCTGCAAAATCGATACCAAGAGCCCCGAGTGGCGCACTCTGTTGGCTGCCAGCAAATTCCGCAACAGACCCGGCTATGCCCCAGGAAAAGGAAAAATCATGATCACTGACCATGGCGACAAGGTGTGGTTCAAAGAGATCAAAGTCCGTAAAATCACCAAGGGCAGTTGAATCAATCGATCATCTACCTTGGAAGAATAAGCCTGCGCCCATTGCCACGAGTAAAACGATGGCCAGCACCCACCAATACCACGGAATGCCGATTTGCCGATGTGGAGTCTTTCCGAACTCACGAGCCACATATTCGTCGTAGTCGAAATCATCGTCAGGGAGATCGAGTCCATCGTAGGTTTCGGATTGTTCCCATGAGCGCTTTTTTCGTTTCTTGGGAGTGGCTTTTTTGCATCCTGGACAAGGTTTTCCGACAATGACCTGAGAATCACAGAATGGGCAGGTGTATTGCAAATGGTCCGCTGACATTGTCGAGATGGGATCGTGTTGTAGAAATTTTTCCTGGAGATGAGCACAAACGGATGCCTCATTCTTGCTGCGGTAGGAACGTGATTGGTGGGTGGAAGAGCATGGCTGCGATTTTATTCCTCGGAATTTTGAGTCTTGATCAGTTTCTCGAATTCTAGTTCGGGTATCATCTTTGATGCTCCATCGATGCGGAGGATGAGGTATTTCCCATCGATTGGAGCGGGCGAGTGCAGGATGATCATATTGCTATCCATTTCGGTGCTGAGACTCGGGATATAGACGAGCTTATGGACTTTGCCGTTCACGGTGTAGGTGGTGAGTTCCTCAAAGGCATCCTCCTCGATCAATCCATCTTCCACCAAATCGCTGAGTTTTTCAGGAAATTGACCTTCCTCCGATTCATACTCGAATAAAAACAAGTAGAGCTGTTTGGCATGAGAGATCGCACGCATCTGTTCGGCCTTCGATTTCTGTTTTAGGATTGCGGGTGTGCTCATTCCTGCAATGGCAGCGATGGGCGCGATACTCGTCATCAATCCGTAGCCTTTGTCGGGAAGTAGAGAGTTACCTACGCAAAGGATTCCTGATTTGGTGTTGGAGAGGCACCATGCGAAACCATGAGGTGGAGTATGATTTCCGTTCGATAGGCCAAGCAATCGGTTGACACCATCGAACACAGCAGCTTGCTGGCTGTCTTTGTTTGGATCGTCTCCAATCTGTTTCATTTGTTGGATGACTTCCTGATAGAAATCAGCAGAAACGTAAGTGAGGCCGTTGCCTTTCTTTGGAAAGCCAGCAGTGGCTAGCTTGAAATCGTCGCTGCTAGCGAGGGTTTTTTCTTTTGAAAGGCATTTTTCCAGGTAATCTTCAGTCATAGAAACCCAGATCAAGTCCTTGGCCTCATCGAGAACGATGATGGGGCGGATTTTGCCCATGGGGGTCTCCATTTCCTCGGGAACCTTGACGGTTTTAAGGCCATTGCGCTCGCCAACCTGCGCATTTTTCTCGATTTCTTCACTGAACTGTTTCCATAGCCAATTGCCTCGCTCGATGCAAATGGCGGCATGCACCGTTGGCATCTCAAACGGCTCGGAGGCCGTCCATCGTTTCTCCCTGTCAAGAGAGACGATCATGGTGGCACGAAGATCCGTTTTTCCAAACATGTCACCCAGAGTCAAGGCACCGCCAGCAATGGTTTCCTGCATTGCGAGAGTGAAGCTCTCCTCGGCTTGCTCGCCAAATGAGGTGCTGATGACTTTCATCGTTTCACGAAGGTGACGAAGATTTAGTTCGAATTCGATCACCAGATCGGCGTCTGCGGGAGCGATTTCTGCGCATCTCCATGCGCTGCCTTCCTCGCCCATCAGGGATAGCAGGCCGCTGCGGTTGCCGTTCGTTTGCAGAAACAGGCGGTTATGCCAAATGTCTTTGTTGGCGCGTGAGCTGCGGCCTATGGCATCAATTTTGCTCAAGCCTAAGTCATGAACGAGCTTGGCGATGTTCGGATTTGACGGCATCACCGGAGAGGAAGCGCGGGTGACATCAAGAATACCATCTACGCCTTTTGCAAATTGATGGATATCGTCATCGATATGGGTAATGGAAAAGTGCGAGCCGTTTGTTTCCAGATGGCTTACCACATTTGTCAGAGTGCTGTTGAAGGAGATGTTTGAACCGATGTTGGGAGAGGTGGTTGAAGTATCGGAAGAGGATCCCGTTTGTGGCTCTGATTTTTTATCGCATGACGTAAATACCAGAGGCACAATGACTAGGATTGGTAATAGTTTTTTCACGAGGGTATGAGTATGCTCAGGTCACAATTTTGTAAAGAATAATCAGGATGGAGCTAGGCAACACGACGAATGTATCATCTGGCATCGCAGGCATGAACCAAAAAAGCTACTGTCCCTTTGACAATGATTCGACCGCCGAAAAAAACGTGAAGAGTGGGTTGCGCGTATGGAAAATGCCAGATGGTGAGGACTTGCAAGCGAGCATCAGAAAAGGAGATTGGTGCAAAGTAGCTATGGCGATCCTGATTAAGCGGCACACGAGCGTGAGCAACATTTGGATTGCGGGTCGTCTAGGAATGGGGCATGGTCAAGCCGTAAGCCGTCTGATCAAGCAAGGAAAAGCTGGTGCAACCATTCAAAAGCAATGCAGAGAACTGGGAAAAATGTTGCAATGCGAGGACCCTAGAGATGACTAGAGATTTGGAATATGAAATATAAAATGATACTTTCAATCGTATATTATATCTATGCAGTATTTTCATTATTTGTAATTACATCATGCGGGCCTACAACTAGAAATATGTTGACTACAAAAAGTAGTAAAAAAATCGTTACACCAGAAATGCTTAAATTTTTTGATGAGGATTTTTCTAGATCAGATAAAGTAGATTATAGAATTATATACATTTCTCTACAATGTAATTGGTGTTGTATCCATGTTGAACCGACTGTTAACGGAATCATCGGGTCTGCCGAGCCTCGCTGGATTCTTTTGAAGAAAAAGGGGAACGATTGGGAGAGTATAGATTGGAGTCAAGGTGTTGCATTTACATCAGATTTTGAAGCTATAGATTTACCTGATAGAGATTCCAAAATTGCTAGAGCCATTGTGAGAAATTTTCCAGATTGCCCCATGGAGATTTTTCCGCTTCCGCGTATGGAGTGAGTAAATGAATGGGGTAGATGCAAAGACTTGGCATAAATGGGCTTTGCGTAGCATCGAAAATAAAGCTGGAACATCTGTGATCTCCCGTTATACTTACAGCGTGAATCCTATCACGCAGCGCGAATCCGTCACCACCGCAGGCAGTGCTTTTGGAGGCACTCAGGCGAATTGGAATTGGCAATACGATTCCCTCGGTCAACACACCCGAAGGCTTGTAGGGTGGGCAGAGTTTGCGGAGCAAAGCCCCGAGAGGGGTGATTTTTTCATGTTGGTGAAAAATCATCAACTGGTCCGTGCCGATCAGCCCACGAACTCCGCATCGAATCGCAAGTACGAATACGACACGATTGGCAATCGCACCAAATCGGCGAGCGGCACGACTTCCTTGCCAACCGCCAATAACTGGACAAGCAACGCCCTGAACCAATACACCGTAGCGAGAGGAATCACCTTGCCCACCACACCTGCGCCTGCCCCTTATGATCTGGATGGCAACATGACCGCAGGCCTGATGCCTGGTAGCAATGGCAACATCGTCGGCGTTCAGTCCCCTGCGAATGCCACAGCAATCAAATGGGATGCGGAAAACCGCTTGGTCGCCTTTACCATGGGAGCATCCACCTACAACTACCAATACGATTATCTCTCACGTCTCATAACACGGCTCACAGGAACCACAGTGGATTCCCGCTACCACTACGATGGCTGGAACCGCATCGCCGAATACGAACTTCATCAATCATCATTCATCCTTCATAATTCCTTTCTCTGGGGACTCGACCTCAGTGGCAGCATGCAGGGAGCTGGGGGAGTAGGTGGACTTCTTGCCACGCGCTGGGTCAGCAGCAGCAACACCGATTACTTCCCCACCTACGATGGCAATGGCAACATCAGCGAATACCTCACTACCGCAGGAGTCGAATTTGCCCACTACGAATACGATCCCTTCGGCACCTTGACCCGCCTCACAGGCAGCACTAGCACCCGCCTGCAATACCGCTTCAGCACCAAACCCCGCGACAACATCAGCGGCCTCTACTACTACGGCTACCGCTGGTATGACCCCCTCACTGGCCGCTGGCCATCCAGAGATCCGATTGAGGAAAAGGGTGGAAAGAATATGTACGGGTTTGTTGGGAATAATCCAATTGGATTTATCGATATGCTGGGTTTAGATTTTGAATTTACATATCAGTTCATCGGCGACTTTGAAACAGGTTTTACAGTCGGAGCAAGCACATTAACTAAAAATTACAGATATGTGGGAGTAGGTAATTACTCTGTAGAGTATGATTGGGGTTGGCAAGAACAGCATGAAGATATGAATTTTGTAACCCTTACATTCGGCAATATTAACTTCCGTGATAAAGGTGTTGCTACATCCAATACGAGCCAAGATATGTTAGCTGGCAGTAATACTGGAGGCTCCGGTTCGTTCGGTGCGTTAGGTGCGGAATTTTCGTGGTCTGCTAAAGTTTCCAGAGCAGACACTGCGATACCAGCAAATATTGATTGGAAAGACGAGGATTTAATTGGATTGAAATATAGATGTGTTAAGTTTAAATTTACTGCGGGAGTTGAAATCGAATCCACGTTTACTGTAGCATTCGAATACAGTTGGAATATTGCAAGCTTCGGCATTATCGGTGCAAAAGGTCACGGAACAAGGACATCTCATTCCAATGGTATTTCTAAAGGTCGCGTCAAAGCTTGTGCTATATGCGTAGGAAAAGATGACTGGATACCAATGGAGCCAGAAGGAGCTATATTTAATCAATAAAATTCATGCATATTCTATGAAAATTACGCTAACTAATTATTTTTTGTTACTTTCTTCCACTTTAATATCGTTAGCTAATTGTGAATTAAGTGTTAGCGATATAACTTCAAAAGTTGTAGGAACAACAGCAGTTTTTAATATCTCAAATAAAGAACTTTCTATTGAAAAATTATCGCTTGACCAATGGGTAAATTGTATTGCCAAGACCGAAGGTAATTTAATAGTCTCATCTACAAATTCTATATTTTACATTTCTATATTACGATTAAACAAAGGTTGTGTTGTCATTCATTTACGTGCATTCAAGGGCGATCCTGACTATAGTGTTTTTTATCATCTATACGATAATCAAGAATACTTGAACACTAACATTGGAGAACAAGGCACTGTAAACTTTCATCAGTTGTTATTAAATGACAAATTAATATCAGAAGGATTTCTTCTAAGATTTGATAAAAATAAGTATCCTACAAAAGCTAGGTTGGAATTTAGAATTAAAGGGGGAGGAGAGATTATTACTGAATTAGATATCCCTAAATATTCTAGTTAATTTTTTCTGCGTCATCTCAGGGTTTACATCTCAATGCAAGGTGACAGACAAATTGTAAGCGAGAAAAAGAGATCGGTCCTGATCAAGTGCCAACGCGCCAAACCAGCGTCAGCAACATTTGTATTGCCTAGCGTTTAGGACTTGGGCATACTTGATCTGTCAGCCGTTTAATCAAGGAAAGAAAAACCGATGAAATCACACAAAAGCCATGCAAAGAACTGGAGAAAATGTTACCATGCGCGGACTGACCCCGGAGATGAAGAAATGTCCTTGTTGCATTATGGGCGTAGGCGGGCCACGATTAGAATATAGTTGGGATGTGCATCATCCCCATCGGGGAACTCACGCAGGATATAGGGAAGAGACATATCCTGTGCCTCCACCTCCTTATAATTAATTAATATGTATAAAATTTCCATCTGCGGTGTCGATGATTTTGGAAAACCTTTATTATCTGTTACTATTATTTGTGATGAAGAACCACAAGATATAGTAGAACTAGCTGTAAGAATAACTTGTGAGTCAATTAGGGGATTTCATCTTTCGCAATTATGTTATTCTAGTTATGGGGAGCTGTGTCGTGTGACTCAATTTCTAGAAAGCGAAACAATAGGTTCATGCATTTTGTATGGAGAACGTGAAAGAGCGGTTATTTGGTTTGAGAGAAAAGATCATTTAACTATGGATTATTCCGTTGGTTTCATGAAATCAAATACAAAGGGTTTAATGTGGTTGTTGAATTGCTCTGCTAAAAAAATTAGAGTGAGAGATGTGCAGGTATATAGAAGCTCAGATTGTTAAAGAATCCTATTTAAATATTTATTTCAAATGCTTTTTTTGTTATGCCGTTCGAATTTCCTTTGCAATTACATTGATCCATTAGGATATGATATTCAACTTTCTATAAAAATAATCTAAACTTCTCTTAAATTATAATCTTGTATCTTCGCCTAAAAAATAAATTTTTAATTATATGTATGTAGTTTCTATCTGTGGTGTTGATGATTTAGGGGAAAGAATATTATCTGTTACTATTCTAAATTATCAACACCCACTAGACAAAATCGAAGGTTATGTCAAAGTAAAAGTAACGTTAACTCTTGGTTCACTGTATGGTTTTCATTTAATACACGATTTTCGTGCAGGTTGTGATGATTATTATAATATGATACATTTTCTGGAAAAAAAAGCCAAAGGCTCCTGTATTTTATGTGGATTAAGTGATGAAGCTTTTATTAAATTTGAGCGAAAAAAACAATTGACCATGGAATTTTCTTTAGGTTTCATGGAGTCGAATAGAAAAAATAAGACACCTTGGTTGTTGAATTGCTCAGCTAAGAAAGTTACAGTGAAAGATGTTCAGGTAGCCAAAAGTTGTAACTATTCATAAATGGGGTCGGTCCTTGGATTTAAGGATTTTTGTAATTTTTCAATGCAAGGTGACCAATGCAAGGTGACAGACAAATTGTAAGCGAGAAAAAGAGATCGGTCCTGATCAAGTGCCAACGCGACAAACCAGCGTCAGCAACATTTGTATTGCGGATCGTTTAGGACTTGGGCATACTTGATCAGTCAGCCGTTACATCAAGGAAAGAAAAACCGATGAAACAACGCAGAAGCAATGCAAAGAACTGGGGAAAATGGTACCGTGCGCGGACTGCCCCAAGAGACTTGTTTCGACCTGTCGCAGGCCGTGCGTGCGCTGTCGTCCCGCTTCCGTGCACTGTCGTAGCGCGCAGGGGCGTTGTCGCCAGCGGATCTTCCGCAGTCGCCAACGAATCCTCCTCCGTCGCCTCGCGAATCCTCCGTGTCGCTTCCAAGAAGCGACGTGTCGCCTCACGAATCCTCTAATGCAAGGTGACAGACAAATTATCAATGTAAATTTCCAGATTGTTTATAGCATGTCAAAAAAAACATATATTTTTATATCTATTGTAATTTATTTATTATCATTATTTATTTTTTTAATCATTTATTATAATGAAAAATATATAGTATTAAATAAAAAAATGTGCTCATTTATCGATATCCAATACAATGAAGAAAAAATATTTAAAAATAGAAAAATAAAACTAGAAAAGAAAATGGAAACAGTTTATCTTGATGATTTACACGAAGCTCATGTTAGATATCTCAACTGTTTGAACCAGAGAAAAAGTGCTGAACTTGAACTATATAAGAGTTACATAGGCGTAATGTATCCGGTAATAAAAATTCCTAACTACGATGAAATCGATGCAGACAAACTAACGACGAAAGAGCTTCACGATATGGCCGATCAAGAACTTGAAAGAAAAAATATAATTGGTAACTCAATGAGGTCTCCAGGTTTGGGAGAGCCCTTTATTACAAATCCACACAATGAATGAGATCATCTTAGGGGTCAGATGCGGTGTTGAGATCAAGTATAAAAATTCTATAAAAATTCCCGCAGAAAATTTAGAACTAGCTGTTTAATGCAAGGTGACAGACAAATTATTGAGATTCTCCTTGCCTCGGGGATAAATTCCCATAGAGTGGGGGCATGATACGTTCTCGTTGGTTCAATGCAAGGTGACAGACAAATTGTAAGCGATATGTTATATCAAAAAAAATATGCTATAGTGTTCGTGTTTACATCAGCTATAATTATATTTTACATTTTGTAATTCATTTTATGAATAAAAGTCCCTACAATAATAGTAATAAAATATTTTTGTCTGAAGAATCTAGAACTTCTGAAAAACAAAAAATGCTTCGTCATGAAGATTTAAGAAGATTAAATTCTTCAAAATCAAAGGACATGAAATTAGACAGTCAAGATGATTGGAAGAAAGCCGAGATTTATTACAATAAAGAATTAGAAAAAAGAAAAAATGCTGAGATTTCCTTAATCGAAAGACACAAAAATTATTTTCAAACAGGAATTTCTATTCCAGAATATCCGAAAATCGCTGTAAATACACTTACAAAAAATGAGCTCTACGAATTAGCTGATGAAGAAGCCTTTAGAACACAAATTATCAACAAGATACATAGACGACTGCGTCCGCCTACACCGCGATAATCTGTGTCTCAGAATGCAAGGTGACAGACCAGAATGCAAGGTGACAGACAAATTATTATTTTCGTAAGCGTCCTATGAAGCGCCTTTGGTCATAAGTGTCGTAGGTCTTCACCTATGACGTTTATGATGATGACTACGCGGTTTGTTTTTGGCAGACTTGGTTGAGGTTTTTTGCGTAGGCCTTGGTTGTCGCGTAAAAGACTATGTGGCCTCACGCGATTCGGGGCGAAGGTGTCTGCGCTGACTTTCGCTTTGGGCTGTTCTTCCAAGATCCAGACGAGGTATTTCCAGGGATCGATATGGCGGCTTTCCAACGCCCCTCTCGGGCATACGCGTCAAGTTAAGCAATGTTGTCCTTTTTTTGGTGGAAATTGAGGCGTTTGCGTTTGTCGTAACAGCAATATTTTCGTAGTGCGATGCAGGCACCCGCATCCGCAGGTGCG
>JAIYDP010000135.1 GCA_027487435.1 Verrucomicrobiaceae bacterium | reverse complement strand
GGGGGCGAAGGGTGTTACCGAAGGGGCGCGCGAGATCGCGTCGCCGCCGGGGGAAGTGGAGGAGGGGGATGAGGAGGGTGAGGGAGACGACGCAGCGCAGATTTCGTCGCCAGGCCGCGCCGCGCCCGTGGGGGAGGGGGAGGAGGAGGAGGGAAGCGTCGGCGGCGATGACGACGGCGCCGGGGAGAAGGGCGGCAGCGCCAACGCGGAGGACGAGGGGGAGGGGGAGGAGGAGGAGGAAGCGCCGTCGAAATTTACCAAGTTGCGCGACGTCGATTCGATGGGGCGCGCGCGGAGAGCGTCGGTCGCGCGCTCGGCGGATAGCGGCAAGGTGAAGCCGCAAGGGAGCGAAGAGGAGAGCGACGAGGACGAGGGGATGGGTGCAAAGGGGGAGTCTGCGCTTGCAAGCAAGGGGGGTAGTGCGAAGGATCGGCTGAAGGTGACGCGGGTCAAGTTCGCGCAGCAGAATGCGCTGCGCTACATCGGCGGGTCGGCGTCGTCGCTCATTCAGGCGGCGCGGGAGAAGGCGACGGCTGTTGCGGACGCGCTGACGTCGCAAACTAACAAACTGAGGATCTGCACTGCGTTAGCCGTGTTGGTGCTCGTTGCGGTGGCGCTGATTGCGCACTTCACGTACGAGGCGGTGTCAATCGACTCCATCCTCTTCAACGACATCATCGACTTCAAAAACATCGTCGCCGACATCCTCCCCCCCCCCCTCTTCCTCGTCGAAACGTACCTCAAAGTCCTCCAGCTGACGTACACATCAAGCCCCATCACAGTCCAAAAGCTCATCCTCGACCTGACCGAGGCCGAAGACGCGCAACTCACGCGCACGCTCGTCTGGCGCAGCGGCCTCGCGCCCGGCCCGCTCAAGCAGGCCGTCGTCGTCGACATGTTCAACCCGGCCAAGCGCTTCTTTGAGGTCGTCAAGGTCCGCTTCTTGCCGCTTGTTCTGAGTGGTGACCGCGCGGCAGCGATCGCGCTTGCGACGGGGGAGCTGCGGGAGCTGTTTGAGGTGCACTTTTTAAATGTTAACAAAGCCGTTGCGCTTGCGAACGAGCTCGCGGCGTCGCAGAGCGCCAACGCGCGGCGCAAATTCATTTCGACCGTCTTCGGCGTCATGGGCGCGTTCGTCGGCGTCCTCGTCGTCGCGCACGTCGTCATCGAGGTCGTCGGCCGCATCTACGCGGGGGGGGGCTCCGTCAAGGACGCCTTCGCCAAGTGGCTCGAGCGGGTGCGCGAGAGCTTCCGCACCCACCCCGCCGACGACGACGACGATGACGACGCGTCCCCGCGCAAGGTCGCAAAACCACCCCCTCCCCATCACCTGCGGCGCCAAGGCTCGGCTGTTTCGGCCGTGTCCTCGGCGAAAGTTGACGTCGACGCGGGCATCGCGACGCGGCAGGCGCTGGCGGTTTTTTGTGTCTTTTCGGTCCTGATGGTGGCGATGGGGGTTGCGATTTACGTCAGCGCGTCGGAGCAAGTTGTCAGCGGGCCGATTTTTAACGACTTAATTAAAGTGCTGGATCTGATCGCGGACATGCTGCCGCCGCCGCTGTTCATTGTCGAGGCGACGATGACGGTGTCGCAGATGGCCTACGAGCGCAACGCAACGGTCATGGCGGAGCGGGTCGCCAAAATGGCGCAGCTTCAGGCGGACTACGGCGTGCGGCAGGACTTTTGGACGAACAGGCTGCGCTCGAGCGCGATTAAAGACTATCTGACGCAGAAAGGGAGGGAGCCTGCGCTGGCGTTTTTTGACATTTACAACAAGGACTTCACAAGCGCGTTGACGGCCAACAACTCGGCGGCGATGCTGTCGCTGGCGTCGGGGACGCTGAGCGGGCTTTTTGAAAACCATCGGCTCTACATCGTCACGACGGTGACGGAGAGCCTCAAATCGGCGAACTCGCTGTCGACGCGCGCTATTTATAGCGTACAGGCGACAAACATCATCCTGATCGTGTGCTGCGCGTGCGGCATCATCTTGATGGGGTTCCTCAGCTGGGCGATCATGTTCGAGCCGAAGCTGCAGAACCAGCTGAAGGTGCTCGACTTCCTCAAGGAGAGCCAAGCGGACTCGAAGAGCCCCCTCCACAAGATCGCGGGGTCAGTGAAGCGAACGGACAAGGCTTGGATCGACTCCAAGACGCACGTCCTCGTCTTCTTCGTCATGATCTCCTTCTGCCTCGTCTCGATCGTCCTCCCCGTCCGCTACCTCGTCCAAGTCGAGAACCTCGCGCCGATGTCAAACCAAGCCTCCCGCAGGCTCGCCCTCACCTCCCTCTCCATCCACCTCGCGCGCGAGCTCATTCTGGACGACGGCGCGACATTCCTTGGGTCTGAGGAGGCGCGCGTGACGCTTCGCAACACGATTGATGAGCTGAAGCTCGTTCACAACGCCATCAACAATGGCGGCGACTACGGCCTCCTCATCGGCGTCCTTCACAACGACGCCGCGCAGCAGAGCCTCCTTCTCGACCACAACTGCATCGTCGCAGACGCGGCGCAGTGCGCAGCGGGTGCGGTTGAATACCCGCACGCGGTGACAAACGGGATGGACTTTCTGTTGCGGTTCATTTGGGACCTCGAGGAGAAGGTGCTGGCGGCGTCGTCGGCTGGGACAACGCTTGGGAATTATTCGACGGCGTACGACCGCTTGCGGAACGACCCTGACATCACTTTCCTGCAACGCAATTTCAACTCGTACCTCTCCATGGCGCTGAGGAAATCCATTTCGCTCGTCATCGACAAAACAGTGGAGATCTTCGGAAACATCCAGAGAGAGATCCGCGTGTTGTATGGAATCTACGTCGCGTTTGTCATTATTTTCTTCTTCATTTTCGTGTTTCGAAACACCGTCAACTCCATTCGCTACGAGGCTGAGCGAGTTCAAATCTTCGTGACGTGTTTGCCTCTGCAGGTCGTGTCCGAGAAGACAGTCGACACGATTCAGCGGATATTTGTCAACGTTGACGACGACAACGACAGTGAGGAGTGACGTCAATTTTTTCATTCCATTCGAACTTGTAAACTTGAGTCAACTTGACCATGACCTGAAGAGTCGCAAGTGTTTCTTCACCACAAATCGTTGTTTCAGCATGAGCGGAAACGATTCCTCTTCCTCCACGTCACTGGTTGGAATTGTCGTGATCAATCCGATTCCCGACATTGCAAGCTCGCATGTGGCAGCCCCTGTTGTCCGTCACTCTTTCATGGCGTTTCCAACGTCCATGGACATGAGTACTTATTAGTGCCCGCACGCCCTCATTGGGTCTCCGCTTCGCAAGTATTATTCCTCGCTACCTGTAAGTTTAACTTGAAGTAAATTAATCTAAGCTCCCTCGGCATGTGGAGCACTTTACTCTAAAGCCCAAAGGCCACCATGGACCCTTGGTTAGAAATCGTTTGCGACGGCGAACGTCACGCCAGCATCCCGCAGCCTACTCGCATACATTTTCCCCAACGCCGTCGCAGGCGTCAAAACCCCACCCTCGCCTGGCTTTTGATTTGTCAGCGCCAGCGTCAGCGCAGCTTGTGCGAGCATCTTCGACGTCGCCGCATAGCCTGGGTCTTCATTCGACTTGGCCGTCACAACAACCCTCTTCTCGCCGTCCTGCGAAATTCAAACAGGAGAGCTGCAACCCCTTACCTCCGCAGCGATTTTGATTGTGAAGCGTCCCCTGCGGCGCTGACCCTCCGATGGCCCTTGGCCTGGCGCTGGCGCAAAGCGCCGAATGAGGCTGCGGACCGGGCGGAATAGGAGGAGGAGTCCGACGAAGGGGAAGGCGATGGTCCAAACGAGGGCGGCGAAGAAGCTGGCGCCGAGACACTCTCTGTACGCGAAGACGCGGCCAAGAAGCGAAGCCGAGCGCCGCACAACGCGGCTGCGGCGTCAGGGTGGCGCTCGGAACGCATTGCGAGTTGGTTGAAGCCATAAAGAATGGCGCAGTCCATTTGTTAAGACCCTTCACAAAAGAAAGTGACGAAGGGGCGTCGGGCTCGCGAAGAGACGCCGTAGGGCCCTCGTCGAGGAGGTGCGAGCGCGCGGCGCGCTTGAGGCGCGCCAGCGGCTGGTCAAACATGTTGAGGGCCGACGCAATCGTCCCCCCACTTGTGCCGCCGCGTATTTCGACGACATACGCGATGATGGACTTGGGGGGGGCGCCGTAACGCGAGGAGAATTCGTCGAACGCGACCATTGCGCCGATATCCGAGGGGACGGAATCGAAGCCGCAGGAGGGGACGATGCGGGCGCCTGAGGACTTGGCGGCGGGGTGGTGGGCGTCGATCATCTCGCGGACCCAAAGGGTCTCCCCTTGCGCCGTTCAGGAAGGGGGGAGGGGTTTGGGACCTGTGATGTCGCAGTAGTCGGTGGAGTTGTGAACGCATGCGGCGACGACGTTGGAGCCGTAGAGCGCGTAGGGGCCGACGGTGGAGACGAGGACTTTCGTTTTGGAAGCAAGGCGCTCGAGGGAGGGAGCATCGGCCACATCCGCGACGAGGACGTCGACTTTCTGGGAATGAGACGCCGCCAAAAAGGAGGAGGGGTGGATACGAAAAAAAGAAGGCAAAATCGCGACTGCAAAGACGACGACATGTGCGAGGGGGACGCACTCTGCCGAGGCTGCTTGCAACTGAGCGAAGCTTGCTCTCGTCTCGTCCCGCAATGGCCCATTCAATCTCCTTGGGGGCGGCTTCTGCCAAGTACTTCACGACGAGGCTGCCTGTGAACCCCGTTGCCCCAAACACGACGACGTGGTACGGACGCATTACTGTGTACTTTTAACCAGACTCGACCTCCCCAAGACAAGCAGCACGACAGGCTCTTTGAGTACATGGTACAGGACATATGAACACACAAGCGGCTTGCGACTCACCGGAGGAAAAGCGAACGTTTCTGGGGCGGTGTCTCCGGAACAGGAAAAGGAAAATGGCGCTTTGGGGGGCGTTTGCTGCGAGGCGGGGTGGTGAGGTTGTCCTGCGCTGCGAAGTAGTGGGACGTGACAGCAGGCGCTGAGTCCTCGCGTTCCCTCTCCTGCGCGTGTTCTGTTCGACGCAGAACCGCAGCGACGCCTCCAAAGCGAGGAGGACCCGCCGCGCATGAGAGCCCCCTCCGCCCCGACGGCAACTCCTTCGCGCACCCCCCGGTATGGCGCCTCGAGTGGCCGAAGCCTCTGGTGGTCACCGTCTCGTGCCGATCGAGCGGAAGGTCCCTTGCGGCTGGCGAAAACAACGACGAGAGGACGTGACGCAGCCTCTGCTTGCGAACATGACCGCCCCCTCCCTCACCGTCCGCAACCTTGGGCTGTCAGGGCAGCAACGCGCGAATCTCACGACAAAGCCGTCGAGCTCGTAGCCGCATTCGTATCGCTCATGGTCGCTGTCTGAGGCGGCCGCTTCGTCTTGGTCGTCTGACCCAGAGGCAGAGTTGCAGCGCTGCGAGACTTCCTCGCAAGAAACCATCTCTTCGGGACCAAGCCGGTTCTTCATGATAAGTTGTGTTCGTAGTGGATAAACATTCCAAACCGTTATCATCGTGACGGCCGCACGGCAAACGGGGCAGCTCGCTGACTTCTAGAAATCGTCAGAGTGTGCGGTATTTTGCGTCAACTTTGGTCCAAGATCGAATACACTCGAGGCAAAATTCATGAGCGCATGCGTCTACTTTCGCAACGCAGGCCTCCGAGACAGAGTGAAGGCAAATAGGGCAACTCATTTTCCAATAATCTCTAATGAATATAAAAATGAGCTTTTATTTAACAATGCCCTCTCTGGCTTTGTGACCCCGCAATCCGAGGCCCTCCGAGGCCCTCAGCGTGCTGGAGGCGGCGTCGGGGTTCGCCATCGCCTGGACGAAGGTGACTGAGGGGGGAGCGGAGTGGTCCCTTGCCTTGAAGCGTTTCCTTCCCCCTCCCCCTCATGCGGGACGTCTCCAACGCATTCCCTCCAACTCCTCGGCGTCAAATTTTCCACCGACACCCCCAGCCTCGTCCCGAAGCGCCCCCGTCTCTTCAACCCCCCCCACAGTGTTTGCTCTTTGGAAAGCGCGCAGCGCCTGCCCGCTTGGCGGCTCCCCCCGACGTTGAGGTATAGGCAGCCCCCCCTTCGCGCTCTCCGTTAGTCGTTTGTACACCACAGCGCTTCTGCGGCTCTGGCATCCGCCTTGCCTACCCTCGACGGGACTCCTTCGTCACCCCTCCTCCCGCCGCTGCAAATTTGTCCACGTGCCCCTCGTCTCCCCCCGCTTGCGTCTCTTGCGGCGCTGCCGTCCCGCATGTCAAATCCTCCCTTAGTCATCTTATTCAACCTCCCCCCCTCCCTTCCACAGCCGCTTGAACTACGCCCATTTCCTCGCGCCCTTCGCTCCCGCGCTTGGGTCGCAAAGCGTCAGGACTTCGTCCCCGCCCCTGGCCACCCTCCGCCCCTTGCCCGCCGAACGAACTGCACGAGGACCTCGTGCAGTTCGTTCGGCGGCATGGGCCACTTGGGCCCTTTGTGTCCCGTCGCGCAACGCGCACGTTGCTCTGGCCCGACTCTTCGCCGCACCGTCCGTGCGCATGATGTGCCCGCGTGAGGGTGCGACAGTGCTTTCGCAGGGGGCACGTCAGATCTATTTTTGGCTCTTTACCCCCCCCTACAAAAGCACACGAAGCGCCCCCCACGGCTGGTCCAACTGCAGAGCCGCCGCCACCTCCTCCTCCGCAGCCTCCAGCGCCGCCTTGACGAGGGCTGCGTCAGCGGGCAGCTCTCTGCCCAATTCCTCCCTTGCCTTGTTGTTGAGCGCATTCGCCCTCGCACGCGCAATGCCCGTGACATTGCTGAAATGGCGCCCTTCCGCGCATCTCCCAAATTGATCCAAAAACCGCAACGCCTGCCCCGCCCCCCCGACGCTCTTCGTCACGACCGCCATCGCCGTCGTCTCGATTTCCTCCGCCAATGTCCGTCCCTTCGCTTCTGCCGTAGACAGCGTCGTCATCACCGCCAGCATCGCCTCCATCAGACCCACCTCGTCGTTGATGTGGCTGCGCAGGTCGTCCAGCTTCGTCACACCCTCCCTCTGCGCGTTTTGGTCCCTCACGTCCTCGACGCTGCAGCGCGGCTTGAGGTGGTTGCGCAGCATGTGCTTGCGGGCCTTGAGGCTCTCGATGACGAGCTTGTCCTGGTACAGGAGGAGAACACCCTTTGCAAACTCGTCCGTCGCGTCCATGCGCAGCGTCCTGTTCGTCAGCTCCTTCACCTTCTTGTCGCAGGCCTTCTCAAGCCGCCCAATCTCAGCCTCCGCCGCATCGCGGTTGGCCTCCGCCTCCACGTGCTTGTTGTTGATGCTTCTGAGCACTTCCAGCTCGCCTCTGCTGGATTCGATGGACAGCTTCAGCCTCTCCAGCCCCTCGCCGCAGCTTTTGAACCGCTCCAACAGCTGCCGCAGGCCCGATCGCGCGTTGCGGCAACCTGCGAGGACTCTCATCAGGTCGCGAACATGGCATATCGCTCTGTCGCGGTACGCCTTGGCCACCTCAACGACGCTTGCTTCGTTGCCGACGCCGAGCTGGCCTCGTTCGACGGCGAAGACGCCCAGCGCGACGGGGACTTGTCGCGACACCGCCATGAGCTGGTTTAACACGTCGACGTTGTCCTTCGTCAACGCCAAGCACTCTCTGAGGGCCTTGAGCTTGTACTTCACGGAGTCCGGGCCGTCGTCGTCGCCCTCCTTTTCTTTCCACTGGTCCGCCAGCAGCCGCATGAAGTCGGTCGCTTTCGTCATGTGCCTTTCGTAGTCCGGCTGAACTTGAGGAAGATCGCTCATGGACGCATTGACCTGCGCAAGCACAGATTGAAGCTCGATGGAGCGGACGGTGTGATCGCTTCGCAGCGCCTTGTTGACGATGGTGTTGAACTCCTCGATGGAGCGGACTTTCTCAAGAACTGATTCCAGACCCTCTGCCTTCTCGGACATGGTAGCATCCCGAACACTCTTGGTGATGAGGAGTGGCTCCAATTCAGAGACGATCGCCCTTTTCAGCTCCAGCACATTCATTCTCTCTTTAAGGAATCTAATTAAATATGAGGAAATAGAGTTATTAGTTAATTGTCTGTGAGTCCGCGGAGTGCAAAATGTCGTCCCTGTGCTCGCGCCACCCTCCACCGCGACGGGCAGCCCTGCCATCCGGCCGCAACTCGGTCTGCATCCTCCCTCAGCGAGGTTATCCGCCAGATCCCCGCCAACTTCTCGATCCCACCCCCCTTGCCCTCGCTTTCTCCTCGACTCCGCCCTGACGGCACCCTCCAGCACTCCCATCGCCTCCATCTTGCACACCTCGCCGCCCAGTCGTCGCGCAGATCGTCTAAATTCGTTCGACCGTCCTCTAGGCGCGCGTTGGCACCTCACGGCGCAGCGTTAAGTAGTCGAACGGCCCGCGCGTGCGCCACACCCGCACCCGCACGAAGGCTCGCCATGGCGCAGAGGATGAAGGCAGCCTCTGGATGGTTTGGTGGGGCAACTCCTACTGTCTCTGGGCACAGGTTGCGGCCTGCTCGGCGAGGTGTTTGAGTTTCTTCGGCTGAAATTTGGGCAGTCGAAAGAGATCGCAGCCATGACTGCGCGTGTAGTTGCGCGCTTGGAGAGGCAACGGCCGTTGCGTCGCTGGAGGAGGATCGCTCGACAAAACAGGGAATGGAGTGGAGAGAGAGTTCGTTGGGGCACTGCTGAGTCGGCCGCTGTGTGCGAAAGTGCTCAATGCCCCCACGTGGCGCCTGTGACGAGCCTTTGGGTGGGGGTGCAGCCCTTGCACGGCGGGGGTCAATTGCGGCTCCTCCTGAGGGCTTCAAGTTACGCACGAGCACCCTGGGGCTTTTGGGCAAGCAGCGCGGTGCAGCAACAAGTGACAAGTGTGAGCAAGAGATAACAAACCTGTCATGGCTCTTCATTAACTTTTATCTATTCTTGCAATGCTCAGCACGTTCACGAAGCTGTTCGAAGAACCAGCACCGTCAAGGACTCCCGTACATGGGCGCAGTGCAATGCAACTCTGACGGCCTCAGCAACTCGCCCAATACTCCCACAACAGCGTACAGTTTCTTCTCTGCCTTCGCTCACACGCTAGGGCGTTTGCGTGCTCAATCCGTCCCTCACGGGCTAACCCTGCAGAATGTGTCTTACTAGCTTCTCTCATCTTGACCCCTTAGGCGGTACGTCCCCTCTCCCTTGCCTCATCTTACTCTGAAGCTGCCGTCATGGGAGCCTTCCTTGAACCCCGTCTCCATCAACACCAACCCCAACTGCAAGGCCTTCCCCGAGTAATTCAGGTAGTCCCAGCTCACACGCCCCTCACCCCGCAGTTCTGTATGTGCCCCCCCATTTGGTAAACACCCTCACCGCCTTTCCCGTCCCGCCGCGTGATACGCCTCCAACCCCTTCGCCGTCAGCAGGCCCGTCTCCAAAACGAGCGTCTCCAGCCGATGCAGGCCCGTCAGCGCCATCACCCCCTCGTCCCCAATTTGGCACCCTTTCAAGCACAAAAACCGCAGCCCCTTCAGCTCCCCCACAGCCGCCATACCCGCGGCCGTTAGCCCCGCGCACGCCGCGACGTTGAGGGACGTGAGCGAATGCGGCAGCGCCGCCATGAGCGCGTCGTCCACTCCGACGGCCTCGGCCAGCGTCAATGTTCGGAGTTTGCAAAGGGACGCGATGTTGAGGTGGTTATTTGAGTCCACAGCGCCTGTGCGGCAGACGTTAAGGAACGTGAGGTTTGTTAGCGCGTAGAGTTCGTCGCAGGGGGCGCGAATGGCCGTCCGCTTGAGGGAGAGGGACTCAAGCGCAAGTGCGCAGGAGCGCACCGGCAGGACGGTGAGCGCGCGGCAGTCGGCGACATCGAGGGAGCGGAGGGCGCGAAGCGAAGCGAAGCTGCTGAGGGCTGCGACGGAGGTGTCGTCGAAGGACGTCTTGACGAGCCAAAGGGCGGTCAGGGCGGTCAGGGCGGCCAAAAATTTGAAATTGTCGGCCGTGAGGGGTGTGTCGGTTAAGTCCAGACTTGTTAAGTCCGTCATTAACTCAAGCCCCAGAGGGGCGTCGGGGTGGTAGATGCGGCACCCTGCGACGTGAAGAGTCTTTAATTTTAGCGTCGAGAGCTGCGCAAAGGAGGCGCCTGAGACCTGCGTCCCGCTGAGCGAGAGGAGGGTGAGGCTTGAGAGCGCGCTAAAAGACAAAGCAATTTGGTCGTTAACGGCTGCGCTGTGAGCGACTTTCAGCTCCTTCAAATTTGAAAAAACGCTCAGCTTAAGCAGCGCGTCGGGGCTGAGGCGCGTGCAGCGCGTGAGGTGCAGCCGCGACATCCTGCGCGAATGAAGCGAAGCGAACGATTTCACAACGGCGCTATCCGCGAGGCAGACGTGGGTGAGGGGGAGGATCGCGAGCGCCGCAACGCCAGCGTCGTCGACGCGGGGACAGCCGTAGAGGTCGACGTCTGTGAGGGCGGGAAGGCGGGAGAGGTGGAGGAGGCCGTCGGAGGAGATTTTGATGCAGCTGCGGAGGGAGAGGGTGGCGAGGGAGGGGATAAGGGATATATGCTCTAAAGACGCGTCTGAGACTTTAAAGCAGCCGTCGAGCGCGAGGTGGGTGAGGGCTGAGAGGGCGGTGAGGGGCGCGAAGCCGGTTGAGATTTTTTCGTTCTTTTGGAGGGAGAGGGAGGTGAGGGACGGGCAACGAGCAATCTCGTCGAATATTGAGTTTGTTATCTTGTCGTTGTCGGAGAGGTCGAGGTGGGTGAGGGAAAAGGCGCTGCAGAAGCCCTTCGCAGCGGCAGCGGAAACGCTCGTGCGGCGCAGGTTGAGGCTTCGAAGCGTGCGGGTGAGGGGGAGGTTCGAAATGGAGCGGTGGTGGCGTGCGCTGCGAGTGATAACTCGGAAAGCATTGTCGGATACGTCTAGATTGTTCGAAAGATTTAGCTCCGTTGCAGGAATCGAAAAGAGGGCTTCAATGGAGTCGTCTGAGAGTGAGCAGCATTCCAGAGACACAATGCTGAGAGGTTGATTGGAGAACAAGAGGATGTCCTGAGGCGTAGGAGATCTAAGGAGGACAATGGAGCTGAGGAGATGAACGAGGACGCTTTCAGGGAGAGAAGGAATGAGATGCCCGTTGACGCAAGCAGGATTCGCTGCAACAATCTCAGCACACAACAGAGCCAGAGGACGACAACGCATTAACAAAGTCACAAATACAAAATTAATCAAGCTCTTTCAAGGCTGCTCACAGCTAGCTCGAACCAATCAAAAAAGTGCAAGAAGAGCTATTCAGATTGAGAGAAACGTTCTGAATTTTCTGGACAAAGGTTTCAATTAATAAACGAATATTGCCACATTAATTTTGAGTCTTTAAATGGAGAGTTTGTTCGATTCTGCCGTCAAACGGCTCCAGAGTGAGCAGGTCTCTGTTGCTCTATTGGCAGCCATGGCTGATCCTCTAGGCAGCTAGAAAACATGAAGCACTGGCGAGGAAGTCAAAAATGGATGAAGAAATCAAGCGTTCACAAGAAAGAGCCCTTGCCATCGCCGCAGAGAGGCGAAGAAAACGAGCGGAAGAGGAGGAGGCTCGTCGGCTGAGAGAAGAAGCAGTCGAAGCCGAGCGCATGAAGGAAGCTATGAAATTCAAGTTCTCAGGAATCGCTGTTTGCCATGAGGACCTCCCCGAGGATCGAATTCGCCTCAGCGGCAACATCCTGGCCGACATCACCGACCGGGACCTTTCGTTCCCCCTCTTCTTTGAGCTTGAGAAGGACAGCAACAAAGCAACCGTTGGCGTGTTCGACTTTGGCGGCGACGAGCACGCCATCGCCCTCTCCACCGACGTGCTCTAAATCCCCTCCCGCATAGTCCTTAACCACCCCAGCTCTTTTCAGTCTTCAGCGACGGCGAGCTCACCGCCACATACGTCACCATCCCAAAAGTACACTCCCCCCCCACCCGTCCCCCTATCCGCCCCACATTCCCGCACCTTTACTCTTTAGGCGCAGTCCTGCACCCTCGCCACCGACTCCCCCTCCTTTCTCGCCGTCCCCAACCACGCCGACCTCCTCGCCGCCCACCTGCGCGCCAAGCGGTGCGTTTTGTCCGTCGGCGACGTCATCAACCTCCCCCACCACCGCCGCGTCTTTTCTTTCACCGTCGCCGAACTCCCCTCCTACCCCTCCTCCCCCCCCCTCATCCCCCTCCCCCCCCACACCCCCCCCTCCC